>CAYZYG010000003.1:0-95088 GCA_964481395.1 uncultured Vicinamibacterales bacterium
ACGCCGCGAGGCGGGATGCCCCGCCCGGGGATTATGTGAGGAATCACGGTTCCGGTGGACTAGGCGCGGCCATTCTGAACGCTGCGCGACCCCACGCGCCGCGGGTGCCGGGACGGCCGCTCACCGCGCGCGACGGACCCCTGGGCCATGTCGGCCATGTCCGCCCGCGCAGCCAACGTGCCGAAGGTCCGAACATGCGAAACGGCTCCAAGGCAGGCGCAGACTCGGACCCCGTTGCGGGCGACCCTGGGCTCGCTGTGGTCGTCCCGACCCGCGATCCGCAACTCCTCGACCTCTGTCTGCGGGCCCACACGCGGTTCACACCGGCCGGCGCCCTGTTCGTCGTCACCGATACCAGCGCCACCGTCGACGCTGCCGCCGACCTGCGCGGCGTGTGTGATGACGCCCGGACGCGGGGGCAGCGGGTACGCCTGGAAGCCGGGGAGCCTTCCGCGACCTATTCCAGGTGGAACCACGAAGCCGCGCTCGTCGCCATCGGTCTCGGGGCTCGGCAGATCGTGTTTGCGAATGATGACACGGTCGTGACGCCAGACTGGCTTCGCATCATGCGCGAAGACCTGGACGCGCTCAGACGAGCCGGGTTCACGCCAGGATTGCTCGGCGCCTGCTCGAATTCCATCAGTGGTCCTCAGATGCACACCGGCGGGCTGGGCCGCCGCGGGGTGGGAGTCGTCTACCTGTCGGAGAAATCTGGCGATCCGGCCGCGCCGGCGCTCTTCAACGGCCCGATTGTCCACGGGAACATCCGGACGCAGTTCGCGCTCGTTGAAGCAGCGGCCTACGAGGCCTGCGGCGGGTTCGACCTAGACCTGCCGACCCACTACGGCGCGGATGATGCGCTGTCTTACCGCCTGCTCGCACGGGGGTTCGCCAATGCGATCTCCCGGGCGTTCGTGTGTCACTTCGGGTCGGAGACGTTCGTGGCCACCCGCATCGACGCGTCAGGCGACCTCGCACGATCCCACGCCTATCTGCGGAGGCGCTACCCCGACATGACCGACCGGTTCTCCGCCGTGTCCCCGATCATCGTTGCTGCCGGAGGAGCGGCCGACGGCCGGGGGGCGCCCGCAGGACCGCGACGTGGCTAGTCTCGTCACGGATGGGCACAGTCTGGCGCCTCGGCTCGGATCTGCATGAGGGGCGTCCGGAACCTTGTCGTGGGCGCTGGCTTCGCGGGGGCCACCGTCGCGCGCTGTCTGGCCGAGGACCTCGGTGAGCCGGTGCTGGTGGTGGACGCCCGGGATCACATCGGTGGACAGGCCTTCGACGAGACCGGTCTCGACGACATCCGCCTCCACCGGTATGGGCCGCACATCTTCCACACGACCTCTCCTTCGGTCTGGTCGTTCGTCTCGCGGTTCACCCGGTGGCGCCCGTACGTCCACCGCGTCCTGGGCCGCCGTGCGGGCCTGACCTTTCCGGTTCCGTTCAACTTCACCTCGCTCGAAACGATTGTCCAGCCCGACAGGGCTCGCGCGCTCGAAACGACGCTCATCGAGCGATTCGGGAGCGGCAGCCGCGTCTCGCTCCGGGACGTGCGGGCTGCTGGCGACCCCACGCTTGATGTCGTGGCGGCCCTCGTGGAGGAACACGTGTTCACGTCGTACACCGCGAGGCACTGGGGTGCGTTCGCCGGCCGTGTGCACCACGACGTCGAGGCTCGGGTGCCGATCGTCGTCGGCCGCGACGATCGGTATTTCAGCGACCCGTATCAAGGCCTCCCGGAGGATGGCTACACCGCGCTGTTCGAGCGCATGCTCGACCATACGCACATCGACGTTGAACTGCGGCATCACTACGACCCACGAGCGTCGCGGATCCGGCCCCATCGGCTCTTCCACACCGGGTGCATCGACCCGTACTTCGGGTGCGCTCTGGGGCGACTGCCCTACCGTAGCGTCCGGATCGAGTTCGATGAACTGCCGCTGCCGCAGTTGCAGCGCACGGCCGTCGTCAACCACCTGGACGACTGTCCGTTCACCCGCACGACCGAATACAAGCACTTCGGTGCCGTGGAGAGCACGAACACGGTCGTGTCGACCGAGTACCCGCAGGACTTCGCGCCCGGCGAGAACGAACCGTGCTACCCCGGACCGGCAGAGGCGGCTCGGGCGGTTTGCGGCGAGGATCACGGGTGCCTGCCCTCGACCCGGCCGGGCTGGAGGTCCTTCCGCAAACCGCTCGACACGGCGGCAAAACCCGCCTCCGGCCGGTTGCGGGCCGCTGGCCGGCTGCCGCGTCGCGGCCGCGCACGGGCGCGGCTGCTCCGCGGACCACTGCGCCGGCTGACCCCCTCGTTCTCCGGCGGGTTTTGCAGACGGCCGCCGTCGCCGTGCTCGCCAGGGTTTGCTGCAGGACCTCCAGCCCGGCCGGAGAGATCAGCCGTTCGACCCCCGCGCGGCTATCTGATCAGCAGCAGCGCCGTCTGGCGCCGGTCAAGGAAGTACATCCCCGTCTTCGCGAGCGCCGCGTCCTGCTCGAGGGCAATCCGCACCTCCTGGCCCCACTCCGGCACGTCCGCCCGGTTGTTCAGCTCGATCGAGTGCACCGTGTTCGCGAACAGCGGATAGTCGCCCTCGCCCGGCACGCCGTCCTGCTTGTCGACCATGCCGACCGGCGAGCCGGCCGCGTGGCCGTGGACGCCGAGCGGATGCGAGTAGATGCTCGGCCGCAGCCCCTCGGCCTTCGCGCGCGTCAGCGCGGCAGCCAGCACCTGGTTGCCCGTGCGCCCCGGCTTCATCTCCTCGAGATGGATGTCCTGCAGCCGGTTGGCCAGCGCGAGGGCCTTCTTCAGGCCCGCGGGCGCTTCGGTCTCGCCCTCCTTCAGCACGTAGGCCTGCTGCTGCGTGTCGGTGCACAGGTTCAGATAGCGGATGCCGAAGTCGATGTGGAGGAGGTCGCCCCGCTGGATCACCTGGCTGTTCCTGAACGGGCTCTCCTTCGGCCGCTGGATCGAGACCGACGTGTGGAACCAGTTCACGAAGCCGAGCTGGCGCGAACGTTCGCGGGTCCACCACACGACGTCCTCGGTGGTCGTGACACCGGGCGTGATGACCCGGTTCGAGAACGCTTCCGCGATGATCGCGTGCGCGACGGCCATGATCTGCGGATAGACCGTCAACTCCTCGGCCGTCCGCTCTTCCAGCACGCGCACGGCCACGCGGCTCGAAGATTTCAGCCGCTTGGCGTACTCGGGCCCGATGGCCTGCACGAGGCGCGCCTTCAGCGAGGCCGTCAGGCCGTCGCCGTACTTGTCCGCCTCGGACTCGTTGATCCCGATGACCTTCGGGTCGCGCTCCCGGATGATCTCGGCCAGCCGCGCCCACTGGTCCATCTTCGAGGGGTCCCACGCGCTCTTCCACCAGTCGCCCATCTGGCGGAAGTTGACCGAGAAGCGATCGACGCCCGCCGCCCCCCGATCGTGGAAGACCAGTATCTGCAGCCGGCTCGCGTAGAGCGACGTGAACGGCACGAGGGAGAAGTAGACGGGGTCTTCGTTGTTCTCGCGGCAGATGATCACCCAGAAGTCGATGCCCTCCTCGCGCATGATCCGGGGCACGATCTCTTCGAGCCGGACCTTGAGCGACGCGTTGAAGAAGGCGTTCTGCTCGCGCAGCGTGAGGATGTGCGGGATCGACGAGCCGCCCGCGGACAGGGCTGCTTGCGGGCCAGCCGCCGCAGGGCCGGGAACGACGGCTGACACCGCCAGACAGAGACACAGCAGACCGAAGGTTCGCAGCAGGAATCGCATCGGGAACTCTCCACGCGGGGGCGGTGCACCGGGAGTATACCCCGACGCAACTCGAGGCGGCCCGGATCCCATCAAGGAATCGACTCCCGATTCCCGACTCCCGAATCCCGTGTCCGAACACCCCTGTGATAGAGTCCCGCAGCATGTCCGCCCCACATGACGCGACGGCGGGGGACCGGGGCCCCGGCCTGCGGCGGGAACTCGGCCGCTGGGACCTCACCGCCATCGGTATCAACCAGGTGATCGGCGGCGCCATCTTTCTGATGCCGTCGCAGGTCGCCGCGCTCATCGGCGGCTGGAGCCCAGTCGCCTTCGTCCTCGCCGGGGCGGCTTCGATGCTTGTGGCGCTCTGCTTCGCCGAGGTCGGCAGCCGCTTCGACAGCACGGGCGGCCCGTATCTCTACGTGAAGACGGCGTTCGGACGCTTCGCCGCGTTCGAGGTCGGCTGGATGCAGTGGTTCACGCGCGTGGCGAGCTGGGCCTCGATCGTCAACGGCATCGCCCTCGCGCTGGGCTTCTACTGGCCGGCCATGACAGGCGGTGCCGGACGCGCGACGATGATCACGGGATTGACCCTCTTGCTCGCCTGGATCAACATCCGCGGCATCCGGCAGAGTTCCTGGGTCATCAACCTGCTCACGCTCGGCAAGCTGATGCCCCTCGGGCTGTTCATCCTGATCGGGATCTGGTTCGTCGAGCCCTCGCGGCTCGTGCCGGGCGGGTCGGTGACCCTCGATCAGGCGTCGGCGGCGGCGCTGCTCCTCATCTTCGTCTTCGGCGGCTACGACGTCGTGCCGGTGCCGGCGGGCGAAGCCACGAGTCCGCGCAATCACGTGCCCTTCGCGCTCGTCACGACCATCCTCGCGGTCACCATCGTCATGACGCTCGGGCAGATCGTGGCCCAGGGCACGCTGCCCGATCTCGGGTCGAGCACGACACCGCTGGCCGATGCGTCGCTCCTGTTCGTCGGCGCGGCCGGCGCGCTTGTCATCGGCATCGGCTCGGTCGTCTCGATGACGGGGAACAATGCGGGCCAGGTGCTGACGTCGTCGCGCATGCTGTTCGCGTTGGCCGAGCACGGGCAACTCCCGGCGGTCTTCGCGCGGATCCACCCGGCCTACCGCACGCCCGTCAACGCGATCGTGTTCTCAACCGCGGTCGCCCTCGTGCTGGCGCTGTCGGGATCGTTCGTCATGCTGGCGACGGTGAGTGCCGTGGCGCGTCTCGTGACCTACACGGGCGCGTGCGCAGCGACGCTCGTCCTTCGGCGGCCCCGGTACGCCGGGCAGGTGAAACCGGCGACGTTCGTCATTCCGGGCGGTCCCGTCGTGCCCGTGGTGGCCATCGTCGTGTCGATCGGGATTCTCGCGGGGGCCACGAGACCCCAGCTTGTGGGCGGGCTGCTGGCGCTTCTCGCTGGCGCCGCCCTCTGGGCCGTCAACGACCGGCAAAGAGGCCGGGATTCGGGATCCGGGATTCGGGATTCGGTGTAGCCCGGCAGAGGGGCCCGGCGTCGGCGAGGCGTGGGCTGAGTCGGTCGTCGGTTCGAAACCGTCGTTCCCGCGAACGCGGGAACCCAGGACTGGACCCCCGCTTCCGCGGGGGTGACGGAATACTCGCCTCAATCGGCGGGAAGCCGCCAACGTGAGATATCGAGGGAAGACCATGCCACGCTGCGTCGATGTCGTTGCCCGAACGCTCGCCGAGGCCGGCGTGAAGAGGATGTTCGGCCTGCCGGGAGGCGAGATTCTCGACTTCATCGAGGCCGCCCGCCGCGCTGGCATCGAGTTCATCCTCACGCGCCACGAGGCGGCTGCGTCGTTCATGGCGGACGTCACCGGGCAGATCGACCGGCGGCCCGGAGTCTGCGTCTCGACCCTCGGACCCGGCGCGGTCAACATGACGCTGGGCGTCGCCAACGCGTACCTGGACCGCTCGCCGGTGCTGGCCATCACGGCCACGTTCGCGCGATCGGCGGCGCCTTTCGCGACCCATCAGAACCTTGACCTCGAGGCCGTCTACCGGCCGTTCACCAAGGCGAGCGTGACGCTGAACGGCGAGGACACCGCCGCCAAGGTCCGGCGCGCCTGGCGCAGCGCGGTCGCGCCGCGCATGGGTCCGGTGCACCTCGCGATCCCGAGCGACGTGGCGAAGATGGAGGACCGCGAGATCGACGGCCCCGACTCCATCCCGCTCGATCCTCCGCCGATCCCTCCCGCACCGCGGGAGGCCATCGGGCGCCTCGCGTCCGCGATCCGGACGGCCAGTCGGCCCATCGTCATCCTGGGTCTGGACCTCGACCCCGCGACGGCGCCCGATCCCGTCCGCGCCTTCGTCCAGCATCTCGGCGCGCCGGTGTTCGTGACGCCGAAGGCCAAGGGCATCCTGCCCGAGGACCATCCGCTGTTCTCCGGCGTCTGCGCAGGCGTAGCGGCGGATCCGGTCATCGTGGATCTGTTCGGCCGGGCGGACCTGCTCGTCGGGATCGGCTTCGATCCGGTCGAGTCCGACAAACTCTGGCACCACTCCATGAAGCTGGCCTCGCTGGCCCCGGTGACGATTGCCGCGGGCGAGTTCAGGCCGCATGTCGAAGCCGTCGGTGACATCGTGTCTGGCCTCAGAACGTTGTGCGCCGAGCGCTTCGACCGGTTCGCCTGGCGCGAAGACGATCTGCTCGCGTTCCGGGCTCGCATGAGGTACACGCTCTACCCGCGCGACGAGGGTGCTGAAGCGCTGTCCCCGACCCTCGTCACCGAGCGTCTGCGCGACACGTGCCCGCGCGCCACGATCATGACGACCGACGTCGGCGCCGTGAAGTTCGTCGTGTCCCAGGTCTGGCGCACGTACGAGCCTCTGACGTTCTTCGAGTCGAACGGCCTCTCCTCGATGAGCTACGGACTGCCGGCCGCCATGGCCGCGAAGCTGCGGTTCCCCGATCGCCCGGTCGTCTGCACGATCGGCGATGGCGGACTCGGCATGACCATGGCCGAACTCGAGACCTGCGTGCGGAGAGGGATCAGCATCCTCACGGTCGTCTACAACGACAATGGCTTGAACCTGATCCGTGTGGTGCAGCAGAACCGCGGCTACGACGACTACGGCGTCGGGTACCGGCACGTCGACTTCGCCGCCGTGGCCCGCGCGCACGGGGCTTGGGGGCGGCGCGTGACGTCGCTCGACGAACTGAGCCATGCCGTCGGCGAGGCGCTGCGCCTGGACCAGCCCTCAGTCATCGACGTCCCGATCGATCCCCGCGAGTACCGCGCGCACCTTGCCCCCGTGGAGCGGGAGGGACAGCCAGCGCCGCGCGCCTGATGACAATGCCGCGGCAGGTGCCCGTCTCGACGACGATTCAGTCTCCGGGGCCCGCGCCGGTTCCGAACACGTAGACGTACATCCCGTTCGCTTCGAGGTGGGTCTCGACCCGCTCGAGCACGTAGCCGGCCTCCGCCATCTGGGCCTTCAGACGCTCGGGCGGGGTACCCGACGTTCCTGCCGTCTTGCTCGGGAACCACTCGCCGATGGCGAGCTTCCCACCGGGCTTCAGCGCCGCTTTCGCCTTGCCGAGCAGCGCGACCGGGTCTCCGAAGTGGTGGTACGACGAGATGACGAAGAGCCGATCCAGCTGACCGGCCGGCAGGCGCGGATCGTTGACGTCACCGACGATCACCTCGACGTTCTTCAGTCCCCACCGCGCGCACCGCGCCGAAAGATGATCGAGCGCCTCGGCGTCGATGTCTTCGGCAAGGACCTTGCCCTGGCTGCCGATGCGCACCGCCAGCTGCACCACCCACCGGCCTCGGCCCGCGCCGATCTCGGCCACCGCCATGCCCGGCACGATGCCGATGGCGTCCATCGTCTGTTCGGGAGACTGCAGGCGGTTGAGCCGGGCCTCGTTGGCGTCCTCCGGCTCGAGCACCCCCGCGCGCTGCTGGTCGGCCCGGCCGACCACGGAAGCGGCCAGCAGCCAGACCGCCGCGACGGTCAGGATCGGAACGGCTCTTCTCATGGGCTCCTCCCTGTTTCGGGAGGCCGACCGGGGGCGTCCGCTCGGAGGACGACGGCCTGAGTGGTTGGACGCGGCTCGGGACCGTGCGGTTCGCTGGACGCGCGGACCCGCCCAGGCCGTTCAGTCCATCGTCCCGGGCGGTTCGCTGAACCGCGGCCGCCGCCGCCCGCGTCACATCGGGCGCTACCGTCCCGCGCCGGGCGGAATCGTGGCCGTCGCCGTGGCCACGGTGCTGGGAGCGGAGGTCCTCCAGCTGAAGACGAACTCGTCACCGCTCCGGACGATGCGTGGGTGACCGCTGGAGCGATCGTTCCCGACGGCGGCGATGGCCGCCGGCGCGCCGCGGCGGCCGTCGGCGAACACGCGCCTGGCCTTCACCGACGCGCTGCCTTCGCCAGACTCGATCCAGACGACCACAGCGCTGCCGTCCGGCAGCATCGCGAGATCGACGCGCCCCAGCGGTTTGCCCTCGTCCACGCGGATCGGCCCGCTGAAATTAGCGCCGCCGTCGCCCGAGAAGGCGATATTCACGCGGCCATCGTCGCTGGCCGCGGTGAACCAGGCCAGCGCCACCCGATCCCCCTGGGCCGCGAGCGCAGGGCCGTTCACCGGGCAGCCGCCGATTTCCCAGCCGTCCGGATGCACCGTCCCGATCTTCTGCCAGACGCCGTCCCGCAGGCGGGCCAGGCTGATATCCCGGATCTCCGTCTCGGATCGGTCGCGATAGGCCACGAGCGTGCCGCTCGGCGTCGTGATCGCCGTGGTGGGGCAGCAGTCGCAGACGCGATCATCGACGAGCACATCTGGCGCGAGCGATCCGGACGACGTCAGCGTCGTGGCCCTGAGGGTCATGGCCCCTTCGCCGTGGCCGTGCCCGCCGTCGCCCGGCGCGGGCGGCGCGGTCTGGCGTCCATCCAGCCAGACCATGCCGATGCCGCCGTCCGCGGCGTCGAAGAAGGTGAGGAACCCGTGCTCGGTGGGCGACTCGTCGCGATGAGGCGTCACCGTATCCGACCACGTGATGCCGCCGTCGGCCGACGTGCGCACCCGGATGCCGTACGCGTAGGTGCTGGCGGCCGTCTTCTCGAGCCAGTGGGCCGCAAGGCGTCCGTCGCCCGCCGCGAATACCGAGGGCACGTCGGCCCAGTTCGCGAAGAAGCCGCGCCCCTGCGCGACGTCCGTGCGGGTGCTCCAGGCCCCCGACGTTCGCTCGGCCATCCTGAACCGCATGCCCGCCTCGCCAGCGGGTTCGAGCCAGCTCAGGAAGACCCGCCCGTCCGGCGACGCCGTGAGCTGCGGCGCCAGACTCCCGGCCGCGGCCGGCGACTGGAGCGGCGTGAGACTGGCGAACGGCACCGCCACGACCTCGCGCGGCTCGGCGATCGCTTGTTGCAGGAGCGTGCCGGCCGAGACGCGGGACGCGTTCGGGCGGACGTCGGCGCGAGCCCAGGCGCGATCGAGGCGCGCGGCGATCAAGGCGGCGTCGTCCGTGCGTCCCTGCGCCTTGAGCGCCTGAACCAGGCCCGACAGCGCCCACCCGTTGCCGGGATTCCGCTTCAGGTCCTCCCAGTACACCGTTTCAGCCTCGGCCGGCCGCCCGGCCTGCAGCAGCACGGCGCCCAGCGCGTGCCGAGGCGGATAGTGCCACTCGGCGGGCTCCGTGTAGACGAGCCCGTCGTCGAGGCGCACCGCCCGCTCGAGATGAGCGATGGCCGAGGCGTAGTCCTTGCGGGCGGCGGCCAGCTCCCCGCCCAGCACCTCAGGCGCGATCGAGAGCACGGCGCGCATCGTGTTCGGCGAGAAGAGCGGCGCGTCGAGGGCCTTGTCTTCCAGGCTCTTGCGAACGGCGATCAGCTCCGCTTCGGCGTCGAGCGCCTGTCCCTTGCCCAGGAAGGCCAGTCCCCGCGCGTAGTGCCAGATTCCGGCGTGGAAGGCGTTGCCCGCCGGCGGCTGGGGCTCGCGCAGCATGTCGTCCCACCGCCAGAATCGCGTCAGGGCGTAGTACGGAATGATGCGGAAACCCGCCAGCATGGGCATCTGGGCCAGCATCTCGTCGGGGATCTTGGACGCGACCTTGCGCGCGGCGTCGATGGCGAGCGCTGCCCGGCCATCCATGGTCGCCGACCACCAGAGGAAATGGATGTTGTGTGGGTAGTAGCCCATTGGGTACAGACCCTGGGCCCGGCACTGCGTGATGTAATCCTCGTCTGCCAGGATGGCCAGCTCGTTGGCGCGCACCGCGTCGGCGTACCGGCCGATTCGGTGGTAGATGTGTCCCGGCATGTGGACCATGTGGCCCGCCGCCGGCATCAGCGTCAGCAGCCGATCGGCCGCCGCCTCGGCCCGCCCGGGCTGGCTCGTCGGCTCCATCAGGTGGATGTAGAGGTGCAGGGCCCCAGGGTGGGTCGGGTTCCGCCTGATGACGTCCTCGACCAGGCGGACGATGTCGGCCGTGCCCTCGTACGGTGTGTCGTCAGGCTGCCAGTAACCCCAGGGCCTGAGGTCCATCACCGACTCGACGTACAGCGCCGCCGCGTCCAGATCGTCGGGGAATCGCGTCACGAGTCCGCCCATGGCCTGGGAGTAGGCCCGATCCCGTTCGGCGCGATCGTCGGCCTTGCCCGAGTACCGCTGGGCGAGGGCCTCGATGTATGCCTGCTCGCGCGGTGTCGCGCGCGACTTCAGCGAGAGCGCCTTCCGCACCAGGTCGAACGCGGCCGCTTCGTCGTTCGGGTCCATGGCGGCGTTGATGTTGGGGCCGAGGACCAGGGCCTGACCCCAGTACGCCATGGCGCATTCCGGGTCGAGCCGCGCGGCCTCGCGGAACGAGCGCCCCGCTTCGGCGTGATTGAAGGCGTAGCTGAGATTCAGGCCCTGGCTGACGAACGCCTGCGCCTGCGCGTCGGCCGTCGTCACCGGAAACACGTGGGTGCCGAGGTTCTGCAACCTCGGCGCGATGGCGCCCGTTGGCGAGGGCTGATCGGCCTCGGCCGTTCGGGCGTAATGCTGGTGGCTGCCGGACTGGCCGCCGGACTGAATGCCGGACTGGCTGTCGGCCGACTGGCCGCGTGCCGGCATGGGGAGTGCTGCGGCGGTGGCCAGTGCGGCGACAGAGAGGGCGAGCGCGCGCACGAGTGGCGGCATGGGAGCACCTCGTTCCTGGATTGGAATGCCTGCGGTAGGTGTACCCCAAGTCCCGCGGGCGGCGCAAGGCCGAAGCGCCCCGGCCGCGGCGTGACTACCGCTTCCGCAGTTCCTCGATGATGCCCGCGTCCGCCCAGTAGGAACGATACTCGCGACTGATGAACAGGTACTTGCCGTCCGCTGTGACGGTGGGCAGGATGCCGCGGAAGTCGGGCCCGAGGCTGATCGGGCCGCCCCATGCTCCCGACGCGTCGGCGAAGCTCACCACGATCTCGTCTCGCCCGCGCACGAAGAGCAGGTAGCGGCCGTCCGGCGCGATGAACGGGAAGCTCCCGCCGCCGCCCTCGCCGTTGACGCGCGGGCCCAGGTGCTCGGGTTCCGCGTACGCCCCGTTGACCAGGCGCGAGCGGAAGATCCCGCGGGCGCCGTTCCACGTCGACGTGAAGTACAGCGTGCCCGCGCGATCCACCGAGAACTGCCAGTGGTGGGGCAGGTTGTTGACCGTGGGGTCCACCGGCCGCGGGTTGCGCCAGCCATCGGTCGCGTCCCGGTCCCAGATCCAGATGTGCTCGCCGCCGGCCGGCTGGCCCGCTGGCATCGGACGGTTCGCCATGTCGTACAGATGTTGCCCGTTCGGGTGAAAGAACGGCACGTCGTCGAGCGACGTGCCGGCAAACTCGGCCGGCCGCGGGTACGTCCATCGCCCGTCCACCAGACGCGAGACTAGCGTGCGGCCGGTGGAGTACCCCGCGCCCCGCGGCGGGATCATGAGCGACCAGAAGCACTCCGTCCCGTCCGGCGAGAACACGATGTTCGAGTGCATGCCGTAGGCGGCCGAGACGATGCCCGGCGCGAACATCTCAGGTATCCGCCCGGGCGGCTTCTGCCCGAGGTACGGGCCGCGAAGTTCCGGGAAGCGCGGCGCGGAGGTCTCCGCGCCCTTCTCCCGCAGCAGCGACGTCATCGCCGCGTCGCCCCGCTCGTCCGCGATGGTGTACGCCGTCTGCCCGAGCGTCGTGCGCGCGTCGATGGCCGAGCCGTGCGCGAGCAGCCAGAGCACGGCCTCCCGGCGCCCGTAGTCCGCGGCGAAGTGGAGGGGTGTCCAGCCGAAGGCATCCGCCTTCAGGGGATCGAGCTTGCGCCCGGCGAGCGCCTCGAGGATGCCGACCGAGCCGCCTTCGGCGGCGCTGTGCAGGTAGGTCCGGCCGAAACCCAGGTCGCGCGCGTAGTCGACGTCATCGCCGGCCATGACGGTGAACAGGAACGACAGGCCCTTGGCGACGGCGCTGTCGAGCGCCGCCGTGGCCTTGCGCCCCGCCGGGAGGGGAGACTTGTACGCGAGCAGCAGATCGACCACGTCGCCGCTCCCGCGCCACGCGGCGAGCGTCAGCGCCGTCTCGCCGTCCTTGTCCGCGGCCGCGACGTTCGCGCTGGCGGCCAGCAACGCGCGGATCACCGCGGCGCCGCCCATCTCGCGCGCGGCGAGGACGAGCGGCGTGCGGCCGTACAGGTTCGCGCGCTCGAGGTCGGCCTTGCGCGCGACGAGCAGGCGGACAGCCTCGACCCGCCCGGCTCTGGCCGCGTGGTGGAGCGCGGTCTCGCCCTGCGCGGAGGCGAGATTCACGTCCGCGCCCTTGTCGAGCAGGAGCGTGAGGCCGGCGGTGTCTCCCCGCGACGCCAGGCTGTGGATGGGCGCGATCCCTCCGCGGTCGAGGGCGTTCAGGTCGGCGCCCTTTTCGACGAGCACGGCCAGCACGGCGTGGCTCGTGCCACGGGCCGCCCAGTGGAGGGGCGTGCGATCGGTGTCGTCTTTCGCCGCGACGAGGGCAGGGTCCGCCTCGATGAGCGCTTTGACCTTCGCCGCGTCACCGGCCCTGACCGCATCGACGATCCCGGCGGCTCCGGCAGACAACCCCTGCTGGAGGGACGCTGCCGTGAGCAGGGCGGTGCCGAGGGCCGCCGTGAGCAGGAGCGGAAGTCCCCCACGCAACCATGTCGTCGTTCGTCGTGTCATTCCCGGCCTCCACGGGCGAGTCTACACCCCGAGGATCGCTCGCGGATCTTCGAATCTCCCTCGTCATCGAACCCGAAGCGCGCTGGGGTGCCTGAGCGTCCGCAGGCGCCGCCGCGCGGCGATGAAACTTTCCGGACCCGCCGAGCGTTGTACCCCATAATTGCCCGGAGTACCGATGTCTTCCATCCTGACCGACCTGCGCCATTCGATCCGCGTCCTCGTCAAGAACCCTGGCTTCTCGGGCGTCGCCGTGCTCATCCTGGCCCTGGCTATCGGCCTCAACACGGCCGTCTTCAGCCTGGTGAATTCGATGGTGCTCCGGCCCCGTCCCGGTTCCGATCAGCCAGGCGAAGTGGTGGGCCTGTTCTCGTACGACACTTCACGGCCCGACCAGTACCGCAGTTTCTCGTACCCGACCTACCTCGACATCCGGGAGCAGAACCAGGCGTTCCTCGACGTCACGCCGCTCGACATCACCATGGTCGGCATCGGAGACGGAGACCTGACGCGGCCCGAGATGGGCTTCGTGATCGGCGCCAACTACTTTTCGACCTTCGGGGTGCGGCCCGCCCTCGGGCGGGCGTTCCTCACCGAGGAGGAAGCCCCGGGCGCCCGGCGCGAGGTGGTCATCCTGAGCCACGAGTACTGGCGGCGGCAGGGAGCGAATCCCGACGTGCTCGGGACGACGCTGCGGATCAACGCGCGGCCCTTCACGGTGGTGGGCGTTGCTCCGCGCGGGTTCGGCGGCCCGAGCGCCGTCATTGCGCCGACCGTCTTCCTTCCCCTGGGCGTCTACGAGATGCTCTCCAGCGACCGGTTGCGGACCAGCGGGCGGACGCGTCTCGCCGATCGGGAAACCGCGGCGGTCATGCTGTACGGCCGCCTGAAGCCAGGCATGACCCTCGAGGCGGCCGAAGCGTCGCTCGCCCCGCTCGCGCGGCGGATTGAAGAGGCGTACCCGGGCGCGCACAAGGACTTCGGCATCCAGGTGCGCCCGCTCGCGCGGGCGAGTATCGGGACGAGCCCGCAGAGTGAGGACTTTTTCGGCCTGTCGGCGCTCCTGCTCGGCACCTCCCTGCTCGTGCTCGTCATCGCGTGCATGAACCTGGCGAACATGCTGCTGGCGCGGGCCAGCGCCAGGCGCCGCGAGTTCGCGGTTCGACTGGCCATCGGCGCGAGCCGCAGCCACGTGATCCGGCAACTCGTCGTCGAAGGCTTCGTGCTGTCGGTCGCGGGAAGCGCCGGCGGGCTCGTCCTGACCTACTGGGCCCTGCGCGTCTTCACCGCGATGTTCAGCCCGCTGCTGCCGATGATGCTCCTGATCGACGCGCAGCCCGACCTCCGCGTGCTGGGCGTCGCGCTGGGCCTGACCATCGTGAGCACGCTGGCCTTCAGCCTCGGTCCCGCCGTCTCGCTGGCGCGCACGGACATGGTGACCGAGATCAAGGAAGGCGAGCGCAGCGGCCAGCAGGGCCGCCGCCGGTGGTTCAACTTCCGCCACGCCCTCGTGGTGGGGCAGTTGGCGATCTCGATGGTGCTGCTGACCGCCGCGGGCCTGTTCGTGCGCGGCGCGGTCAACGCCGGGCGCGCCGACCCGGGCTTCTCGCTCGACCGCAGTCTGGTCGTGACGCTCGACGCGGGCCTGGCCGGCGCCGACGAGGCGCGCGGGCGGGCCTTCTACAGGCGAGCCATCGAACGGGTGCGCGCGCTGCCGGGCGTCGAATCGGCGAGCCTCGCGTCCATCGTGCCGTTCGGCAACTTCACCGAAGGCCGCCGCGTGCGGCGCGTGGGCGACGGTACGCCCGACACGGCGGGCGCTGCGCAGGGCGACGGCAGTTCGACATCCTACGGCGCCGGCGGCGGCGTGGGCGGTGAAGGCGAGGGCCTCGGCGCCAACCACTACATCGTCGGCCGCGCGTACTTCGAGACGCTCGGCATCCCGATCCTCCGCGGGCGAGGCTTCTCCGAGGCCGAAGAGACGGACGCCGACGGACCCGCCGTCGCGGTGATCGACGAGCCGCTGGCGTCGCGTCTCTTTCCCGACGGCGATGCCCTGGGCCAGCACATCTACTTCCCGGGCCGGGAGGCCGCCGATGCCGAGACCATGGAGGTGGTCGGCATCGTGGCCGGCACCCGCCACAGCCTGCTCGATCAGGCGCCCGTGCCGCACGTGTTCGTGCCGTCGGGGCAGCGCTACCGCGCGGGCTTGAGCCTGCACGTGCGCGCCCGCGGCACGAGCGACGCGGACCAGGCCGCCGTGCTCCGGGCGGTGCGGGAGGAGATTCGCACCGTCGACAGCGACATCCCGATCCTCGCCATGTCGACGATGGCCGAGTACCGCGACCGGAGCCTGGCGGCAAGCGTCGTCCGGACCGGCGCGCACCTCTTCTCGGTGTTCGGAGGACTGGCGATGCTGCTGGCGGTGATCGGCATCTACGGGGTGCGGGCGTACCTGGTTTCGAAGCGCACACGCGAGATCGGCATCCGGGTCGCCCTCGGCGCGACCGGGCGGGGCATCCTCTGGCTCGTCGTGCGTGAAGGCGCCTGGCTCGTCGCGGTCGGGCTCGGGATCGGCCTGCTGCTCTCGATCGCCACGGGCTTCGGGCTGGCCGGCGCCCTGTACGAGGTGAGTCCCTTCGATCCGTGGGTCTTCTCGATTGCGCCGGCGCTGCTGGCCGCGGCGTCGCTGCTGGCGTGCTACGTGCCGGCGCGGCGCGCGGCGGGGCTGCCACCCATGCTCGCGCTGAGGTCGGAGTAGCCGGCGCCGGCGGCGCCGGGGGGCTGGCGAAGAAGGTCGAGTATGAGCGATCCGTATCCCGATGTCGTGGCCCGGTTCTACGATGCCGTCTACGCCCAAGTGCGCGACGGCGTCGACAACGACCACTACCTGGACCGCATGACGGCTGCCGGAGGGCCCGTCCTCGAGATCGGCGTCGGCACGGGCCGCCTCTTCGCCGAGGCGCGCCGGCGAGGGATCGATGCGTGGGGCATCGATGTGAGCCCGACGATGATCGAGCAGTGCCGGCGGAAACTCGCGGCCGGCGATCGGGATCGCGTGCAGGTGGCCGACGCGGTGAGCTTCAAGGCGGACCGGCGCTTTGCCCTCGTGTGCGCGCCCTTCCGCGTGCTCTCGCACGTGCACGACACGGCCGACCAGTTGCGCCTGCTCGACGCCGTGCACGACAGCCTCGAGCCGGGCGGCGCCTTCGTGTTCGATCTCTACGTGCCCAACTTGAAACTGCTCATGGAGGGGCTGAAAGAGGTCACCGATTTCAACGGCGAGCACGCGCCGGGACGCCGCCTGCGGCGGATCGTGTCGTCGGAACCCGCCGACCTCTCGCGCCAGACGAACCGCGTCGGCATGACGTTCGTGTGGGAGGAGGAGGACGGCGAGCACCGGGACGCGTGGACGTTCGACATGAGGTTCTTCTTCCGCTACGAGATCGAGCACCTCGTCGCGCGGTCGAAGCTCCTGCTCGAGTCGATCCACGGCGACTTCGCCGGGGGCGTGCTCGAGGCCGCCTCGCGCGAGTTCGTCGTGACCTGCCGGCGGCCGGCCGAATGATCCTGTTGCGCGTGCCGGGCCTCCGCGGCGGCGGATCCCGGCGCGGCATGGAGCGGTCCGTCAACGCTGCGAAGGCTGGTCCCCGAAATCCACTTCGTTCGGGAGTTCGTTTCGGTCGAGTGAGCCCTGGTGGGGGAAGTGATCGGCGAGCTGCTTGCCGGCTTCGGTGATGCCGAGCACGAGGCCGCCCGTGAAGTCGCCCTTCCTGAAGCGATCCGACATGGCTGTCGCGATCGCGTCCCAGAACGCTTGGCCGACTTTCGCGTGGATGCCCTCGTCGCCCAGCACGACGAACGCCCGGCGTGACGGCACGACGAAGAAGAGGATGCCGTTGCGCTGCGCTGTCCGGTGCATCCCGAGGCGCGTGAAGGCTGCCTCCGCCGTCTTCCGGACGTTGCCCCAGAAATACGTGGAGACCGACACGCGGATCTCGCCGGACGACCGGCGCTCCGCCTCGCCGATGGCTTGCTTGACCGCATCCTCGTCCACGAGCTTCTTCAGCGTCCGTCGAAGCATGGAATCCTCATCGGCCTTCCCTCCGAAGCGTCACTCCGGCATGACGATGCGATTCAGCCGCGCGGTCCTGGATTCCCGCCTCCGCGGGAATGACGCCGGGCGGATCGCCACCGTGTGTCCTCGGGCCGCGACGGGCACCCGTCCGGCACCACCCGCGTGGCTGTCGGAAGTCAACCGTCACTACCATCGTCCTGACGCGCCTCCGCCGCCCGAGCGCCCGCCTCCGCCCGAGAATCCTCCTCCTCCGAAGCCGCCACCTCCACCGCCGCCCCTACCGCTCGAGAGAATGGTGAACAACAGGTAGAGCGCGAGTTGGGGATTCGTGATGAGCAGCACCAGGAATCCCAGGCCCAGGAACGCCAGGATGACCACCTCGACGCAGCTCAGCTCCCGGCTCTCGGGGCTGGTGCGGGGGGTGTCACGCTGCCCGACTGCCTCGGCAGGACCAGCAGGGCCGGTGGCCTGGCCGATGATGCGGACCATGATCGCGTCGAGTCCCGCGAGGATCGCGCCGTCGCGATCCCCGGCCTGAATCTTCGGGACCATGACCTCGTTGATGATCCTGGATGCGACCGCGTCGGGAACGACGCCTTCGAGGCCGTAGCCCACTTCGATCCGTAGCGTGCGGTCCTCGGCGAAGACGAACAGGACCAGGCCGTTGTCGAGGCCTTTGCGCCCGACCTTCCAGGCCTCGAACGCCCGGGCGGCCCAGTCCTCGATCGGCACATCGCCGGTCGTCGTGCCGATCCACAGCAGGACCTGATTACCCGTCGAGAGTTCGAACTGCTCGAGCGCCCGGTCGGACGACCGCAGCGCCGACGGGCTCAGGAACCCCGCCGTATCGGTCGCCCAGCGCTCGGGCGCCGGCGGAATCCGGGCTGCGGCCGGCTGCGCCCCGGCCGGGGACACGGCCAGCACGACGAGCCAGGCGAGCGCGGCCAGCATCGCTCGCGTCATGAAGGCAGCCCGATGGTCAGAATTTCACCGGAGGAGCCGTCTCAGCGCCCGGCTGGGCCTTGAAGTAGCTCTTCTCGTTGAAGCGGCTGCCGAAGAAGCCGGCGATGAGCACCGTCGGGAAGCTCATCCGCTTCGTGTTGAACGCCTGCGCGGTCTCGTTGAACCGCATGCGCTCGACGGTGATCCGGTTCTCCGTGCCTTCGAGCTGCGCCTGCAGATCGCGGAAGTTCTGCGTGGCCTTCAGGTCGGGGTACTTCTCGACGACGACCAGCAGCCGCGAGAGCGCGGAGGCCAGTCCGTCTTGGGCCTGCTGGAACTGGGCAAAGGCCTCGGGGTTGTTGAGCGCCGCGCCGGCGTTGATCTGTCCGACTCGCGAGCGCGCCTCGGTGACGGCGGTGAACGTGTCCCGCTCGAACGCGGCCGCGCCCTTGACGGTTTCCACCAGGTTGGGCACCAGGTCCGCGCGCCGCTGGTAGACGTTCTCCACCTGCGCCCACTGGGCCTGCACCGCCTGGTCGAGGGTGACCAGCGCATTGTACGTCCCGGCCAGCGAACCGGCCAGGATCAGGCCAACCACGACGACGACGACCAGGCACCCAATTCCGGTTTTCTTGCCCATGATCTGGATTCTCCTCCACGAGCGCCTAGGCTGCGCTGCGCACGCGCCTGCGCCGGGCCCAGACCGCCTCTCTGTCAGTATAGGGTACGGAACCCAGCCACGGATGGTCGGCGGCTGTCGCGGCTCGGCGCGGCGCTATCGGACCTCCGCGCCCTCCAGATCGACGACCGTCATACGCCCCTCCGCATCCTTGGCCCAGACCCGCACCGTCACCGGGCCCGGCGGGAGCGTTGTGTCGTTCGGGAGTCTGAGCCTGGCGCTCACGAGCGGCCGCGGTCCTCCGCCGATGTAGGGACGCTCTTCAGGATCGCCAAGGCCATCCCACAGCCCGCCGCGCAACTGCTGAGGCACTGTCAATCCGGGCCGCATCAGGACAATCCCGGCGCGGCTCAGTGCTGTCCCTGAGTACGACAGCGTAACGAGATGCGTGGACGAACCATCCATCCGCATCACCGGATTGTCGATGGCGATGCCGGTCAGCGCGGGATTGCCGGCGAGATCACGGGGCGCGAAGTCCGCGACGTAGACCTGAAAGGACCCGGGCATGCCTTCCGCGACCGGCTCCTCGACCACCAGGGCCGCCCGCCTGCCCGTCGAGTCAATCGACGACTTCTGGGGCCGGTGGAGCGGATCCCGGCTGCCGAGGTCCGTCGCGTCGTAGCCGGCAGAACCGTCGGCGGGGAAGAAGCGCAAGCCCCAGCCGACTCCGAGCCGCGCGCCGTCGTCCGCGAACTGCACCCAGTCAGACCCCTGGATCTGGTGGCCCGTCTGCCGTACGGGCCCGCCCCCGTCCCAGTCGGTGAACTGGATATATCGGCTGTCTGCGTCGGGTCCCTCGTGCACCCACGCGATCCGGCTCCCGTCCCGGCTGATGCGGACGCGCTGCAGTCCGGGGTCTGGCGGGTTGCCGGCGTGCTGCGTGAGGCGCCGGAGGGCGCCAGTGTTGACGTCCAGCGCGAGCGCATCCCACAGGAATTGGAACACCAGCCGGCTTCCGTCGGCGGACACGTCGAGGCCGGACAGGCCACCCCGCCAGTGATTGCCGTTGGCGTCGACACCGGCCGTTCGGGCCGCCTGCTCGGTTGTGACCAGCGTCCGGCCCGGCCCGCCGTCGGCGGGGTAGACGACGATCCCGCCTCCCTCGAAGCCGGGCTCGAGCACGAAGACGCGTCGACCATCGCCCGACAGACGGACCGAGAAACACTGAGCTCTGACTGGCAGCTGCCGTCGCTCGCTCCCGTCAGCATCGGCGACGATCAGCCCCTCCTCGCCGCTGTACCACGCGACCGTCGTGCCGTCCGCATTGATGTCGAGGGAGCCGTCCTCGGTCCGCTTCGTGGAGACGACGGCAGAGCCAGATCCGTCCGCACCGACTGTCCGGACGCCCTCGTAGCCGCCGAACGCGATGCGCCGGCCGTCGGCCGAGATTCGCAGTGCGTACATGGTGAACGGCGGCTGGCTGCGTCCGTGATCCGTGACCCGCCGCCACGTTGCCCACCTCGTGATGCGAAGGGGGCCATCGGCAGACAGGCCCTCGGGTATGGGCGCATCCGGCGGCGCGGGCCATGCGCCGGTGACGGGTTCGTCCGGGGCTCCAGGAGCCGTCGGGCGTCCGGTGTTCGGATTCGGGATGCCCGGTGTCTCCGGCTGGGTGGGCCGGCCCGTGTTCGGGTCGGTGATCGGAGGTGACTCCGGTGTTCCCGGTCGACCGGTGCTCGGATTCTGCGGTTCCGGCCTGCCCGGACGCCCACCCCCGAGCGGTGGGGTGTCATCGGGAATACCGAGCGAGATCACCGCGCCCGGGCGAATGACGACCGACGTCGCCGGATCGGGTCCGGGGAAAACTGTCGACTTGCCCGGATCCTGCGCCGGCGTGATCGCGACAGCGGCCACCACGGCCCCGCACACGATCGCTCCGAGGGCGGCCGCGCGCGTGGCGCGTCGCCTGGGCCTGCGCGGAGGACGTGAGGCCGCGTTTACCATGCCGGCCATCCCGCGAGCATCGGTTGCGGCCGCAGGAAGACGAACCTGCCTCCGAGAACGCTCTGCCAAGCTTGATTGAGCAGCGACCACGCCGCGCCGACGGTCCCCGGGCGCGTCCGTGGCGTGCCTTGCGGCTGCCCAGGCACCGCGCCGGGCCAGGGATCGAGGAGCTCGTCGATCGTGCGCTTGCGTTCCAGGAGGCTGGCCTTGATGGTTTCAATCTCCCGGGCGGCTTCCTCGGGCGTGTCTCGCTTCACCAGATCGCCGACCCACCGCTCGATCTGCTCGCCGTCCACACGGCGGATCTTCGAGAAGACCGGCTGCATGTCCTGGCCCCGCACCAGCCGATCGAGATGAACCACCTCGGCACGGGCCTGGCCGCCGTTGCGGTAGAGATCGCGCAAGAGACGGGCGAAATCGAGATCCGCGTTTCCGGTGAATCTGAACTGATCTTCGGAGAGCCTGAGAAGCGATCCTCTCAGCCAATCCAGCTGGTCGTAGTTCCAAGAGTTCTTCAGGCACGCCATCCCGTGGTCGATGTGCCACACGCGGCCGACCTGGTCGTACACGAAGTTGCCCATATGGACGTCGTAGTTGCCGGTGAACACGGCCGCAGCTTTGAACTGCGCGACCTGATCGGCAAGGGCGCTTCGGGCACCCGGGCTGATGTCCTGCAGTTGCCGAACGCCAGGGATCCAGCGGATCACCACCCCGCGCACTGGCCCCGTCGCGCCCTGTACGGTGACCTCGGCCGCAGCCGGCGCGAGCAAGCCGAAGTCACGGTACATGCGTGCGACGGCGACCTCGTTCACCAGATTGCCATCGTCCGGCATCATTTGCAGGTTCGACGTTTCCGGGAGGCGGGCCTCTTTGAAGACGCCTACCTTTCTCCCCTGGGCGTCGAGCACGAAGCGCGGGGCCGCGGCCGTCTCGGCCCGCCCCGTGGCGGCCGACACCAGCGGCATATCCTCGAGGTTCAGCCTGGCGACATCGTCGAGTTCGGCCTGCGTCCACTGTCGCAGCGCGTCGTCGCACTGGCGCGTGTACTCGGTGAACTTACCCGAGGCGCGTCGCTCGGCCATCGCCGATGCGAATCGCTCCGCGTGCTCGGCCTCCCGCATCCGTTTCACATAGAGCGCTGCGTCGTCGGCCGTGATGTCTTCGAACTGGCTCGCGGAGCGGTAGTAGCTCCTGGCGGCCGCGAAGTCACGGGTGCGAAGGGCCTCTTCTCCCATCTCGTAGGCTTCGGCGTGCGTCGAGGGTTGACGCACCGGCGTCGGCGCCGCGGCCTCCCCGGGAGGAGGTGAGGCCGTCGATCCGCCGACCCTCACCTCGAGCGTCTTTGCGGTAGCCGGACGGGGGCCTGAGATTTCCACCGGGCTTCCGCCAGGTCCCACTTCCACCGAGGCACTGGCGCGCGGCCCGGCCGAAGGCGCGAGGGCCGCGTTGTCCATGGCGTCGGCGGACTTGCGCGCGTCCTCGAGCATGTTGGTGACAAGTGTGCCGGCCTTCTTCGCCTTGGGCGACACGATAGCCGAGCCGATGCGTTCGCCGGCGACGACGGCCTCGGCCTCGGCCACGACCAGTTCAGCCTGCTCACGGACGCCCTCGGTGAGCCGCGACGCGCCGGGCTGTACGGAGACCCCGCCCGCGGCGGGCAGATCGCCGGCTGCCTGTGACGCGCGTCGCTCCGCGGCAACGATGTCGTCGGCGGCTTCGGACGCTTCCAGCGCGGCCCGCCGCGCCTGGGCGATCTCGGTTTCGGCCAGCGCCTGTCCTTCAGACACACGCACGGCAGCAGCTTCGACGGACTGATGCGCGGTCCTCACCCTGGCCGCGGCCGACTCGGCAACCGAGAGCTTCTGCCGGAACTCCGCGACCTGCGCCTTGATCGCACCGACCCGCGCCTGCTGGATGTCGTGGATCGGGTTCCCGGCCAGCACCGCGAGCGCCTGGCCGACGAACTCGCCGTACTGGCCGCCGACGGCCTTGCCGATCTTCCCGCCGGCCTCGAACACGACCATCTGGGCGAGGACCTCTTCGGCGCCCATGACGGCCTTCACCGCCGTGGGCCCTTGGTACCGCGCGGCGCACCACGTAGTGAGGCCCTCCCGAAGCGCCTTGCCCGTGTTCGTCTTCGCGAGGAATGCGGCGGTTTCCCTCACGGCCGGCGTGGCGATCAGCCAGTCGCGGGCGGTCACGGCGTCCTTCAACCCCGTCTCGGCCATGGCGCCGATGCGCTCCCACGCACCGGCCCCGCGGCCGAATGCCCGGGCGAACCGCGTGCCGGCGCCGGCCGCGCTGCCGCCGCTCTTGACGATGGCACCCGGTCCGGCGAGCAGGAGGACGTTCTTGACGTTGACCGCGTCCACGCACGTACCGAAGAGCCCGGCGTCGAACTCCTTCTGGCCCATCCAGGACGGCTTCAGGTCGAGCGTCCGCATGTCGCCGCCGAAGGCGAGCTTCTTGACGTCCTCATTCTGGAACGCCGCCTGAATCGACAGCGTCATGGCGTCTGCGGATTCCCAGCTGATCGTCTGCCTGAACACCCTCGGCCAGGTGTCCCGGAGCTTCTCCGGTGTCATCAGCCGGATCTCTTCGGTGCTCAGTCCCTTTTCGCGCAGACGCCACGCGACTTCCACGCCGTTGTGCTCGAGGACCAGGCGTTCCTGGCTGTCGGTCGCGAGATCGCGCAGCGCGTTCGTGCGGCCGATCAGGGAATCGATGCCGTGCCGGACGGAGCCGAACAGGCCCTGCTTGATGGTGCTGTCACTGACCTCGCCCGAGTACGTCTCCCAGGTGCGGCGGATTTCGGCGGCGGTGGAGTCGGCCTTCGAGGAGATGAGCTTCAGGAAGGCCACCTCGAGGCTCTGGGCCTGCGTCGTCATGACGCCGCCCAGATCGGTGTCCTTGTAGCGCGCCGCTCCGACGCGCGCGGCGTGGAGCGCCATGCCCATCTCGCCGCGGTCGAGGTAATCCTGCACGCGGTAGTGCAGCGTCACGGCCTGCAGCGACGGATCGGCCTGGGCACGGTCAGCCAGGACGCGGAATTCCTGGCTTCGGCCCGCACTCAGGTTCAGCTCCATCTCGCCGACGAGCCGCTTCTGATCGAGGAACGTACCGAAGCCGCCGAGCGCCCGCTGCACGAGCGGCAGGGACGCGTAGCCGGCCGACTTCTCCCTGAGGCACTGGGTGAAGTCCTCCCATCGCCCCAGCGCGGCCTTCAGCAGCGAGGCCTGTTCCGCCCGCAGCTCGTTGAGCTTCTGCTGCTTGGCGTTGACAAGAAGCGTCATGTAGCTGCGCAACTGATCGCCGCGCGCGTTGTCGAGCGTGGCGCGATCGGCGACGAGATCCGCCTCGAGTTCCCTGATGGCGATCCAGTTCGCGCGCAGGACGGTCTTGATCATCGCCATGTCGCGTTCGAGGCGCGCGTAGGCGTCGAGGAAGCCCGCGAACCACCACAGCGCGGCCACGGCCGGGTCGTCCGCGCCCGCCGCGGGTCCGCTTGCCGCCGGCGGCCCGATGATCCCGATCGGCGGGCCGGCGCCGACGGGTTTGCCCGTCTCGTCGAGGATCGTCGAGGCGGCGGTGGCACCCATCGGCGGACCCTGCGGCCTCTGGGCCAGAATCGATCCGCCGGCCAGCACGCCGACCGCGGCCAGCAGCGCGGCCGCCAGGGTCGCAGACCGCCAGGTCAGGGGGGACGAATCAGTCGCGGCCATCGAAGCGCGCATCCTTGTCGATCGACACCGTGGCGAGCCAGCGCTCGCCCGGGCCGTCCGGGTTCCTGCCCAGCCACGTCTCGTCGCGTACCGTGACGCCGCGGCCGAACGAGAAGCGGTAGCCCTGCTTCACGCCCGTCGCGATGACGGTGATGTAAAACGTCTCGCCCGCCTCGCCGCGCTCGGGCGCGATGCTCAGGATGCGAGGTGGTTCGGCAGGGCGCTCGGGCGGAGTGGCCACATCCGCCTCGTCGGCGCTGATCCGGCGGTCTTCGCCGACCAGGCCGATCGCCGGGATGCTCCGCGCCTTCAGCTCCCGGGCCAGTTCGAAACTGTCGGTGAAGGGGCCCGCGAACTGATCGACCGAATAGCCGAAAGTTCCGCCCATGCCATCGGGCATCGTCACTCCGCCGTCCTTCGGCTGGCTCGACACCATCATCCACAGGTCGTCCTTCACCGGCCCGCTGTAGGTGCCGTGGCCGGTGGCGTGGACGAGCCACTGAGGTTTGAACGTCCGCCGGACGGCCTTGCCCTTCGACGCGAGCAGCCGCATCTCGGCGCCGAGATCGTACGCGCCGTACCCGGCCACCAGCGCGTCAGGGCTCCGGGCGAGGTGCAGCAGCACCTTGCGTCCGACCACCTCGCCGACCGCGATCTCCGGCGGGCTCGAGAGCGGCGCCACCATGGTCCTGAGGCCCGTCAGCTTGGGCACGAGGGCGTCGAGGGCGTCGTCGTAGCTCACGAACCGGCGTCCCAGCGGGATCGATTCCCGCTTCATGACCGCGTCACCCTGTCCGGCCAGGAGCGTCTCGCGCTGCTTCACCGGGGCCTCGAACTCGGTGCGCGTCCCGATGTGGAGCCAGACGTCGCCTGTCACGTAGACCTGCCACTCGTGCAGCTCGCCGCTGTCGACGATTGGCTGCAGCCCCAGCACCTCGGCACCGAAGTCGCGCGGGCTCTCTGGAACCTCGGCAGCCACCAGCGTGCGGACGTAGGCGTTGGCCGGCGGGTAGATCGCCACCTCGGCCGCGCCGAGCCGCTGCATCGCGCGCGCCAGGCCGAAGTTGTCCCGGTACGGCCCCTCCCAGCGGTCGCAGGAGTACGTGAACGTGCCGCCCATCCCGTCGGGAATCACGAAGGACGCGACAGCCGGGTTCTTCGTGTCCGGCACGGGCTCGGACGGGATGGTCATCCAGGCGTCGTCTTTCACCGGGCCCTGGATGGTCCCGTGCCCCGTGGCGTGCACGAGCCACAGCTTGCGGTACGCCGCACGCGGCGTGATGCCGTGCGTCCTCAGGATGCCCTTCTCGGCGGACACGTCGTAGTTGTCGGCCGGGCGCAGCGCCTCGGGATCGGTGCCGCCTTCGAGGTGCAGGTAGTACCCGGTGTCGCCGAAGGTCGCCCGCACGATTTCCTTGGGCGTGCGCACGGGGTTGTAGTCGACGACGACGCGGGTGATGCGGGCACAGAGAAAGGCGAGCGCCTCGTCCCTTGTGGCGAACCCGCCCTGCAGTTCCGTCTTCGCCAGAATCCGTTCTCCGGAACCGCCGAGGATCTCCTGGTTTGCCGCTTGAGGGGCCTTGAACTGGGCCCGTGACATCACCCGGAGCCAGCCCGCGTCGTTGGCGGCGACCAGCCAGTCCTGCTCACCGCCGGCCACGCCCCCGGGAGCACCGGCTCCCGCGCCGCCGGCCCGGCCGGGCAGCTGTTCGACGCGCAGATCGGAGAACGTGACACGAACCGGCGGAAACACCCGCTGGGCGTCGGTGCCGTTCGCGGCCGTCAACACCAGGTCCAGGGGCTCCGACGAGGGGAGGTCGAAGATCTGCAGCGTTTCCCATCCGCCCTCAACCCGGACCGACGCATGCACCTGCCCCAGGCGGCGCAGGATGCGGAGACGCCCTGCCGAGCCGGTTTCGATGGCGCTCGATCGCTCACGCCACTCGCCGCTCTTCAGCACGCGCGCGTCGTACTGGTCCACGGCATCGGCCCAGAGCCGCCCGACGCGCACGATTTGCCGCGCCGCTCGGTCACCCGTTTCAGGCGTCGAGGCCAGGAATCCCATCGACAGGGCCGTGCCGGCAGGCGCGTCCCACGTTTCCAGGGCGTAGGAAACTTGCGCGTCGAAGTCCCCCAAGAGGGGGGTGCGGGCCCTGACCCACCCGAGACCCGCCCGGTCGGCGGGGATGGCTACGGTGGCGGCATTCGCATGCCACTCAACGACGGCGGATCCGGTGGACCGGTCCTCCCAGTCGGTGCTGGTCAGGACGAACGGCGTTGACTGGGCGCGGGCTGCAGGCGGAGCCGTCCCGGCGGCCGTGGCCGCCGCGATGCACAGGAGCGAGCGGAGGAGAGGTGTTGCGCGCACGCCGGGGTCCGGCACACGGAGCACCGCCATTATGTGCGGCCGAACCCGGTTGTCAAGTGAGCAGCGCAACCATGAGCAGCGCAACCAGCCCAACCAAGAGCCCACGACAGGGAGCGGCGTACGGCGCGAGACGGCAATCCAGGCGGAAGCCGAGAGGACCATCCGCAGCTTCCGGTCTGCGCCACGCGAGACAGATGGCCAGGGCTCGCCGCGCGCGCCACGGAGGCGGTCGCATGACAGGTACCCGGTCTGTTCTCGGGATACTCGGTGAGCTGCCGTCCTCGCTCCCCGGAAAGTGTGCAATCGGCGTTGATCCGCCCGTGCGCGCGCGCCTACGTTGGGGCGAGTGCAGGAGGCGCGATGACCCAGATGCGACTGGCTGTTGCGGCGATGGCGGCGGTGGCGGCCGCAGGGTGCGCCTCGTCGCTCAGGACGTTCGGCGCCGATGGCAGGCCGGCCATCGGCATTCCGGTGGCGAGCCGCGTCCTCGTCCGCATCACCGAAACCACCAGCTACGTCGTGGATCCGGCGAACCCGGGCTACAGCGGCTACTGCATGCCCGAGACGAACGCTCGCTACGACTTCCTGCCGATCGGCGAGCGCATCTTCGTGGCGTTCGAACCGGCGGCGCTTGGAAGCGGCGAGTTCAAGCTCGAACTCACCGAGTCAGGCGTCCTGAAATCCGTGTCCCTGAACTCGGACGCGACGTCCGGGGCAGACGAGGTGGGCGAGTTGCTGGCAGCCGTGCTGCCGTACGTCGCCTCGCCGAAGCCGGTGTCGGAGGGCGCGCTGTTGCGCGGGGCTGACGAGACCGCCCAGCAGGTCAAGACCCGCTACTGCCTGAAGGCCGGCACGGCGGTGACGGGCATCGAGCGGGTCGCCGTCCCGCCGCCCAGGTAGCCGATCACCAGGTGTCGCGTGGCCGTCCGGCCGCAGGAGCCAATCGATGGGATTCAGAATCGACCTCGCCGCGTTCGCCAAGGAACTGGAAGCCCTGCCGCCCGACGCGCGGGCCGCTGCGGTCGCCGACGCCGTCGGCGCTCTGCCCGACCGGCAACGCGACACCGTGACGGCCGCGTTGGGCATTCATCTGCCCGATCCGGACCAGGCCACGGCCAACCGCCTGTGGCTCATCATCGTTAGTGCCTTCTGCCTGGTCATGGTGGGCGCGATGACCGTACTCGCGATCAGCGTCTTCGCGCCCGGGGGCGCCGGGGCGGTGATGCCGGAGACGATCCTCACCGTGTTCACAATGGCCGCGTCGTTTCTGGCAGGGCTCCTCGCGCCGAGCCCGCTCGCCCGACGCGAGTAGACACCCGCGCCAGCCGAACACCCCCGCGCTAGAGCGGGTCTCATCCCGGAGTTTGGGACGGCGCGGCACGCTGGCCGCGCGTGTCGGCCCAGGCTGTCCCTGCGGATTCCGCGCACACAACCGGTGCTCCGGAGTAATCTGGGCGTGACGATGACGAATGTACTCGACCTCGCCGCCGACCCTGCCAGCCTCGAACTCACGCCCGACGAGATGCGCCGACTGGGCGATGAGGCCCTCGACCGGATTGTCGCGCACGTCGCGTCGATTCCTGGCCAGCCGGTCCGGGGCGACGTCGATGCCGCGGCCGCGCTCTGCGCGTCGATGCGTGAATCCGCGCCGGAGCACGGTTCGTCGATTGAAGCTGTTCTCGGCCCGCTGTTCGACGATTGGATTCCGCGCTCGTACACCACGCCCTCGCCCGGGTACCTGGCCTACATCCCCGGGGGCGGCCTCTACCCGGCGGCCGTCGCGGACTTCATCAGCGCCGCCACGAACCGGTACACGGGCGTGTGGCTCGCCTCGCCGGCCCTCGTGCAGCTCGAGGCCAACGTGCTCGACTGGTTCCGCGACTGGATGTCGTTTCCCCAGTCGACACGCGGCCTGCTGACGACAGGCGGATCGATGGCGGCGTTCAACGCCATCCTGTGCGCGCGCGAGCGGCACCTCGGCCGCGACGTTCGTCCGGGCGTTCTCTACGCGACGACCCATGTGCACCACTCGGTGGAGAAGGCGGCGAAGCTCGCGGGCATCTTCGAGGACCGCGTGCGGCACGTGCCGGTGGATGCGCACTTCCGTTTGCGCGTGGACGCGCTGACCGACGCCGTCCGCGCCGACCGCGCCGCGGGCCTCCGGCCGTTCATGGTCGTGTCGTCGGCCGGCACGACGAACACCGGTGCCGTGGATCCGATCGACGCGGTGGCCGACCTGTGCGCGGCCGAGGGGCTGTGGCACCACGTGGACGGCGCCTACGGCGCGTTCTTCCACATGTGTCCCGAACTGCGGCCGCTGCTGGCCGGGCTGCCGCGCGCCGATTCACTCACCCTCGACCCGCACAAGGGGATGTTCCTGCCGTACGGCACGGGCGCGCTCCTCGTACGCGACGGCTCCGCGCTTCGCGCGGTGCACGGCATGTCGGCTGGCTACCTGCCCGGCACACCGGATCCGGACGCGTTCTACGACCCGAGTCAGTACGGTCCTGAGCTGTCGCGCGGTTTCCCAGGGCTGCGCATCTGGATGTGCCTGAAGGTCTTCGGGGCCGCGCGCTTCCGGGCCGCGCTCGCCGAGAAGCGCGCGCTGGCGGTGCACGCCGCCGATCGCGTCGCCTCGCTGCCGGGCATCGTGATGGTGGCGCCGCCGCAGTTGTCGCTCTTCGCATTCCACGTCACGCGGTCAGGCGCGACGCTGGACGAGGAGAATCGCGCCACGGCGGACCTGCTCGAGCGCGTGACGCGTCGCGGTCGCGTGATGCTCACCGGCTGCACGGTCGACGGGCGCTTCCTCGGTCGCGTGTGCGTCCTCAGCTTCCGCACCCGCCAGGCGCAGATCGACGCGTGCGTGGAAGACATCGCGCACGAACTCGACGCCATTCCCGCCTGATGCCGGTCCGCCCTCTCACGTGCCGCTGGGCGGCCTGAGCTCGTCGAACGGCCGAATTTGCGCCTGCAGCCGCGATTCGGTAAGGTTGTCTGGTCCCTCCAAATCCGTTTGCGGTCCCCAGGGCTTCTCCTTCGATGGAATCTCGACTGACGTTACCCGTCGCGCTCGTGTTCGGGCGCCGTCCACTCGCATGGCCCTCACGCTCCCGGCCGGCGTCTCGGCCCCGCGTGCGCGGGATCGCGGCGTCGTTCGTGCCGCTGCTGACCGCGCTTCTGGCGGCCACCGGATGTGGCCTGGTGTCCGGTCCATCCGCGGTACCGGTGGCCTCGGCCGGGTCCGGAGTCGTTCAGGAAGAGATAGCCGGCCCAGGCACGGTCCAGGCTCGCTACGCGGTCGGCATCAGCAGCCGCATGACTGGCACGCTCGATCGCGTGCTGGTGGACGTGGGTGACGAAGTCGTTCGTGGCCAGTTGCTTGCCGCGCTCGATCGGACGGAACTCGAGGCGCGCGTCCGCTCGGCGACAAGCGCTGTCGCGAGCGCGCGTCAGGATGTCGAACTGGCGAAGGCCAATCTGGCCAAGGCGAGGGCGGATCTCGATCTCGCGCGCACGCGCGACCGGCGCGCGCAGGCCCTCGCGGGCAAGGGCGTGGTGGCCGCCGCGGAGGCGGACGATGCCCGCGGAGCGCTGCAGGCGGCCGAAGCGAACGAGCAGGCGGCCCGTGCCTCGATTGAAGCCAAAGAGGCGCTGCTCGCGCGCCTGCTCGAGGAGCAGCGCGTCGCTGAAACCGTGCTCTCGTACACCGCGCTGACGAGTCCGATGGCCGGCGTGATCACGCGTCGCGCCCTCGAGCCGGGCAGCGCCGTTTCGCCGGGTGCGGTGATCCTCCAGCTCGTGGACGCCGACTCGCTCTGGGTGGCGACGCTCGTGGACCAGGTGCTGGCGGGTCGCGTGACGGTCGGCCAGCAAGCCACGATCCGTCTTCGTTCGGGCGCAGAGTACGCCGGCCACGTCGCGCGCGTGGCCCTCGAGGCCGACCCGGTGACACGGGAACTCGAGATCAACGTGGCCTTCGACACGAAGCCGCCACGCTTCGCCATCCACGAGCAGGCGGACGTCACCATCGTCGGCCGACGAGCCAGCGGGATCGTGGTGCCCGCCGGGGCGCTGCGCCGCGGCGAGGGGGGCGCCAGCGTCTTCGTGCTCGACAACGGCACCGCGAAGCGTCGCCCGGTGCGCGTCGGCCTCGCCGGTTCGGATCGCGTGATCGTCACGGAGGGACTCACCGGGGGTGAACTGGTGATCCTGGCCCCGGCCGTCCAGGACGGCCAGCGCGTGACGGCCGCCGAGAAGGGGCGGTAGGGCATGGACCTGGCGGTCAAGGACATGCGGCGCCACGCGGGGCGCTTCATCGGCACCGTCGTCGGCGTGAGCCTGCTCATCTCGATCGTGCTCATCATGAACGGGATGTACCGCGGCAACATCGCGGATGGCATCTGGCTGATCGACCACACAGACGTGGATCTGTGGGCCGTGGAGCGGGACCGCGGCGGGCCGTTCAACGAGTCGTCTCGTGTGCCGGAGACCCTGTACCGTGCCGTCGCCGCCGTGCCAGGCGTCGCGGTGTCGAGCCCGTTCATTTTCTACACGGTCGAGCGCGAGATCGAAGGACGCAGCCAGCACTTCACGATCATCGGGTACGACGTATTGGGTGGTCTCGGCGGCCCTCCGGCCGTGCAGTCGGGCCGGGGGATTCGCGAGCCGCGCTACGAGGTCGTGGCCGACGCGAAGCTCGGCCTCCGGCTCGGCCAGCGGATCCGCCTCGGGCGGCACGACTACACGGTCGTCGGTCTGACGAAGCGAGCCGTGGATCTCGGGGGCAACCCGCTCCTCTACATGTCTCTGCCGGACGCCCAGGAAGTGCTGTACCAGCGTGACAACGAGGCCATCCGGTCGGCCCGGTACGCCACGCGGCGGGCGATCGAGGCTCAGGGATACTCGCCCGCGGAGGCGGAGCGCCTGCTGCCGATGATCTCGGGGGCCGAGACCCGCACGATTGCCGCCGTGCTGGTGCGGGTCCAGCCGGGCGTCGACGTGAACGCCGTCAAGGCCGGCATCGAGGCACGGCTGCTGCTCTCGGCCTTCACGCCCGACGAACAGCGCGATCTGCTGCTGAGGGGGCGTCTGATGCGGATGACCCAGGTCCTCGGCCTGTTCCGCACCCTGCTCGTGATCGTGTCCGTCGTCATCATGGCGCTCATCGTCTATGTGATGACGATGGACAAGATCAAGTCGATCGCCACGTTGAAGCTCATCGGCGCGTCCAACATCGTCATCGTGCGGCTGATCCTCGAGCAGTCGCTCCTGCTGGCCGTGGTCGGCAGCGTGACCGCGTGGGGCCTCGTTCAGCTGACGCAGGAATCCTTCCCACGAACGCTCGTCTTCGAGACGTTCGACACGGCGGTGACGTTCGGCGTGCTGTTCGTCGGCGGGATCGTGGCGAGTCTGTTCGGCATCTGGCGCGCGCTGCGTACCCCGCCGTCGCTCGCGCTGGGGGGATGATGGCCGTCGTCGAAGTCGAAGGCCTCCGCAAGGTGTTCGGGAGCGGCGATCTCGCCGTGACCGCGCTCGACGGGGTGGATGTCGAGATTCAGGCGGGCGAGCTGTTCGCGCTGCTGGGTCCGAGCGGGTCCGGCAAGAGCACGCTGCTCCTGTGCATCAGCCTGATCGTCGAGCCCACGGCCGGCCGGATCCGCGTCGCGGGGAGAGACGTGTTCGCCGACGGCGCCTCACGCGTCAACGCGCGCCGCTACCGACGCGAGAGCATCGGCTTCGTCTTTCAGTCGCACAACCTGATTCCGTTCCTGAACGCGCGCGACAATGTGGCGGTGGCCGTCGAACTCGGCGGCGAGAGCTCCCGTCGGGCGAGGCGCCGTGCGATGGAACTGCTCGAGTACCTGGAACTCGGATCGCGGGCTCACGCCACGCCGGACGCGCTGTCAGGCGGCGAACAGCAGCGGGTCGCCATCGCGCGGGCTCTGGCGAACTCGCCGCCGGTCATCTTCGCCGACGAGCCCACCGCGTCGCTCGACACCGAGCGCGGCTTCAAGGTCATGGGCCTCCTGCGGAAGATCGCCAGGGAGCGCCAGTCGGCCGTCATCGTCGTCACGCACGACGAGCGAATGATCGAAGGCTTCGACACCGTGAAGCGGCTGCGCGACGGCCGGTTCGGGTGACCGTCGCGCCCGGCGCGAACCGTGCGGCCTGCGTCGCCGGCCCTGTCAACGCGCGTCGACCCGCGCCGTGGCGATCACGGCAGGCGTGCGGTCGGCAGCATCGTGCAGGGAGCCGTAGCGGGCGACTGCAGATGTCGCCGTTTCTCTGAGATCCCGGACGAACCCGTACGAGACGGTCTGATACAGCAGCCGGGCCGTAACCGCCAGCGGACCCTCGGCATCGTGCGTTTCGATGAGATACGTCAGACGATCCGTGCCCCCCGAGAAGTTGCGATCCTGTGCCGCGCATCCGTAGACCGCCACGTCAGCCGGCGCCGTCGCGGGATCGAACCCCGCCGGAAGCAGGCGGTTGTCCTTGGCGTACCGGGCTCCGCGCAGCAGCGTGTAGGTGACCGCTCCGTCGGAATCGGCCATGATGGCCTCGTAAATCTGCACCTGCGATGCCTCGGTGATGCGATCGTAGTGGGGCTCGAAGGCGTCTGGATCCTCGTCGGCTGCATTCCCGGCGATGCTGCCGTCCTCCAGCGGTCTGCCTGATTCGAAGACCACCCGTCCGTCGCTGCCGGTCACCGTCAGGTGCACCCACGCGCGCCTCGACGGGAACCCGGTCGGCAGCTTGTGACCGGTGAGGCTCTGGACGCGCAGTCCCACCGTGAGCAGCCCGTCGTCGAGACGGGCGTCTTCGACGAACAGCTTGGCAGTGCCGGCGGCAAACTGGTCGGTCGTCCGCTGGATCGTCGCCTGGAACTGATCGGTTGACGCTGTCAGCCCAAGCTCGTCGATGCTCCTTGAGAGGATGCCCAGCATGAAGGTATTCGCTCCGGCGAAAATGTGCTGGCTGAATGGGCTGCGCGGAGTCAGCCAGCGCCAGGGGCGGTTCGCAATCACCACGCTTCCGGTGGCCGCTGGCATGTGGCACTGGCGGCAACTCCGATCCTCGTCGACCCCGTCGCCGTAGCTGCTGTGCCGCCATTCGAGATAGGGCGTCTGCTCCGGCAACTGCCCGACGATGGCACCGGTTGCGTCGACGGTCGGGGTATAGAGCGTGTGGCACGTGGCGCAGAGCCCCGAGTCGCCCACGTGCGGGCTGTGTGTGGGAGTGAACCCGCTGGACTGCCGCATCGGGTTCAGCAGCGGTGCGTTGAAGGGGCCGAAGACGGGGGCGGCCGGCCGCGCCGTCCTGGTATCGATGACGTAATGGCCGGTGAAGCCCGGTGGGGCACCCAGATCGCGGTTCTGGATCTGATGACAGAGCGTGCACGACACGCCGTCACGGGCGGCCTGGTGCAGGGGATGCGCGTCGTCGAGGAATCCCCTGTCCAGCAGGGCAACCGGCGACGCGTCCGCCACGGCCTGGGTGCGCGCCATCGGCGTGTGGCAGGTCGCGCACTTGTCTTCGATGACGGCCTTGAGCGCCGGTGTTTTCGCCGCCTCTGCGCTCACCTTCGCCTGCCACAGGGGATCGCGCGAGCTGTTGGCCATCATCGTCGAGCGCCAGTGCGTGTCGATGGAGACATCCTGACGCGCCGCATCGACAAGGCCAGTGTGGCAGGCGGCGCAGTTCCCTGAGCCTGAAAAGTGAGACGTGTCGAACGTCGGGAGCGGCCGCCCCGCGTATCGCGGCACCGGACCCTGTGCGAAGAGTCCGGCCGCAATGCCGAGCGACCCAGCGACGACGACCATCCGGAGTACCGTGCGTGTACGATGCCTGCTCATCGAAGTCTCCGTTCCTCCGGGCCGCGCCCGCCTGAATCGTGGGGCTCCGCCGGCTGATGTCGGACGGAAGGCTTCGACCCCCACGATCGGCGGCGTCTTGGACACGGACGTCGGATCCCGCCCGCTCGCTCATCACCCAGTCCTGATGGCGCAAGAAACGCTGCCGTGCGAGCGCATCGAGGAACTGAGCAAGTTGCAAGCCAGCCGATGCGTTGCGTGGCGCAAGCGCCCCCAACTCCTTCATCGGACGAAGGTTGCCCGGGGCAGGGCGGGCCCGTTGGGCGTCGGGGATGGACTGGGCGCTCGACCGCCTGGTCGAGAGACGTCGACCATCTGGTCGACGCGCGCGGCCTCACGTTCCCGCGCGCCGGCGTAGGCCGCACTGTCGATGGGACGGGATCCTCCGGCTTGACGCCCGGCAGCGGTTGCCCGAAGATGGGGCATTCAACGAAAGGTGGACCGGATGGCCGATGTCGTCCACGACGTGGTGCGCGAACAGCTCACCTCACGACGGGTCCGGCTGCAGGCGGCGCTCGAGCAGCCGAACGTGCCAGCGGAACTGCGCGGACTGCTCGACGAGGTGGATGCCGCGCTCCATCGTCTGGATCACGGCGTCTACGGGCGCTGCGAGACCTGCGGCGATGCGATCGAGAGCAGCCGTCTCCTGGCCGACCCCCTGCTTCGCTTCTGCCTGGACCACCTGACCGCGGCCCAGCAGGCCGGCCTGCAGCGCGACCTCGAGCTGGCCGCGCGCGTCCAGCAGGGCCTCCTGCCGTCCCCGGCGCAGCAGGTGCCGGGATGGGTGTTCGCGTACGAATACCATCCGGCCGGCATCGTCAGTGGCGACTACTGTGACGTGCTGCCGGTGGCGTCTGGGGACACGTACTTCCTGCTGGGCGACATCGCCGGGAAGGGCGTTGCGGCCTCGATGCACATGACGCAGCTGCACGCGATGTTCAGGTCGCTGGCGCCCCTGGGCATGCCACTCTCCAGCCTCGTCGAACGCGTCAGCGCCATCCTCTGCGACAGCTCGTTGCCCACTCACTATGCGACCCTGGCCTGCGTGCGCGCGATGCCGCACGGCGAGGCGGAGGTCTGCAACGCGGGTCACATGCCCGTGCTCCTGGTCCGGCCTGGCGGCGTCACGCGGATCGATTCGGAGAGCCTGCCAGTCGGCCTCTTCTGCAGCGCGAGCTTCGCCACGCGCCACGTGCGCCTGGAACCGGGCGACACGCTCGTGCTCTTTTCGGACGGTGTATCGGAAGCCGAAGACCCCGAGGGCGGCGAGTTCGGCGTGGATCGCATCGAGGCCAGGAGCCGGGTGCTCGCGGCTGACGGGCCGGCGGCACTGGCACGCTCGCTGGCCGAAGAGTCAAGGCGCTTCACGCAGGGTGCCCCGCAGGCCGACGACCTCACGGTGCTCGCGGTGCGCCGGGTCTGATCCGTCACTCCGCCCGCAGGGCGACGACCGGATCGAGCCTGGTCGCGCGGCGGGCCGGCAGATAGCTGGCCAGAAGCGCCACCACGAAGAGCACCACCGAGACGGCCGCCAGCACGAGCGGATTGGCCGCGGAGGTGCCGACGAGCCCCGCCCGCAGCAGCATCGCCAGCCCGAACGATCCGGCGAGCCCCACGGTCATTCCCGCGACGACCCACCACATGCTCCGGCCGACGAAGAGCCGGACGATGTCCCGGCGCCCGGCTCCGAGAGCGACGCGGATGCCGATCTCGTGCGTGCGCTGCTCCACCGCGTAACTGACCACGGCTCCAATGCCCACGCTCGCCAGCGCCAGCGCCAGCAGCCCGAATCCGCACAGCAGCCACATCGCGAAGCGGCGCGAGCCCACCGATCCCGCCACAACCTCGTCCATCGTGCCGACGCTCGACACGGGCAGATCCGGATCGGCTCGCTCCACCGCAGAGGCCGCGGCCGCGGCGAAGCCGCCTGGCTCGGCGGCCGTCCTGACCACGATCGTCATCCAGGGCCAGGCTGCCTGAGTGTAGGGCCGGAAGAACTGCGGCCTGATGTCGCGGTCGAGCCCCCAGTGCCGCGTATTACCGACGATGCCGACGACCGTGAGCCAGGTGTTGCCGTCCTGCGCGATCCCGATCTTGATGCGCTGGCCCAGCGCGTCGCGCTCCGGCCAGAACTGCCGGGCCATGGCTTCGTTGATGACGATGACGCCGGGGGAGCCGAGCGTGTCGCGGTCGGTGAACTCACGCCCGTTCACGATGGGGATGCCCATGGTGCGGAAGTACCCGGGACACGCCACGCTGTAGGACGCATTGGGCCAGCGCCCGTCGGCCGGCAGCGGCCGGCCCTCGATCTCGAAGCCGCGGCTCGCGTTGCCCCGGAGCGGCAGGTGCGCCACGGCGCCCACCGAGCGCACGCCCGGAACGGCGCCCACCTGCTCGGCCACGTCCTGGCAGAACCGCGCTTTCACGGGCGGGCCGTAGTACGTGTTGACCTGTGGCACGGCCGTCTGCATGGTCAGCACGTTGGAGGCATCGAATCCGGGGACCACGCCGACGATGCGCCAGACGCTCGCCATCATGAGCCCTGCTCCGCAGAGCACCACCAGCGTGAGCGCCACTTCGGTGGCGACCAGCACGTGGCGCCCGCGCGCCCGCCCGACGGCGGCGTCGCCACCGCGTTCGCTCAGCGGATCGGTGGATTCCGTCCTGAACGCGCTCAACGCCGGTGCGAGGCCGAACAGGAGTCCGGTCAGCCCCGACGCGACGAGGGCGAAGGCCAGGACCGCGCCGTCCACGTGCGCGCCGTCGAGCGGTCGGAAGGGCACCCGCGAAAACGCGCCCGGCAGGATCCGCACGAACAGCGAGGAGCCCCATGCGGCCAGGAGCAGGCCGGCCGCGCCCCCGAGCGCGCTCAGCATCAGGCTCTCGATCAGGAGCTGACGCGCGATGCGCCAGCCGGTTGCGCCGAGCGCCCGGCGCACGGCCAGCTCGCGCCTGCGCCGCGCCCCGCGGGCGAGGAGCAGATTCGCGACGTTCACGCACGCCACGAGCAGGACGAAGCCGACCGCTGAGAGGAGGAGGATCATCAGCTGCCGCAGGCCGGAGAGATCCGCCTCGCCCATGGGTTCGACGACGGTGCGCGCCTGTTCGGAGCCCTTGGGTTGTTGTTCGGCGATGCGCGACTGGATGAGCGTCATCGCCGACTGGGCCTCGGCCGCGCCGACGTCCGGCCGGAGTCGCGCGAAGGCGATGAAGCTGCGCGAGTTGCGCGCGCGATCGCCCTCCGTGTAGCCGGCCGGCACGAAGAGCTGCCGGGGCGCGCTCCGATACTGGAACTGGAACTCTGGCGGCATGATGCCCACGACCTCGAACGGCTCGCCGTCGATCCGGATCGTCCTGCCCACGATGGCGCGGTCTCCGCCGTACCGGCGCTGCCACAAGGCGTAGGTCAGCACGACGATGCGGTCGGTGCCGAGGCGGTCCTCTCCGGGGCGGAACGTTCGGCCGATGAAGGGTGCGACGCCGAGCACGTCAAAGAACGCCGCGCTCACGCGGAGTCCCGACACGCCCTCGGCCTGCCGCCCGCTGGTGTCGCTGCCCAGGTTGTAGGCCCGGCCGGCCGAGTCGAAGAGGGCCATCCCGCTGAACACGCGGTTGTCGCGCTCCCAGTCCCAGAAGTCCGGTGCCGACACGATGCCCCTGTCGTTGCTTCCTGGGCCGTCGCTCAGCCAGACGAACACGAGCCGGTCGGCGTCCGGGAAGGGAAGGGGCCTGAGGAGCGTCGAGTTGACCAGCGTGAAGATGGTCGTGTTGGCACCGATGCCGAGTGCGAGGGTGGCGACAACGGCCGCGGTGAAGAGCGGGGCTCGCCAGAGCGTTCGCCAGCCGTAGCGGAGATCCTGCCACACGGTCTCGAGATGCGTTTCCCATCCCGCGTCGCGAATCGAGTCCTTGACCGCCTCGAGACTGCCCATCTCGACGCGGGCCGCGCGACGCGCCTCGCCGGCGCTGAGCCCGTCCTTCATCTTCTCGGCGACCGCGGCGTCGAGATACGCCTGCAGCTCGTCATCCAGGTCCCGCTCCGCCCGGCCCTTCCACAGCAGCGTCCGGAGGCCCGCCGCGAGATGGCGTCTGAGTGACATGGCTTCCTCCCGGACGAGTCAGGCCTCGAGGATGCGCGTGATGGCGGCCAGCTGACGGAACCATCCGCGGAGCTCTTCGTCGAGGCGGCGCCGGCCGGCGGCGCTGAGACTGTAGTACCTGGCGCGACGGTTGTTCTCGGTGGTCCGCCACGCGCCGATGATGAGCCCGTCGCGCTCGAGGCGCTTGAGGGCAGGGAACAGCGTGCCGGGGTTGACGTGGAACACGCCCTGGCTCATCTGCTCGAGGCGGAGCGTGATGCCGAAGCCGTGCAGGGGTTCGAGGGCGAGCGTCTTGAGGATGAGCATGTCCAGGGTGCCCTGGACGAGCTCGCTGGGTTGCAGGGCCATCGGCGTCAGTCCTTTCCTTTGGCCTGTCTAGAGGAGGAGACGTCCAGAGTGGCGGCGAAGTTCCCTGGCCGCGCCGCGTCCGCAGGAAGGCCGTGCGGACGGGCGGTGTCCCGCCGACCTCCACGGGGAGAGCCTGGTCGGAGTGGTGGTGTTCGGATCGTGGGCCCGCGGCGAGGCGGGCGACACGTCCGACGTCGACGTGCTCGCCGTGCTCGATCGCCGCGTCCCGCTCTCGCGGACGCTCTACCGTGCGTGGGACGCCCGGCCCGCCGAGTGGGCCGGCAGGCCCGTCGAAGTGCACCTCGCGCACCTGCCCGACCGGGACGCCGCGCCGTCGGGCTTCTGGGCGGAGGTCGCGCTCGACGGCGGTGTCCTCTACGAACGCGGCCGGCAGGTCTCGCAGGCGCTCGGCACCGTGCGGCGGGCGATCGCGGACGGGAGGCTCGTGCGGCGCACGGTACAGGGACAGCCGTACTGGTCACAGGTGGCCTGAGATGCGAAACCAGGAACTCGCCAAGGACTACATCACGCGTGCCGCAGGCCGCCTCCGCGCCCTCGACGTGCTCTACGAGGACGGCCACTGGGCCGACGTCGTCCGCGAAGCGCAGGAAGTCGTCGAGCTTGCGCTCAAGGCCGCGCTCAGGGCGCGCGGCATCGACCCGCCGCGGCTGCACGACGTGTCGGAGGCGCTGCTGGCCGAGCGAGCTCGACTGCCGGGCCCGCTCGTGGCGGAACTGGAGGCGCTCGTCCGGATTTCACGCGAGCTCAGGCGCGACCGCGAGCTGGCGTTCTACGGGCCCGAGGACCTCACGCCGTCGGGCTTCTACTCGAAGGCCGACGCGACCAAGGCGAGGGACGGGGCCCGTCTGGTCGTGCGCGTCGTTCAGCCCCACGTGTGACGGACCGGCCCGTTGCCTCCTCCGCCACGGCTTCAGAACCGCCGCGGCGGCATGCCGGGCAGCAGCACGAAGACGTCGTGGTGGTCCTTGCGGATCTCGTCGATGAGTGCGGGAGCGCCGGTCTCGCGCGCGATCGACACATGGGTCAAGGCCAGATGCGCCGGCCGCAGCACGTCCCGCAGGAACCGCCCGCCGTTGAAGTCGGTCGGAAACCAGGACTGCACCAGCGCGAGGTTCACCGGCAGGCCGCCCAACCCGGCCCGCTCGTATTCGTCGACATTCCCCGGTGAGTCCCCGTCGTGGAACACCCGCCATCCGTGCAGATCCACCAGGTACATCGCGTTGGGCGGCGTCTGACTGTGGCTGCTGCCGTGATTGGTCCTGAAGGCCGTGACGAAGACGTCACCCACCTTCCGTTCGACGCGTGCTCCTGCGGGGCCGTCGATCGTGACCACCCGCCGGGCGACGCGCGACCAGTCGGAGGCGGCCTCGCGCATCGCCGCGATCGCGTCGGGCGGCGCCACCAGCACCGCCTCGTGACGATGCTCGAGGAAGCGCAAGGCCACGCGCGCATCGAAATGATCGGGGTGATTGTGCGTCACCAGCGCGAGTTTCACGTTGTCGAACGGTGGGACGCCGGCAACCATCTTGTCGATCGTCTCGGCGCTTGGCGCCCGATAGGCCGGATTGGGCCTGTCGAAGAGGGCGTCGATCAGGATCGTCGTGTCGCCGGCGCCCACCGCCACACCGCAGTTGGCGACGTAGTGCAGGGTCAGAGACGGCCTCGCGGCCATCGGCCGGGCCTGCCCGGCCCCGCCGCGCGGCGTTGCCGCGCCGGGCCCGGCACCGAAGAGCGTCTGGTTCGTGGCGGCACCAGCCAGAACGACGGCGCACAGCAGAACGCGGAACGGGGTGCGAGTCATGTTTGCGCCCTCATTTTCGGCACCCTCGGCGGATCACATTCGGCTGCCGCCTGTGTCTCGCGCATGGTCGCCACGACACACCAGCGACCGTGCCTGCCTGCTGTCACGCGTCGCGTCTCTCCCCAGTGATTGGACACCAATCCACGGGCGTCGGGAGGCTGACGGCGAGACAGGCGATCCGACGCGCGGGGACGAGGTGCTCGCCGCCCATGTCGATGGTGCGTGCGCTGCTGCCCGCGGCAGGCGCTGGCCTCTTCTACGGTTCCGATGTACCCGTTCCACCGGCCATGGCTTCCATGCGTCGCTGCAGTTCGTCGGGCGGGACGTCCTCGACGTGCGTGGCGAGCGTCCACTGGTGTCCGAACGGGTCCACGAGCGTGCCCGCGCGGTCGCCGTAGAACTGGTTCCGCACCGGCTTCACCTCGGTGCACCCCGCGTCGATCGCCCGTGCGAACGCGGCGTCAACGTCAGGCACATACACCATGAAGCTGACCGCGTGACCCTGGCCTGGTTGTGGGGAGACCGCTCCCATCTGCGGAAACTCGTCGGCCAGCATGAATGGGGAATCTCCGATCCGCAATTCGGCGTGACCGATGCTGTTGCCCGGTCCTGTGAGCCGGAACAGCTCCTGCGCACCAAGGGCCCGTGCGTAGAACTCGAGGGCGTCCGCGGCGCCCTTGACGATCAGGTACGGCGTGAGGGTGTGGTATCCCTCCGGAATCGGCTGGACGGCCATGGGGCTCTTCTGTCTCATGCGAATGTCGGATGCCCTCCCATGGTACACCCCGCGGGCTTACCGGGCCTCGAGAGCCCGGCTCGGTGCCGGTCGCGATGCGCGACGACGCCGGGGAAGGGCCGCCCAGGCAAGTGTGATCCGGGTGCCGGCGAGCCGTTTGCTCTTCGCCCTCAACGCGATCGCTTGATCGCGCCCTCGGGAGGGGCGTCCGTGGGAATGATCGTCACCGTCCGCTCCTTTCCGTCGGTCCCGCGCAGGGTCAGTTGCAGGGGCTGTCCTGCCCGAGCATTGCCGAACGCCCCGCCTCCCTTGGCGGAGGTGATCGGATGTCCGTCGACGGCCGTGATCTCGTCGCCCCTCTGGACGCCCGCGGTGTCGGCGGGGCCGCCGACCTCGACTCCCGTCACGCGGAGGGGCTTCGAGAACGTCCACGCGCGGCGCCCCTCCTTCATCGTGGCGGTGCACCCATCGCACGACCACCGGATGCCCAGGTGCGCGGCCAGAAACACCGCCTGGGGCCGGCTGAACCGCGAGCCTGCGCGGGGCACGGCGACCGCCACGCGGGGCTGGGGCAGGGCAATCGTGATCTCCTGCTGAGCCGGGTCGTCCATGTCGATCCGGACTCCGTCCCGCAGCTGCAGGGATTGCTCGACCGACGACCAGGTGAACGGGCTCGTGCTCATCCCCTCCACGAACTGCCCGCAGCGAGGGCGCGCGCGAAGCACGACGTCGGCGGAGCGGCCGCGTCGCCGATACCGGAGCGTGACGTCCTGGTCGGGCTCGATGTCGGCCAGGCGTCGTCCCCCTTCGGCCGACGTGATGAGCATCCCGTCGATGCCGACGATTTGGTCGCCGACCCGCAGCACGCCATCGGCCGGGCTGCCCGGCGCGATCTCGGTGATCGTGGGTTCGATCGCGAACGACCACGCCGGCTGCCACCTGTCGGACACGCGTTTGATCGTGACCGAACAGGGCGGACAGTTCAGGCCGGTGATGCCCAGGTAGCCCGAGATCTCACCGGGGCAGGGCCGGTCCGCCGTCTTCTGGCCCGTCGCGACCTGCGGCGAAGCCCATGCCGCACCTGCGAGGGCGAACCAGGCCAGCAGAACCGGCCCGGCGAACGCTCGTGCTGTCGCCCGTTCACGGGTCTCGTGCGTTGTGGCGTCGCTCATGATCGAGCTCCCTCGCTGCGTCGTGCCCGGTCGTCAGTACAGCGTCGTCCTGTTGGATCCGCTGCGGCCAGCGGGCGCGAACTGCCGGTCTTCGAGAATTCTCAGAATCCGCTCCACGTCGGGATCGTCCGGTGCCAGGCGCGCCAGTTCGAGCGCCGCGGCGTACAGCGCGCCCATGGCGGACTCGCCGCCCTGTCTGATCTCGACCGCGAGTCGTGCGGGCGGCACGGCGGTGACGCCGCCGGTGCCCGACGCGGCGCGCAGCCGCGCGAGGGCCTCGATCGCGCGCACGTACGCGGAGCCGGCCTCCTGCACCCGTTGCGCCACCAGCGCGTCGTCCTGCTGGCGCGCCGCCACCAGGATCCGTTCGGCGCTTCGCGTTCCCGCCCAGTGCCCGACCAGCAGCCCTGATCCGAACAGGACGAGGGATGCGGCCACCGAGGCCGCGGCCACGAACCACGTTCGCGACACGCCGCGGCCCGGAGCGGCCGAGCTTCCGGGGCTGCGCAGCACGCCCTCCCGGCGCAGGGTGCGGACGATGCGCTCCTGCAGGAGCTCGGAGGGCTGCGCTTCTCTGGGCAGTTCGGCGAACGCCATCTTCTCCTCCGACGTCAGCTCGGTATCGTCGTCCATGCGCGTTCTCCTCGCCTGCGAACGGGGGCGGCCGCACTCCAGGCGGCGCCGTTCATGCCGTCTGCGGTCTCGCGTCGAGCAGCCGGCGCATCGCCCGCCGGGCGTCGTGCAGCTGGCTCTTGCAGGTGCCGTCGCTGATGCCCAGCCGCTCCCCGATCTCCCGATGGGTGAACCCCTCCACGTCGTGGAGCACGAGCACGGTCCGGAACCCCGGCGGCAGCAGCTCGAGGGCCCGCTCGAGATCCACCCGGCGTCCCGGGTCCGCCGTCTCTGCCGCCGCCGTCCGCTCGAGCCATTCGCCGTCGATGGTGGAGATGCGGCGGCCTTTTCTGCGCGCCAGCTCGCGGAACTGGTTGAGGGCGATTCCCGAGAGCCAGGTCCGCAGGCTCGACTGCCACTCGAAGTGCTGGAGCCCGCGCGCGGCCCTGAGCCAGGCTTCCTGCATCACATCTTCCGCTTCCGCCGCGTCGCCGCCGGTCAGCCGCAGGACGAACCGGTAGACCGTGGGGGTATGGCGGCGGTAGAGGGCCCGAAACGCGGTCTCGTCGCCGTGGGCTACGACCCTGTCGGCCAATTCCCGGTCTGAGAGGGCGTCTGTCATGGCGTGCGACGCTTCTCCAAGGTTGCTGTCAGAAACCGTCAGGCCTTGCATCCCGTATGTGGCCGGCGCAAGCCAGAAGGTTGGCTGGGGCTGGAAACGCCGCGGCTGACTCAGTTCAGCGCCCAGAAGGCGAGCGTCGTCGCGTCCTTGATGAGCACGCCGCCCCGGACCAGCACCGGGTGGGCCCAGGTCTGGCTGTCGGCCACCTTGTAGGTCCGCACGGCGTCGAGCCCGCTGGCGGATGCTGCTGACACGATCAGATCCGCATCGCTGGTCAGACTCACCATGAATCCGCCGGCCAGCAGCATGGCGGCGTTGTCGCCGCGCCCGCCCTCGTCCGTCCAGAGCGTCTTGCCGGATGCGGCGTCGAGGCAGAAGAACTGGCCGCGCCTCTTGTGCGACAGCCCGAAGACGAGGTTGCCGGCGAGGACGGGCGAGTTCATGTACATGCCCACGTCGGTGTTCTTCCAGACCGGCTCGGCCGTCCACCGATCACCCTGCCTGACGGGGCGAACCGCCATGACGCCGTTGTCGAGCCCGGAGAAGAGGAGCAGGTCCTTGAAGGCCACGGGCGTCACGATGTTCTGGACGTACGGCGTGGCGAACGGCAGGCTCCACAGGAGCGCGCCGGTGTCGGCGGCCACCGAGACGATCTTCGACTGCGACTGCGTCACGATCTGGCGGGTTCCCGCGAGGTCGACGGCAATCGGCGACGCGTAGCCGGGCCCATCGCCGCTCCACCGCCACCTGACCTCACCCGAGCCGGCATCGAGGGCCACCAGCGCGCCCTGGCCCGATGTTCCCACGTGGACGACGAGCAGGCCGCGATCGACCAGCGGCGACATCGCCGTGCCGAAGTCGGGCGACGTCTTCGCGTACTCCGTCGTGAAGTCCTTCTGCCAGACGAGCTTGCCCGTGGCCACCTCGTAGCAGGACAGGATCTCCGTGATCCCGAAGGTGTACACGCGGCCGTTGGCGACGACCGGCGTGGACTTGGGACCTTTGCCGTGGGCCCTCGCGACCGGGTTCATCGAGTAGGGTGCCTCGTACGCGTGCTGCCAGACGATGCGGCCGCTTTCCAGGTCAACGGCCGTGACGACCTCGCGTTCCTCCTGCCGCGTGTGGACGATGACGTGCCGTCCCGTCACGACAGGCGAGGCATGTCCGGCGCCGACGGCCAGTTTCCACCCTGGCTTCAAGGCTGCGGGCCACGAGGACGGCCGGGTCTCGGGCGGCACGACGCCGTCGCGATTCGGGCCCCGCCACTGGGGCCAGTCCTGGGCTGCGGGCCCTCCTGCGGCCAGCGCGGAGGAGGCGAGCGCGAGCAGCACGGCGACGATCGACCTTCTCATGGTGTCTCCTTTCGGGGTACCGGCCGTGCGCCTGCCCCGAGGTCTGCAGCCGCGCCGGGGGCGGGATCGCGGTCGACGGGACGGATCATCTGCTGAGACGGAGCCCGGAGTCGCCGGGTTTCGCGCCGACACCCCGCGGGGCCTGCCCGAGTCACGGTTGCGGCAGCCCTGCCCGGCACCGTGGCGAGGGAGAGCGCGGCGGCCAGGCCGTTCCGCCGCCCGGGACCGAATCAACTCCGAAGGGGTTCGTAACCCCGGGGGCCGGTCGTCGGTGTCCAATAAATCATCGGCTGGTACGCGGGCCGGTGTGGAGGTGCCGCGATGCACGACTGGCTCGTCGGGATGGTGATGGCGGCGACGACCGTGGCGACGCTGGCGCCGGCGGCGGAGACGACGGCGCTTCGGGAACTGCAGAAGCCCCACCAGATTGCCGTCGAGGGAGATCGCGTGTACGTCTTCGACGAAGCCGACTACTCGCTGCACGGCTACTCGACGGCACCTGTCGCTCCGGTCGTGACCTTCGGCCGCAAAGGGGACGGCCCGCACGACTTCAAGCACCTCCCGTTCGTCTTCGTCCAGCCCGACGCGCTGGTGTGCACGGACTTCACGAAGATCATCTGGTTCTCCAAGAACGGTGAGGTCCGGCGGGCCATGCCCTTCGCCGGGCTGAAGGATTTCGATCTCAACTCCGAGATGCTCCTCGTGCCGATCGGAGATCGGTTCCTTCGCATCACGGGAGATCACGGAAAGCTCAAGCGGTTCGTGGACCTGCTGGACTCGAGGTTCGAGTTCCTCAAGACGCTCTACGAGGGACCCTTCGTCTGGATGCAGGGCTCGCGAACGGACTTCCGGACCGACACGGTCGTGTCCGGGGGGCTGGCGTTCGTGGCGGACACGTTCAGGGGGTTCTACGTCAGCGTGTTCGACGGCGACGGCACGCTGCTCCGGACCATCGATCGAACGGCGGACGTGGACGAGATTCCAGACCGCGCGCCGCTTCACCAGTTCTCCGTGTCGGACAATCGGATCTACGCCACGACGTACAAGAAGGTCGAGGGGAGGACGGAGATGCTCGTCCTCGACCTCGAAGGCCGCATTCTGCAGCGGCTCTACCTGCCGCTGACCTCGATCCGTCCGGGGAGAGGCGTGCTGCGCCAGGATCTGTTCACGGTGAGCCAGGGGAAGCTCTACGAACTGGTTCAGGACGCCGGGACCGGGATCTGGCAACTCCTGGTCACCGACCTGGCCGCCGTGAGGTGACTCCGGCCGGCTCGGGGGACGGTGATGCGAAGGGCCTCGCTGTCGGCGCGAAGCTGCGCACCCCGAAGCTCGATGCGCAGGCCTGGGGCGGTCACCGTCACCGTCTCGTCGCCGCGCGCGACGTGCGGCGCTTCTGCGAGGCCGACGACGGTGACACGCCGGATGCCATCAGCCAGAGGATGGCGTCCCGCTGCAACGGTCAGCACGACCGTACCGGCGAACGCGTTGCGGGTGAACCCGGGATTGGTGAGCGCCACGGAGCCACGGGCCCCCGCCAGGGTGATGAAGTTGGCCTGAACGACCTCGCCATCGTCGAGCACGAAGAGGTTGATGGGGTCGAAGCGCTCGATCTGGAGCGGGTCGGCGCCTTCCTCCACCTCGAGAATCACGCGGGCACCCGGCCGGGCGAGCATGTCCTTACGCAGCTGCCGCCGGCGACGCCTCGGGCGCCAGCCTCATCGAGGGCGCGCACGTACGCGAAGACGTCGTGCTGAGCTCGAGCGGGCGGCGTCTGAGCGGCAGCGGGCGCCGCCAGAGCCATCATCGCCGGAAGGAGCCGCGAGAGCCGCGCGGTGCGCATCGTGCGAAGGCCCCGAGCCGAGGGTGGTCTGACGTGCCGGTGGGGCACGGGCCCCGGCGCGATGCCCGAGCCCGTGCCGCCGGTGTTCAGCCAGCCGTGCGGGCTACCACGTCGCGCGGACGCCGAACCGGAGAATCCTCGGGGCCACGATGCCCGAGATGTTGTTCGCCGTTGCCGAGTTCTGCTGGAGCCGGCGGGCGAGAATCGTGTTGGCGTTCAGCGCGTTGAAGATGTCGACGCTCGGGATGAGCGTCACACGGCCGAGCCGGAACGACTTGTCCGCCTTGAGATCCAGGGTGTGCAGGCTCGGCAGCCGCGCGTCGCCGAAGCTGTCGAGGTAGATGCGGACCGTGCCCGCCCGGTTGGCGCGTGACGGCGACAGGATGTACTGGGGCATCAGATAGCCCTGCCGCGCGTTGTAGAAGGCGCCGACGTTGATGGCCCAGGGGAACGTGTACATCCCGCTGACCTTGGCCATCCACTTGGCGTTGATGAACACGTTGTCGATGCCGCTGCCGCCCGCCTCGATGGCGTACTGGGCGCTCGTCCAGGCCCGCACGGTCGTCGGATCGACCTTGTCGGGATTCCGCGACTGATCCGCGTTGCCGCCGTCGAACCCGTCGGGCGAATCGTAGCGATCGACCGCGTCGTTGTAGGCGAAGCTGGCCGTGAGCATCCAGCCGTCGGCGTACCGCTTGCGCGCGGTCAGCTCGATGCCGTTGAACGTGCGGTTGTAGCCCTCCCGGTTGGTGTAGACGTAGGCCGCGGGAATCGGGATGGTCGGTTCGAGGTACGTGACCGTGCTGCACCGCGCTCCCGCCTGCGGGCACGATGCGGCGGTCGGCGTGAACGACCGCTCGACGTAGTCCTGGCTGCCGAAGTCCAGCGTGTCGTTCCACTGGAACTGATCGTATTTCCGGTAGATGTAGCTGGCGCCCACGCCGAGGCCGGCGAGGATTTCGTGGTCGACGCCGACGATGAACTCCTGCGTGCGGTCGTTCTCGAGGTGCGGGTCGACCGTTCCGACCGTGGTGAGCTGGGCCGGGTTGTCGGGGTTGTAGTTGCCGCTGAAGGTCAGGATCCGGGAGTAGTCCAACTCGCCCGCCTGGACGATGCCGTCGCGGTTCGCGTCGGACCAGGGGAAGCGGATGCTCGCGGCGGTCACCGGGTTCAGCGGCGCGACGGCCTGACTCGGCGACCGCTGCCCGAAGTAGATCGCCCACGAGGCGCTGGCCACGGTGCGGCCGGTGCCGAGTACGTCGTAGGTGAGACCGAGACGCGGCGACCAGTCGTTCCACACGACCCCGCCGTCGGCCCCATCGAAGGTGACGGCCGGCAGCCACTGCGGCGCGAAGGGGTGCGCGGGCACCGACGATTCGAGCGCGCGGTTCCACTGCCGATCCCACCGCAGGCCGGCCTTGACGGTCATCCGGTCGCGGGTGAACGTGTCCTGGACGTACGCCGCCAGGGTCTTCAGCTCGTAGTCGGTGACCGAGTCTCGCCACAGATCGGCGGCCTCCGCCCTGGTGAACGGCTCGCCAGCCGGACTGTTGAAGCGGGCTTCGGTGTTTCCGCCGACGTGGGTCTCCGAGTGCTCCTTCGCCGATCGGTAGCGGAACCCGGCCTTGAGCGCGTGATCCCCGCCAGCCGTTGCCGGGAGGAAGTAGTTCAGCGTGGCATCGAAGCTCGTCGTCGGGCGGATGTACGGGCCGTTGCGCGAGAACGAGGCCGCGTACGTGCCCGTCGGCACCTCCAGCTTGCGCTGCACGTCATTCAGCGCGTCTTCGTGGAAGTCGAGAATGAAGTTGTTCCCGAGGTGCGACCACGCCACGTCGAGCAGCAGGCGGTCGTTGAAGATGTGCTGGTCGGCGGCCTTCCACAGGGGGTTCGCCCCGACATCCCAGCCGGGGGTGCCGTACTTCGACGGGACGGCGCCCTGGCGCCACGTCGTCTCGATCGGACGGGTGTCCGACGCGTTGCGGGCGTTCTTGGACTTGGCCGCCCAGGTGTTCTGGAACGAGAACTTGTTGGCGGCTGACGCGGCCCAGCTCACCTTGTAGTTGTAGTTGTCGAGGAGCGTGCCGTCACTGCCCAGGCACTTGCGGACGTCCTTCGTCGGGATCTGGGCCAGCGGATCGGCCGCGAGCTCCGCCCTGATGGCCTGGCACGCCGCATCCGCGTTGTAGAAGCCGACGATGCCCGCCGCGATGTCCTGCTTGCCGTAGCTGCCCCAGAACCAGAGCTTCTGCCGCAGGATCGGCCCGCCGACCTCGAAGCCGTAGTCGTAGATGTGCTTGATGGGCGCGCCGGAGCCGGCTCGCTGCCGCTTCATCTCGTCGGTCACGTTGTCGGCCTGGAACCTCTCGTGCGTCAGGTAGTAGCGGCCGGAGCCCCGGAACTGGTCGCCTCCGCTGCGGGTGACCATGTTGACGCCGACCCCGCCCGTCTGCTGCGAGGCGTCGGCGCCGCCGGTGACGACCTGCATCTCCTCGAGCATGTCGAAGTCGTAGTAGATCGGCGACGATCCGGTAGCCGACATGTCGGTGATGTCGACGCCGTCAATCGTCCATTTGTTGTTGCCCGTGGAGGCGCCCCGCGAGATGTAGCCGGACTGCTGGCCCGACTGCGATCCGCCCACGTTGGTCCGGTCCATCGCGATGCCCGGCGTCTGCTCGAGAATCACCCACGGGTCGCGCGCGGTGGGCAGCGTCTGCAGCAGCTCCCGGTTGAAGGTGGATTGCGTGCCAGTCTCACTGGTATCGACCACGGCCGCCTGACCGCTCACCGTGACGGTTTCCTGGACCGAGGAGATCTGCAGGACCTGGTTGATGTCGACGGCGCTGTTGATCGAGACGCGTACCCCCTCGCGCACGACGGTCGCGAACCCGGTGAGCTCGAAGGTCAGCGTGTAGAGGCCCACCTCGAGCCTCGGAAAGACGAACGTACCGGTCTCCGACGACACGGCGGTGAGCTGGGCGGTCGGGCCCCTGAGCGTCACGGTGACGCCAGGCAGCACGCCGCCCTGGCTGTCGACGACCTTGCCGGAAATGTCGCCGGTTTGCTGGGCGACGGCCGGCGCAACGCCCACGGCGACCAGCAGGGCCGCGAGCCAGATGGCGCGCACGGTTCTCATGTATTCCTCCTTGCCTGTGGCGCCGCGCGGACAACAGGATCCCGGGGAGGCGCACACGCGCCGGGCATATTCCCCTGCGCACTTCGCACGCGACTGCCGGCAGCGCCCAGGAGCGAGGGGCGTGCCAGGGCCGGAATCGGAACGGATCACCACGATCCGAAGCGCGCGCGAAGCGGTCGGGAATGAATCCGGGGCTCGCGACGACTGATCAGGGCCGCCGCGAGCGCTTCCGGGGCATCGTGGCTGGTGCTGGCCTCCGACCTGCGTCCGGCGGGCCGGACCGCGATCCAGGAAGCCGAAGCGGGCCGCCTGGCCGACGGCTGCAGGCGTGGAATGGTGGTCCGGCGGGGCGGTTCGAGGCGAATGGACCCGGGCGGCAGGTCAATTGTGAACCCGGCGTAAGTCACTTCGAACCGATCGAGGCAAAGCGGAAGCCTGCGCGAAGTCGGCCCGAAGATTCCGATCGGCTGCCATCTTCGCCGAATTGGATCGGCATGCGCGTGGGGCCGCGATGGGCACCGGCGGCGCTCGTGTCGCCCGCCGACTTCGACCACGTCACGCGACTCACGATCTGGCACGGATCTTTCCTTGCCCTTTCGCGACGACGATGGCATCGTCGTCGTCGGGAGGGGAATATGCTGGCTCACGGTGATGAACTCAGAGCCGACACCGAGCGGCGGATCGCGGCGCTTGCGGCAGACCTGGCGGCAGACGACCGGGTGCGCTTCGCCTTCGTGTCCGGCGTGGCGGAACCGTCGCGGCTCGCGCCGCTGACGGGGCTCACGGTGTTCGTGTATCTCGATCCATCCAGGGCGACCGCGGAGGCACGTGCGGACATCGAGACCTGCGTGAGCCGCCGGCCGGGCATCGGCAACATCGCGATGACCGTCCTGAACGACGTCGAACTGGAGCAGGCCGGACGGCTGCTGGCGCACAGCGAGGTGCTGGTCGATCCGCATCCGGACGATCGTGTCGAGTTCGAAGCGCGCGCGTCCCGGGCGTACGAGGATTTCTGCTGCTTCGAAACCGTATGCGTGCGCGAGCTGGCGGCCGATCCGTACGGAACCATCATCGACCGCAAGCTGGCGCTGCTTGATGGATACGTGGCGAGACTCCGCAGTCTGTCCGGCATCACCGTGGCGGAATACGAGACGGATTGGATGATGCGGTGCGCGATCGAGCGCACGCTCGAACTGGCGGTTCAGACGGCCATCAGCCTCGCGCGGCATGTCGTAGCCGATCGCCGTCTGCGCGCGCCCGCGACCTACGCCGATACGTTCGCGGTCGCGCGGGAGGCCGGCCTGATCGATCCGCCGCTGGCCGCGTCGATGTCGCGCATGTGTGGTTTCCGGAACCGCCTCGTCCACGAAGGCGCCCACCTGGATTCGGCGGTGGTGGTTGGAGTCCTGCGCCGCGAACTGGACGACCTCACCGGATTGTGCGCGTGTGTCAAGCGGCTCGGGTCGGTGGGCCGGCCCGATCTCGAGACGCGCCCAAACGGGGTCGATCTCACAACCGGTGCGGGTCGTCAATCACTCCCGGAGTGATGTCCAGCCCGGGGCCGTGCGGGCAATCAGCCCGGGAGTGATTGACGGTTCCGCAACCCGATGCAGAGTGGGTCAGCCGCCCCGCGTGCTCATCAACTGATCCAGTCCGGGGTGGTCGCCACGACGTACCAGCGGTTGCGCATGCGGCGGAGATACACGAAGTGACCCTCTCCCGCCATTCCACCGGTGGCCTGGTCGATCCTGACCGTCGCGACATCGACCGCCCTGTCGGAGATTTCCCAGAACACGGACCGCCCGCCTCCTGACCAGCCCGGGTCCGTGAACCGTGGCCGAGGGCGGCCGTAGAGGACAGGACCAGCGAGCCCCCAGAGATGAACCTCCGGGGTATCGGGCACCGGCAGCATCAGGCCGGGGAGCCTCGTCAGCCCGAGAATCGCGAATGCCGCAGTGGAGAGGATGGCGTGGTCTTCCGAACCGACTGGCGCCGCCGGGGCAGCCAGGGCGGGACACACGTCGCGGCCATCGGCCGTGCCGTCCCGATCCGTATCGGGCGAATGCGGATCGATCCCGAACCGCTGCTCTTCCAGATCCGTCCATCCATCTCCGTCCGAATCGCGCAGGATGCCCGCGATGTCGAGTCGCCACGACCGGACCTCACGACGCGGCTGCGCGTATCCCGGCGCGCCGGCGCCGCACGTGCCTGGCACCGGGCACGGTCGCGAATCCCGCCTGGGAACTCCCCGCCCGACCTGCCGAATCACCATCGTGTCCCCATCCCAGGTCGCCGTGACATGGCCGCTCGCGGCGAGCCCGGGCGAGAGGGGCACCAGCCGAGGGCGGGCCCAGGGCCCAGAGCCGACGCTCCACGACAGCACGACATCGTGCCCGGCGTAGCGCCGGTCGGTCCACACGGCCCAGCGGACGCCCAAGCCGCCGGACACATACGGCTCCCGGACCACGCCGGCACGCGCCGTGGCGACAGCGGTGTCCGCGAAGGCGCGATCGATCCGTTCGACTGCGTCGAGTGCCGTTGGCGTGCCGAGTTCTCCGAGGCGGGCGTAGGCGTCCTTCCGGACGTCGATCGTATGTGGGAGCAATGGATCCGTCGCCGCACGCTCCAGCCACGCCACATCGGTGGATTCGAACACGCGCCGTCGTTCGGACAGGGGCTTCCAAGGGCCTGCGTCGCCCGTGCGAGTCCGCAGCACGTCCTGCAGCGTCTGGTTTCGCGAGGGCCCCACGGTCTCCTCGACGGTCTCCAGGGCGATGGCCGGCACGGGGCGGCCATCCCGCGTGGCGGGCAGGTAGCGCCAGTACTCCCGGATCCGCTCCATCACAAGAGCACCCGCCTTCGGTGTGGTGGCCTCGAGTACGCAGCCGTCGGTCACCCGCCCGTCCGTGTCGACCCGAAGTCAGACTCGCACTCTGACGAGTCGACCAGGCGGCGGGGAGGGCCGGAAGTGGGGTGGTGGTGCCGGCGGTCCGAACAGGATGCGGTCTCCGGCATTCGCGTTCCGGCGCGCCGGCGGGACATCGACCTCATGCGGCAGCGCGGCATCGTCGAACGTGCAGCCCGGCGGGACCGGCTCCTGCGGGGCAGGCGCCGAACAGGCCGTGAGCCACACGGCGACGACCGCGACCGCCCACCCCGGTCCCCGCGCACCTTCGGTCATGCACTGCCCGTCCTTCTGGGTGATTAGACACGTGAATCTACAATCCCGCCGCACGGACGCGGCGGCGCATGACGTACCAGGCCACCCACGACGCGGCGGCCAGGCTCCAGAACGACCACACGAGGCCGGGATGGCGGCCGAGAATCAGGAACCGCGCGCCGGTTCCGTCGAACGTGAAGACCAGCGGCAGCAGCGTGAAGAGAATGCCGCTTGCGGTGAACACGGTCCGCAGCCGGATGAACTCGCGCGTGCGCTCGAGCGCCATCAACTGCGTGTCGCGGATGAACCGCGCCGGCGGAACGGCGTCTGGCAGCGCATAGGCGCTGGACGCCCGAAGGCGTGTCGCGAAGTCCGCGTGCTCCCGCGCGTACGATTCGACCAGCGCTTTTGTCTCAGGAGAGGCCTCGCCGGCGAGGTACACCGTCAGCAGATCGTTCATTACGGCGTGCGAGAAAGTCGTCATCGTCCATTCCTTTCGGCGCCGGTGGTGGCCGCCGCCAGCATCTGCCGCGCGCGGTGCACGCGGATCTTCACGGTGCCGGTCGGCAACCCCAGGACGCCGCCGGCCTCCTCGTAGGTCAGGCCACCCGCGATGAGCATCAGTGGATCGCGGTAGGGCGGCGCGAGGGCGCGCACCGCCTCGAGCGCACGATCCAGGTCGAGTTTCAATTCCGCATCCGGTGCCACGCGTGGCTCGGGCATGTCGCCTCCGGGCCAGCGCCTCGCGTGACGGTGCCGATCGCGCGCCAGGTTGCGCGCAATGGCCAGCAGATACGCCTTGACCGTTCCCACACGGATCGACGACCGACCCGCCCATGCCCTCAGGAACGTTTCAGCCGTGATGTCCGCCGCCGCGTCATCGCTGGCGGTGAGGTAGCGAGCGAAGCGGAAGACGTCTCCGGCGTGGGCGTCGTAGATGGCCTGGAAGGTGGTCGTCTCCATCGCGTTCCTGGACTATACGCGGAACGCGCCGTCCGGTTTCATGTCCCCTCCGCGTCTCCGGCAGGGGACACTCCCCGAACCAGCCTCGCGACAATGCGCCGAAATCGGCCCTGTTCGAGGCGTGAACCGCTGGCACGATGGCTGCATTCAGCAGAAGTGAGCCCTCGGTCTCCAGCGCCACCTTGGGCGACGCCAGGAGAAATGCGATGAACACGACATGGGTGGCCACGCCGGCAGCCGTTGCACTGGCGCTCGCGCTGGCTGCGCTACCGGCCTCGGCGCAGTCGAGCAACCGCGAGCGGCCTGCCCGCGACCGTTCGGCGCAGTCGGCCCGGACGGCCCGCCAGGGAGACGCCGCAAACACGCAGCCCAGGGGACAGGCGGTCCGCCGGGCGGAGCCGCGTCAGAACACCTCCCGCGAGACCCCGTCGTCGGGCACGCGCGGCTACACGACATCACGCAGCGCGCCGCCGGCCTCCGGGACGCGTGGCTACTCGGGATCGCCGAGTGGGCCGCCTGCCGATCCGCCGCCGGCATCTGGCGTGCGTGGCCGCGGGCCGCAGCGAGGCACGCTGCCGGCCAACGAACCGCCGGCCTCCGGCACGCGCGGGTACACCACGTCGCGCGGTGCCCCGCGAGCCGAGGCGCCGCCCGTCTCCGGCACACGGGGCTACGCGACATCGCGGCCCACCGCAGTCCCGCGTGACCAGCGGTACGACCGCGGGTACAGCGGCAACGACCGCGGGTACGGCGGTTACGGCCGGTCCCGCTACGGCAACTACAACCGGGATGCGTGGCGTGGTCGGGTTCACTGGGGCCTCGGCATCTCGATCTTCGCGGGCAACGCGTTCCGCTTCCACTTCGACTACGGCTGGAGGCCGACGTTCACGTATCACTACCGAATGATGCCCGGCCTGGCGTACGGCGGCATGAGCTTCGTGCTCGATCCGTACTACACCGAGGTCTACATCGACGGTGAGTTCGTGGGCGTCTCGAGCGACTTCGGCGGCCAGCCGGTTCCGATCGCGGCGGGTTTCCACCGGATCGAACTCTACGCGCCGGGATTCGTGCCGGTGGCCTTCGACATTCAGGTGCGCCCTGGGCAGGTAATTCCGTACTACGGGACGCTCTATCCGGCGTACTGACACACGCGGCGCCAACGCGGGGCCTGCGCCCCGATCAGCCGTGCTGAACCGTGCCAAGGCCCCCCAGTCACCCCGCGGGATGCGCGGACACTGGCTGGAGGGCCTACCGCGCTACCGTTTGTTCCGAAGACACAGCCCCTGTCTACTCCACCCGCAGGCCGCCCCCGGGCCGGCTGACCAGGCCGGCCCGCCCAAGTCTGTCTCCTGGCTCCCATCTCCTGAATTCCGTCCGTGCCCGGTCCCCGATCCCCGGGTTAGAATGCCCCGGCGCGCCGGGCGCGCCCGTCCACGCTTCCTGGGGGCACTCTCATGAGACATCCTGCCGCACGATTGCCGTTCACGATCCGCCCGTTCGCCGTGGCAGCCGTCACCCTCGTGGTCGCGCTCGCGTACGCGGTCGCCCTGCCCGAGGCGCAGGCGCCCGCGAGGAAGGCGCTGACCATCGACGACTACGCGAGGTGGCGCAGCATCGGCAGCCAGACGCTCTCGGCGGACGGCACATGGGTCGCGTACGTCCTGCGGCAGATGAACACCATCGCTGCCGAGTCGAAGCCCGTGCTGCACGTGCGCAATCTCGAGACGGGAACCGAGGTGACCGTCGACGACGCCACCGATCCCGAGTTCTCGGCGGACTCGAAGTGGATCGCCTATCAGGTCGATCCGGGTGCCGCCGCGCGGGCGCGCGCGGCACGGCGTGGATCGAGCGGTGGGTCGGGTGGGTCCGGAGGAGGGCAGGGAAGCGGCGGCGCGGCATCCGGCCTGGCCCAGGAGGGCGGACGCGGTGGCGGGGCGATTCCCCCGCGGCGCGTTGAACTGCGCAATCTCGCGTCGGGCGCGGTCCGGTCCTGGGAGAACATCGGGACCGTCACGTTCTCGCCGACCTCGACGCATCTCGTGCTCCAGCGGCGAGGAGGCGATGCGCCGGCGGCGACGGGCGGACGCGGTGGCGGGGCCCCTGGCGGCGCGGGCGGTGGGCGCGGGGGCGGTGGCGCGTTGCCGTCCGGCCCGCGCGGTCTCGACGTCGTCCTGCTCGACCTGCGGACGGGCGGTCACCAGCTGCTCGGCAGCGTTGGCGACATGGCGTTCAACCGCACGGGCGACCTGCTCGCGTTCACGGTGGATTCGACCGGCAAGGACGCCAACGGCCTCTTCATCTTCGACACGCGAACCGGCCGCGTGACGCCCCTCGACAACGACGCCAGGCAGTATTCTCGCCTCGCGTGGAACGACGGCGGCACGGCGGTGGCCGTCCTCAAGGGCAAGGACGTCGAGAAGATGCGCGAGAAGGACAACGTCCTCCTCGCGTTCCGTGATGTGCCCGCGGTGCTGAAGGACGGCACGCCCGCTCCCGCGCCGGTCACGCTCGACCCGGCGACGACGGAGGGCTTCCCGAAGGGCTGGGTCGTCAGCGACCGCGCGCCGCTTGCCTGGAGTGAGGACAACGCGCGCGTGTTCTTCGGGATGAAGGAGCAGGTGCCCGAGCCCGACACGGCCCGACGCTCAACGGACGAGACGCCAGACGTGGACGTGTGGAACACGATCGACGAGCGCGTGCAGTCGCGCCAGATGATCCAGGCGAACCAGGATCGCAACTTCACGTTCCGTCAGGCCTTCGACGTCGCCGCGGCGACGTTCGTGAAGCTCGCCGAGGAGACAATGAAGGACCTGGAGGTCGCACCGGACGGGAAGTGGGCCGTAGGCCGCGACGCGCGCGGGTACATTTCAGACCGCAAGGAGCCGGCGGCCGACTTCTACCGGGTCAACACCTCAACCGGCGAGCGGACGCTGATCGTGAAGGGGCAGCTCTCGGGCCGGCAGCACGTCCCCGGCATTTCACCTCACGGTACGACCTTCCTCTACTGGAAGGACGGGAAGTACCAGGCCTACGACCTCGACGCGAACGCGACGCGCACGCTGGGCGGTCCGAAGGCTCCGAGCTTCGCCGACATGGAGGACGACCACCCCGGAACGCGGCCGCCGTACGGGGTGGCCGGGTACGCGAGCGACGGCACGGGCGTCATCGTGAATCACCGGTACGACCTGTGGCTGCTGCCGCTCGACGGCTCGGCCGCGGCCAACCTCACGAGCGGTGAGGGTACCAAGAACGAGATCCGCTACCGCCTCGTGCGCACGGTCCCCGACGACCCGACGCAGCCGCGCGCGGCCGGACCCCGCGGGACGTACGACCTGGCGAAGCCGCTCACGCTCTCGGCCTTCGGCCAGTGGACGAAGAAAGCCGGCTTCTCCGAGCTGGCCGGCGCCACGATCCGGCCGCTCGTGTACGAGGACGCGCGGTTCAGCAATCCGGTCAGAGCCCTGAAGGGTCACCGGTACCTGTTCACGCGCGAGACCTTCGCCGAGTACCCGGATCTGCGCGTCTCCGGGCCGGGCTTCGCCGACTCGCAGAAGATCACCGACGCCAATCCCCAGCAGAAGGACTTCCTTTGGGGCCACCGCGTCCTCTTCGACTACAAGAACAAGGACGGCGTCCGCCTGCAGGGCATTCTCGCGATTCCCGATGACTACAAGCCGGGCGAGAAGCGGCCGATGATCGTGACGTTCTACGAGAAGAATTCGCAGAACATGCACGTCTACACCCCGCCGGTGTACATGGTCAGCATGGGCCGCATGCCCACACAGGCGGTCAGCCAGGGTTATCTGACGATGATGCCGGACGTGCACTTCAGGACCGGCTCGTCGCACAGCGACATGCTGGAGTGCGTGGAGGCCGCCACACGCAAGGTGATCGAGATGGGGTACGCGGACCCGAAGCGGATCGGCGTCACCGGGCACAGCTACGGCGGGGAAGGGGCCGCCTACGTCGGCGTCATGTCGAAGATGTTCGCGGCCGTCGGCATGGGCGCCGGCGTGGTCGATCTCTACAACGACTTCAACATGAACTGGGGATGGACCTATGCCGCGCCCGGCGGCAGCGGTGACACCGGGTTCAACTACTACCTGTTCGACCAGGGCCGCTGGGGCTTCTCGCCCTGGGACCGGCCGGACCGCTACCGCAGCGAGTCCGCGCTCACGTGGGCGCCGCGGGCGACGGCCCCGTTTCTCATCATGCACGGCACCTCGGATCCGACGGTGGGTTTCATAAACGGCCTGGCCTTCTACAACGCGCTCCGCTTCAACGGGAAGACCGCCGTGCTGCTGGCGTACCCGAACGAGGGGCACCATCTGAGCGGCGTGGCGAACCAGCGCGATCTGACCACCAAGTTCATGGAGTTCTTCGACCACTACCTCAAGGGCACGCCCGCGCCGACGTGGCTCACCGAAGGGGTGCCGTTCCTCAGGAAGGCAGACGCGAGGACAGGAGACAGCAAGTAGTGGACAGTAGATAGCAGACAGTAGACAGTAGAAGATACGGCCCAAGACCGAAGACAAGAAAACGGCAGTCAGGAGCCGGAATCCCGGAATCGGGAGGCGCGCACCACGCAACGGTGATGGTGGGAGGGGGACCTGTGTCGTCAGTGGTGAACCAGTCGGAGGCCCTCAGATACGCCCTCCTGGGAGAGCGGGAAGTCGCGCAGCCGCCGGGTATCCCGACGGACGTGACGCGGAGGCCCGTGCAGGCGGTCGGCATCGTGGGGGCCGGCACGATGGGCGCCGGGATCGCCATGTGCTTTGCGAATGCCGGCATCCCTGTCGCCATCCTCGACGCGGACGAGGCCGCGCTCCAACGGGGCGTCGAGACGATCCGCCGGACCTACGCGTCGGCCGTCAGCCGTGGGTCGCTCTCGCAGGACGCGATGGCCAGCCGCCTGGGCCTCGTGCGCGCGACCACCTCGCTCGAGGACTTCCGCGAGTCCGACCTCATCGTCGAGGCAGTGTTCGAAGACATCGACGTCAAACGGCAGGTGTTCCGGCAGCTCGACACGATCGCCAGGCCCGGGGCGATCCTCGCGACGAACACCTCGTATCTGGATGTGGGAACGCTCGCTGCAGTCACGCGACGGCCGGAGGATGTGATCGGCCTGCACTTCTTCAGCCCGGCGCACGTCATGCGCTTGCTCGAAGTGGTGCGGACCCCTGCCGTGGCCCAGGACGTCGTCGTCACCGCCATGCACCTGGGAACGACCCTCGGCAAGGTGGCCGTGCTCGTCGGGGGCGCGGACGGCTTCGTCGGCAACCGCATGCTCGCCCAGCGCACGCGCGAGGCGTATTTCCTGCTGGAGGAGGGCGCGCTGCCGGAGCAGGTCGACCGGGTCCTCACCGAATTCGGGTTCCCGATGGGCCCCTTCGCGGTCGGCGATCTGGCCGGCCTGGACATCGGCTGGCGGAACCGGAAGGCGCGAGCCCACCTGCGCAAGCCGGGCGTGCGAGACTGTGACCTGCTCGACAAGGTCTGCGAGCTGGGACGCCTGGGCCAGAAGACCGGGGCGGGGTGGTACCGGTACGAGGCGGGCAGCCGGACGCCGATTCCCGATCCTCTCATCGAACGGCTGATCGTCGAGCACTCGAAGCAGGCCGGTATGTCGCGCCGGGCGATCGGCGACCAGGAGATCCTCGATCGCTGCCTGCTGGCGATGGTCAACGAGGGGGCCAAGATCCTGGAGGAGGGCGTGGCGGCCCGCGAGGTGGACATCGACATGGTCTGGCTGCACGGCTACAGGTTCCCCTCGTATCGTGGCGGTCCGATGTTCTACGCGCGAGCCAGAGGATTCGGCGAGGTCCTCGCACGCATCACCGAGTTCCGGGACCGGTTCGGGCCGGATTTCTGGACGCCATCAGAGTGGCTGACCGAACGCGCCCGAGAGCGCTGATCGAACGGAGACAACGATGAGAGAGGCGGTCATCGTCGATGCGGTCCGTACGCCGGTGGGCCGGTACGCGGGCGCGCTGAAGGACGTGCGCGCCGACGACCTCGCGGCGCTGTGCGTCAGGGCGCTCGTCGACCGGAATCGACTGGATCCGGGCGCAATCGAAGACGTCATCTTCGGGTGCGCCAATCAGGCGGGAGAGGACAACCGGAACGTCGCCCGCATGGCGGCACTCCTGGCGGGACTGCCGGTGAGAGTGCCGGGACTCACCGTCAACCGGCTTTGTGCCTCGGGCCTGAGTGCGGTGGTCAGCGCGGCCCACGCCATCCGGAACGATGAAGGCGACGTGTTCATCGCCGGCGGTACCGAGTCGATGACCCGGGCGCCCTTCGTGATCGGCAAGTCTCCAACCGCGTTTTCGCGGGACATGCAGGTTTATGACTCGACGATCGGCTGGCGGTTCGTCAATCCGCGGCTGGCCGAGGCGTATCCTCCCACCAGCCTCGGAGAGACAGCCGAAAACGTGGCAGAGCGGTATGGGGTGACCCGCCTGGAGTCGGACGAGTTCGCGCACGCGACCCAGCAGAAATGGGGCGCAGCCCACGCAGCTGGCACGTTCCGCGACGAACTGATTCCCGTCACGGTGCCGCAGGGCCGCCAGGAACCCGTCATCGTCGATCGAGACGAGCATCCCCGCCCGGACGTGACGATGGAGCAACTCGCCAGGCTGCCGCCAGCCTTCAAGAAGGGCGGCATCGTGACGGCCGGCAATGCCAGCGGCGTCAACGACGGCGCCGCGGCCCTGCTGCTGATGGAGGCGAAGACGGCCGAGCGACTTGGCTGCACGCCAATCGTGCGCATCGTCGCGAGCGGCGTCGAGGGGGTCGACCCGGCGTACATGGGACTCGGACCGATCCCCGCCACGCGTAAGGCGCTGGCGCGGGCAGGGCTGCAGATTGGCGGCCTCGACCTCGTCGAATTGAACGAAGCGTTCGCGGCGCAGGCGATTCCGTGCATCAGGGAACTGGGTCTCGACCCGGCGACGGTGAATGTCAACGGCGGCGCGATCGCCATCGGCCACCCGCTGGGATCCACCGGCGCACGGATCCTCACCACGCTGGTGCACGAGATGAAGCGCAGGCGGTCTCGATACGGCCTGGTGTCGATGTGCGTCGGCGTCGGCCAGGGCATCGCCATCGTCGTCGAAGGATGCCGGTAGCCGCGTGCGCCCCGGGTCGGCGGGGATGCGACAGAGCCGTTTCCGTCAGCGCTCGACGCGTGCAGCGGCCACCGTCACGTCGCGTCGCCCGCCGCTGCCGTACCGCTCGAACACCATGAGGATTTGTGCGTCGTTGGCGGACGGACGCATCCGGAAGTACGTCGGGAGACCCGCGAACCCTTCGTGGCGGCTGTGCCGCAACTGTCCGCGGAAGTTCTCGCCCTCGTTGTCCACGGAGATTTCGTACGCGCCGGGTTCCGCGGACGTCCCGACGAGCGTGTTGAAGCCCACCACCCTGAGCGTGAACCGCCGCTCACCCTCCGTGTCGGCGAAGATGCCCTGCCCGTCGAGGATGCGCCATTCGCCCGCGAGGCGCGTGATGCGAGCGATGTTGTCGGTCGAATACGGATTCGGGCGAGGCTCCCAGGGCGCCACGGCGTACGCGACCGCGCCGGCCGCGACGAGCACGACGAGCCAGAGCGCGGCATGGCGCGCCGAGCGCACGGGCCCGATGGAGTCTGGAGCAGATGCGTCGGGTTCGAGCGCCGCGGTCCCGCTCAACGCCATCACGGTGCCGGCCAGGTGCGCGAACGCCAGGAGAGCCGTGTCGACGAGCGTGAAGGCGACCCACCAGCCTCCTTCGACCTCGCCCGCCGCCGACCCGCCGCGCTTGATCGCCAGGAAGGGCTCCTTGAGGGATCCGTCCACCACTTCGCCAAGCCAGTAGAGCGGCGGATCGATCGGGCCAGCGTGGACGAAGCTGGTGACTGCGAGGTGGGGCACGACGAAGGCGACGGCCGCTGCCAAGGCCAGCCACACGCGCTGCGTGAAGATCCAGTGTCGCCCCGGGTCGTTGCGGCCGAGCCACCCCGTGGCATACCCGACGAGGCCCCCGGCCACCATCCCTTGAATGCCGAACAGCGAGAACCCGAGCGAGCCCCTCAGCGCACCGAGCAGCGCCCCTGCCACGGCCGCCACCAGCATGGCGGGCACGAAGCGGAAACGGATCCAATCCCCGTTGGTCATGGCTGCCTCCAGCGCTGCCGAGCAGTATGAACCGATTCCGGAGAGGATCAAGGGAGTCGGGGTCCGAGGCGGTCTTCCGGTACGCGTTCGTCGAGTTGCGGGCCACGATCTCGTGCCTTCGATGCCCCGGCCCGTGCTCAGAGCCCGCTCACGCCCTCCGGAACCAGGTGTGTCCAGCCTCTCGTGTCGGCCAGCCGTCCCGTCTGAATGCCGTTGATGATCTCCCACAGGCGGTCGCGGACATCGCGGCCAGGAAGCGTGACGGACCGATCCCGATAACCGATCTCGCCGACGCGCCTGAGCGTCCAGGCGGTGCCGCAGGAGAACGCCTCGCGCGCGTCGGCCAGAATTTCGTCGATGCTGATTCGGCGCTCCTGCACGTCGAGGCCGAGGTCTTCCCGGGCCACCGTGATCACCGAGTTCCGCGTCACGCCGGCGAGGATCTGATCGTCGAGCGGCGGCGTGATCAGTTGTCCGGTTCGGTTCACCACGAAGAAGTTGGCCCCGCTCGTCTCTGTCACGTACTTCAGCTCGCGGGCGTCCAGGTACAGCACGTCGTCGAAGCCCTGCGCCTTGGCCGCCGAGGTCACGTGCATGCTGCCGGCGTAGTTGCCCATGGCCTTGGCGGCGCCGGTTCCGCCCGGCGCCACGCGCGCACGATCCACGGCCTGCAGGCGGATCGCGTCCATCGAGGGGCCGATCGAGCCGACTGGCGTGCCGTACATCGTGACCTGGTGGGCGCCGCCGGCCCCGTAGCCGAGCCGCGGCTCGGTCGCGTGCTGCAGCGGGCGGATGTAGAACGAGCCCACGCTGGGCGGCGGCACGAAGCGCCGGTTGGCGTCGACCAGGCGATCGACCGCGGACAGGAACTCGTCGATCGGGAACGGCGCCATCGACAGCCGCTCGGCGGAGCGCTGGAAGCGGGCCGCGTTGGCGTCGGGCCGGAAGAGCCGGATGGTGCCGTCCTCGCGGCGAAACGCCTTCAGTCCTTCGAAAATCCCGACGCCGTACGACAGCACGGCGGCAGCCGGCGACAGCGCGATCGGGCCGTACGGCTCGATCCGCCCCCGCGTCCACACGGGGTCCCGCCGGGTGTCCCCGTCGGCACGGTAGATGTAGTCGGTTTCGGTGAACGCGAACGTCAGCGCAGTCCAGTCGGGAACGGGCTTGCCGTGGGTCATGGGACCATCGTCTCATGAATCCGATGTATCCGGCACGGACCTGCGCGACCGGCGCGCGCACGCCGGTGCCGCTTGCGTCCGACCCTCAGCCGACCTACGATTGGAGGCGGGCGGCCCGCTCACGACCGAAGATTTCGCGCCGGCATCCGGCGGGAGGTATCCCATGAGCACGATCGACGTCGGGGATCTGCTGTACGAGTACGCGGTCAATATCAGCCGCGTGACCGACTACGGCGTCACGCTGGACTCGCTGGCGGCGGGTGCCGCCCCGCCGCCCGAGGGCGCCAGGTTCGACGTCTGGTTCGAGGGACCGGTGAACGGAGAGCGGTTCAAGGGGACGGCCACCGGAGTCGACTATCTGCACGTGCGCGCCGACGGCCGCTTCGAACTCCACATCCATGCGGAGATCACCACCGACGACGGGCACAGGATCGCGCTCTTTGCCGATGGCGTCGGCCTTCCGCAGCCGGGGAGCCCCATCGTCCAACTGCGCGAGAACGCGACGCTGTTCACGTCATCGAAGAAGTACGCCTGGGTGAACACGCTCCAGGTCTGGGCCATTGGCACGGCGGACCTGTCGCAGCAGGTCGTCCGCATCAAGGGGTACGTAGCCTAGGATAGCGGCAGTGAGTCCGCGGGTCGTCAGAGGCGCGCCCCGGCTCGCCTCTCGAGAGAGGTATGATCGGACATTCCCTTTCGAGAGGCACCCGTCCATGCGTATCGCGCCATTCGTCCTCGCGTGGCTGTTGACCGCCGTCATTGCGGCGGCCCAGCCCGCGGCTCCCGCGCCGGCCCCAGCGGGCCCGGTCACCGTCACGCTGCTGCACTTCAACGACGTCTACGAGATCCAGCCCGTAGAGAACGGCAGGACGGGCGGCTTGGCGCGCGTCGCCACGCTGATCGACGGGCTGAAGGCCGAAGGCCGCCCGCTCGTCACCACCCTCGGCGGCGACTACCTCTCCCCGTCGGCCATCGGGACCGCCCGCATCGACGGCCAGCCGCTGGCGGGCCGCCAGATGGTCGCCGTGCTCAACGCCGTCAAGCTCGACTGGGCCACCTTCGGGAACCACGAGTTCGACGTCTCCGAATCGGCGTTCCGCGCGCGCCTCGCCGAATCGACCTTTCGCCTGGTGTCGAGCAACGTCACCGAGGCGTCCGGGCAGCCCTTCCCCGGCGTGGTGACCTCCGCCGTCGTGCCGGTGAAGGCCGGAGACCGCACCGTCAACATCGGACTGATCGGCGTTACCGTGGGGTCGACGAAGAAGCCGTGGGTGGCCTATCGCGATCCGATCGAGGCCGCTCGCGGGGAGGTCGGCAAGCTCAAGGGCAAGGCCGACGCCATCGTCGCACTGACGCACCTCTCACTCGCCCAGGACGCCGACCTGGTGACGGCAGTTCCGGAGATCGATCTCGTGCTCGGCGGCCACGAGCACGAGAACTGGCTGGCGCGCCGGGGCCCCCGCTTCGTCCCGATCGTCAAGGCCGACGCCAACGTGCGATCGGTGGCGATCGTGACGCTTGCGATCGAGCCCGGGAAGCGCCCGGTCGTCACCGCCGACCTGAAGATCGTCGACGAGGCTGTTCCGTCCAGTCCCGCGGTCGCTGAGGTGGCGCGCCACTGGACCGAGTTGGCGTTCGAGGGGTTCCGGCGCGACGGATTCGCTCCCGAGGCGCTGGTCGTGACCACGACCGAACCGCTCGACGGGCGCGAGTCCACCGTGCGCAACCGCCCCGACCGGCTGACCACACTGATCGCGGCCGCGGTCGCGCGCGAAGTGCCGGGCGCGGACGTGGGGTTGTTCAACGGGGGGTCTGTACGCATCGACGACGTGATCCTGCCCGGGCCCGTCACCGAGTACGACATCATCCGCGTGCTGCCATTCGGCGGCCGTGTGGTCGGCGCGACGTTCACCGGCGCGCTCCTCGCCCGGGTCCTCGAGACGGGCGTCAACAACGAGGGGACCGGCGGCTACCTGCACGCCTGGGGCGTCCGCTGGCAGGACGGGCAGTGGCACGTGCAGGGAAAGCCCATCGATCCGGCCGCTCGGTACACGGTGGCGCTCACGGACTTCCTCCTCACGGGCGGCGAAATCAATCTCGGCTATCTGACCCGTTCGAATCCAGGCGTGGGTGACGTGCGCGAGTTCCGGGACGTCCGGCGTGCGCTCATCGACGAGCTGCGGACCGTGTACGGCGGCGCTCCCGGCGGCGGGCGCCGCTAGCCCCGGGGGAACCCCGCTCAGACTCCGGGAGTGCCCCCGCTCTACAGCGGGGGTGCTCCGGGGACATCGGGTAGAATGCGCCCATTCGCGCCCGTTGCCAGGAGCCTGTCATGCGACTCTTCCGCGCCGCTTCCGTCGCTTTGCTGGTTGTTGCCGTTCTCGGCTGGATCGGCTCCGAGCAGGTCGAGCCGCAACATCCGCGCATCGCCCAGGCGCTCGAACTGGCGCGCGTGTGGCTCGAGGCCCAGCGCGCCTACGACCAGATCCCCGGCGTGTCAGCCGCCATCGTGCACGACCAGCAGGTGCTCTGGGCCGGCGGGTACGGGATGGCCGACCTGGCCGCGAAGCGCCCGGCGGCGCCCGACACGATCTACAGCATCTGCTCCATCTCGAAGCTCTTCACGAGCATCGCCGTCATGCAGCAGCGCGACGCCGGCAAGTTGCGCCTCGACGATCCGGTCAGCCGCCACCTGCCCTGGTTCCGCATCAAGCCGCTGGAGGGTGAATCGACCGAGATCACCGTCGAAGGCCTCCTCACGCACGCATCCGGGCTTCCCCGTGAATCCGACTTCCCGTACTGGACGGGCGCCGGCTTCCCGTTCCCGACGCGCGAACAGATCATCGAACGCATCACCGCCCAGCAGATGCTCTATCCGGCCGAGACGCTCTTCCAATACTCCAACCTTGGCCTGACGCTCGCGGGTGAAATCGCGGCGACCGTGGCCGGAAAGCCCTACGCGGAACTGGTCCGGCAGTCCATCCTCGACCCGCTCGGCCTCCAGAGCACGACGCCCGACATGCCCGCTGACCAGCGCGGCAGGCGTCTCGCCACCGGCTACAGCGGCCTCGGGCGGGAGGGCGTGCGCCAGCCCGTTCCGTTCTTCACTGCCAACGGCATCGCACCGGCCGCGGGCTTCGCCTCGACGGTCGAAGACCTCGCCCGCTTCGCCTCGTGGCAGTTCCGGCTGCTCGCGAAGGGCGGCACCGAAATCCTGGCCGCGACGACCCTGCGCGACATGCACCGCGTCCACTGGATCGACACGGACTTCACGAATTCGTACGGGCTCGGCTTCGCCGTGTGGCGCAGCGACGAGAAGACGTTCGTGGGCCACGGCGGCTCGTGCCCGGGATTCCGCTCGCAGCTGCTGCTCAAGCCCGACGAGAAGATCGCGACGGTCTTCATGGCCAACGCCCAGGGGGTGAACGCCACCCAGTACGCCCAGCGCCTCTACGACCTCGTCGGCCCGATTGTCGCGGCGGCGGCGAAGGAGAAGAAGATGGGGCTGGAGCCCGAGGCGCCCGATTCGTCGCTGTCGGCCTACCTCGGCTCGTACGCGAGCACCTTCAGTGGCTCCGAGACCGCGGTCGTTCTCTGGGACGACGGGCTCGCGATGCTCCCGCTGCCTACGACCAACCCGGTGACCGCGCTGGCGAAAATCCGGAAGGTGGGCGACCACACGTTCCGCCGGGTGCGGAAGGACGGAGTGCTCGGCGAGACCATCACCTTCGAGATGGGGCCTGACGGCCGCGCGCTGCGCTATGTGCAGCACAGCAATCCGTACGAGCGGCGACGGTAGCGCGGCACACGGCACCGGGGGGCGGTTCGATTCTGCCGTGTGGCGAGCATCCGATCGTGCCGGGTGCGCGGAAGTGAACGGGGACTGGCGCTGCCCGGGTTCGTTCCCGCCGCCGCATTCGGGTATCCTCACTGTCACCGGGAGATCCCGTCATGGCCGCACCGCCGCTCTTTCCGAAGACCCGCGTTCAGATCGTGGCGATGATCCACGCCGGCGCGCTGCCGGGGACGCCCGGATCGTCCGCGCCCCTCGACGCCAACCTGAGCGCCGGCGTGGTCGAGACGCTGGCGGATCGATGCCGGCGCGCGGACGTCCCGTACGCGCTGGATCCCTCGGCCCACGAGCGATGCACTCGGATCGCCGCCGCTATCCCGGGCTGCGACCTCATCAAGCCCGACCGCCCGGAGGCAGCGGCCCTCACAGGCCTCAGGTGCGACACGTCGGCGGAAGCCGGGACCTGTGCAGAGGCTCTCATGCTCGCGGCGCACGCCGCGCCATCGTGAGTCTGGGCGCCGACGGACTCATATTCGACGCGCACGCCGCGCTGCCCGCGCTGCCGACGACGGTGACGGATGTGACGGGCGCTGGAGACGCCATGTTCGCGGCGGCGTTCCTGGGCCTGCTCCAGGGACTGCCGACCGAACGCGCCATCGATGCCGGGCGTCGCGCGGCGGCACTGACTCGTGCCGTGCGTGGCGCCGTGAGCGCGGCCGTCAGCCCGGACCTCTTTCGTGTGTGAGCTGTCCATGGACTCCCTGAACCGTCTGCTCGACGTGTCACCGGAAGTCGCCGAGGCGCTCGCCGATGCTGCGGCGCACGGCGTGAGCGGCAAGGCGCTGACGCCGTACCTGCTGGCCAGGGTCAACGAGCTGACTGGCGGGAGCGCGCTCGCGGCGAACGTGGCGCTCATCAGGAACAACGCGACGCTGGCCGCGGGAATCGCGGCTGCGCTGGTGTGACGAGGAGCGGGCTCATTCGACCGGCTGGCGGGTTCCCAGTCCGCTGCAGGCTCAGGCCACGTCGGCCTCGAGGCCGGCGTCGGCGAAGATCGCCAGCGCCCGGTCTACATCCTCGGCCGCCAGCGGAGCTGCGTCCGGCGGAGGCATCCTGCCGATCTGTTCGTACTTGTCGCGGCCGAGCGGGTGGTAGGGCTGGATCTGCACGCTCGATAGCCGGTGTGCGCGCGCGATGGCGGCAATGCCGCGGAGGTTCTCCTCGTCGTCGGTGAAGCCCGGAATCAAGGGGACGCGGAGGACGATCTTCGAGCGCGCGGCCGAGGCCAGATCGGCGAGGTTGCTCACGATCAGCCGATTGTCGGCGCCCGTGACGTGACGATGACGGCCGCCGTCGGCCAGCTTCAGATCGAAGAGGAACAGATCGACCGCGGGCTCCGCGTCCAGCAGAGCCCGCCGGCTCACGTGCCCGCAGGTTTCGACCGCCGTGCTGATGCCCAGCGCGCGGCAGCGTGCCAGCAGATCGAAGAGGAAGTCCGGCTGCTCGAACGGCTCGCCGCCCGAGAACGTCACGCCGCCCCCGGAGTTGGCGTAGAACTCCCGGTCGGCCGCCACGCGGGAGACGACGTCGGCGGCGGTCATCAGTTCCCCGGCCACACTGAGCGCCTGCGAACAACAGGCCTCGACGCACGCCGCGGTGTCGCACCGCGCGCACGTGGAGCGGTCGAAACGCACCGATCCGTCCGTCATCTGGACGGCGCCGAGCGGGCACACCCCCGCGCATCGGAGGCAGGCCTGGCAGCGGGTCGCGATACGCCTGAGTTCCGGCCTGTTCGATTGCGATTCCGGGTTGCAGCACCAGGCGCACGACAGCGGGCAGCCTTTCAGGAACACGAGCGTGCGGATGCCCGGGCCGTCGTGTACGGCGTAGTGCTGGATGTCGAAGACGAGTCCGGTCGTGCGGCTCACAGGCAGTGCTCGGTCCGCCAGATCACCTGATCCTGCAGCGCCCGGCTCATCTCGACCCAGTAGGCTGAGAAGCCCGCGACGCGAACGACGAGGTCGCGGTACTGCTCGGGGTGGTCCTGCGCATCCCGCAGCATTCGCGAGTCGACGACGTTGAACTGCACGTGGAAGCCGGGCCCCGCGAAGTACGTCTTGATGAGCGCCAGCAGGTTCCGCGACCCCCGCTCGCCCGCGAGGGCGGACGGATGGAACTTGAGATTGAGCAGCCCCCCGCGGATCTGGGTGTGATCGACCTTCCGCGACGACCGGATGACCGCGGTAGGACCGTGCGTGTCGGTGCCGGGGAACGGCGACGTCACCCCGTCGGCCAGCGGCTGCGAGGCGAGGCGGCCGTCCGGAAACGCGCCGCACACCTTGCCGAACGGCACGGGCGTCGAGATCGCGAGCATCGACGGATCGTACGGTTCGCCGAGGTAGTTCTTCTGGCCTCTCACCCACGACACGTAGTCGGCGAAGAGATCGAGGAAGACGCGGTCCACCTCGTCATCGTCGTTGCCCCACTTCGGCGCGTCGAGGGCGCGCCGGCGCAGTTCGTCGTATCCCTGCCAGTTCGCGGCCACCGCCGCTCTGAGTTCGTCGAGCGTGCACGTGCGGGTCTCGAAACACAGCTTTCTGATCGCCGCCAGCGAGTTCGCCACGTTGACGAGGCCCGACGACAGCGTGGTCGGCGTGTGGTTGTTGGCCGCCCCGCCGTCGTCCATCGAGCGGCCGCGGGCGAGGCAGTCGCGCACGAACACCGAGCAGAACACGAGGGGCACCGTCTGACGGTGGGCCGCCATGACGTAGTTCCAGTACTGCTGCCACGTCCTGACCGCCGTGTGCATCTTGTCCAGGTAGGACTCCACGACATCGTCGTACGTGGCGACGGGCCGAGGGTCGAACAGGCGAATCGAGGTCGCCGGATCGACCCCGTCGTGCATCACGAGATCGATCACCTTGCCGTGGTTGACGAAGCCCGCCTGGACGACGCCGTAGGACATGCCGCCGAGGACCGGCTCCGTGCAGCCGCCCATCGCGGCGTGCTTGCGCACGACATCGGCGGGAATGCCCGAGGTGGCCGTCTCGTGGGCCACGTACGTCTTCTGGTTGAAGAAGGCCGGATACCCGACGCCGGTCTTGACGCACTCGGCGGCCTTCAGCAGGAAGCGCTCGGAGAGCGAATCGTCGTACCACACCGACAGCGTCGGCTGGGTCATCTGCATGTTGATCTGCGCCTGCAGAATCGCCAGCGATACCTCATTGTCGGCGGGGCGGCCATCCTCGTCGACGCCCCCGAGGATCAGGTTCTGGAAGAGGTTGCCGTGCCCGAGCCCCTGCCAGCTCATGCTGGCGATGTACTCGATCTGGGTCATCTTCACGAACAGCTCTTCGAACAGCTCGACGGCGGCGTCGACGGTGATGTGCGGATCGGCCGCGTAGTACGGCCAGAGCAGCATGTCGACGCGGCCGGGCGAGAAGCCGAGGTGTGCGCCCTCGAGGTGTCCGAGCAGGTAGGTGAACCAGAAGGATTGAACCGCCTCGCGGAAGTTCCGCGGCGGCTCGGCAGGCACCCTCCGGCACGTAGCGGCCATCGCATCGAGCTCGCGGCGGCGCCGCGGATCGGTTTCGAGCGCTGCCAGGCGCGCGGCTTCCCGGGCGTAGTTCGCCGCGAAGGCCAGCCCGCCTTCGAGCGCGCGACGTGCGGCCCGCCAGAAGTGCAGCGCATCGGCGTCGTGCGGCCCGGCCGGCCTGAACGTGCGGATGCGTTCGTCGATCTCAGCGATGACGGCCGTGTACCCCCTGGAGAGCGCAGCTTCGTAGTCGAGCACCAGCCGCCCCTCGGGACACGGGTCGTGCGGCGCGGTGTAGAGTCCGACCGCCCACCCGTCCTCGATGAACCGGGCACCCGGGAACGCCGACTTCCACAGGCGATCGCCGGCGGCCATCAGGCACTTGTCCTCCCAGTACTCGCAGATCGCGGCCAGCGCCTGGCAATCGGCGGGCGTGATCAGAAACTTGCCCGAGATAATCTCGTAGCCCTTTTCCTGGGCGGCGCGGCGGGCCTCCGCGATCCCGCCGCCGTGCCCCTGCTCGACGTGCTTCTGCTGCGCGTCCTGCTCCTGGCGGCGAAGCTCCCGCAGGAACGGCCCCGCGGCGTAGTTGGCGTACGGCACGGCTCCCCGGATGAAGCGGGTCTTGTTGCCGGCCAGGCGGTCCTCCGGATGGATCACGGGCGTGAGCTGCTCGAGCGCGTACGCGTGGTTGGCCGCCCGGCGCTCGAGGACTTCCATGCCGTCCGAGGCCCGATGCGCATCGGTGAGGCGGCTGATGTACTCGATGTCGAGGACCAGCGGCGCGTCGAGGTAGCGGGCCTTGAGAAACGCCGTTCGCGGCGTGCTGGGCGTTCCGATGACTTCTCGCGAAGCAATGCGTGCGGCAAGGGTCATGCTGATTCCCTGCGGTGTCGGGGGCGGCCTGCCACAGCGGCGGAGTGGACGACCCCGGCTGGACGACTGCAGTGTATCGCGTTTGGCCGGGTCGGGATGAGAGGGGGGAGTACTGCGTCGGCCTTCCTCGACGGCCTGACTGCGATCGATCGGGCCGGACTTCTCGTGTTCGGTGGGCGGCCGACTCTGCTCCAGGCGCCGACGAGCGATGGAAGCCGGCTCGGTCGGTTGCTGCAGGCTGTCGAAGGCAGCGGGAGCACGGCTCTCAACGACGCGGTCTTCGCGGCGCTGCGATTTCGCCAGCCTGGCGACACGCGTGGAACTGTCGTCGTGTTCACGGACGGCGTCGACAACGTCAGTTGGCTCTCAGCGAGCGAGGTCATCGAGGTTGGGAGGCGATCCGACGCGATCGTTCACGCCGTCGTGATCGGCCGGGCCGGGAGCAACAACGCCCTGTTGCACGAACTCACGCGCGGGAGCGGTGGGCACGTGTGGCCCGCCGCGTGGGGACCCAAGCTCGCAGATGCGTTTCGCGCGGTCCTCGACGACCTCCGCTCGCGCTACGTGCTCACGTACTACCCGAAGGATGTCGGCACAGACGGTTGGCATGCGCTCGATGTCAAGGTACGGCTCCGACATGTCAGCATCACGCATCGGTCCGGGTACTACAGGCGGGAGCGGCGCTAATGCCCTGGAACCGTGATGCCTTGCAGAAGTCCCGGAGCGCGGCGCCCGGATGGCAAGGCGCGACGACTGAGCATACTGCCCGTATGTGAGGGAGGAGCAACGCTGCCAGGCGGGCTTGTCGCACCTTCTGCCGGAGGTGGCTTCCTTCCACCAGAGGGGTGTCGCGTTCGGCGGCGACGCGCTGGACACTCCGCGCTCAGCGCACGATCTGCTGAAGGACCACGAAATCCGCGTCAGCCCGGGCCAGCAGCGGTCGCAATTCGGCCTCGACCGTGCCGGCGTCGGCGGGGCGTCCCGTCCGGCGGTACAGCGAGGCCAGCTGGGCCCGTCCGGCCAGCCAGAAGACCTGGGCCGCGCCGCCGGGATGACACACCAGACGGCTGTCCGTGGCCTGCTCGAGCACCCTCGCCGCCCGCGTCGACTCGCCCCGATCGGCCAGGGCGGACGCAATCTTCCCGGCCAGCCACAGCGTTCTCATGCTGCGGGGGGGAAGCCTGGTCACTCTGGCGTGTTCGGCCTCCGTGATGGTCTGCTCGTCCGGGCTGGACGGGAATGCCATCACCTGCGGGAAGTTGCCGAGCAACCCCACACGAGCCAGCGTCTGCAGGTTCCGCGCGTCGGCTGTTCGGCCGCTGTCAGCCAGCAGCACGACCAACTCCTCGAGGGCCCGGATGTCGGTCGTGGGGATGACGCCCGGCCGGCGCGCCCGATCGTAGGCGCGCGCCACGTGGCTCCGCAGGGCACGGGTATCTCCCCGCCAGCGCGCAGCCTCGCCGAGGTAGACGTCACGCTCGACGCCCGCGGGCAGCAACTGGAATGTCCGCTCGGCATCCGCGACACGTCCGAGACCGAGGTGGAACAGCCCGGCGCCGACCAGGTCCGTGGCAGTCGCGTTGGCGTCGCCGGCGACGCCCGCCACGACGCTGGCGGCCCTCGGCAGATCCCCCTCGACCCAGGCTTCGCAGGCTGGGAACAGCCGGAGCCACGTACGAAACAGCGGGAGCGCGGCCGACGGATCGAGGGTGCGCAGCCGTTCGACGAACGGCCTCACCTCCGCCAGCGACATCGCTGATTCCATCATCGCTCGCGCGGCGGCGAGGTTGGACGTGAAGTCGTTCGGCCGCAGGGCGGCCTCGCGCAACGCGAGAGACCGGACGGCTTCACGGGGGCCGATCCTGCCGACCGCCATCCGCACGTTGCGCAAGCTCCAATGGTCGTCGGGGTAGAGCCGCAAAACCGTCTCGTACTCCGTCACCGCCTTGGCGTCATCGCGGATCATCGAGTAGTAGCTGCCGCGGATGAATCCCCGCTCGCGTTCGGTGGTCTGGTCGGCCAGATCCCACGCGCGTCTCGCATGCGCCACGCACTCGGCTTCCGCGTGATCCGTGTTCCACAGGGCCCACGCCAGGAGGATGTGCGCCATGGCGAAACCGGGATCGGTCTCGACCGCCCGCGAGAGCAGGCCGACGGCGGTCTGCCACGCGCCCTCGTTCACAGCCGCCATGCCGGCCGTGTAGAGCTGGAGGGCATGCATCGAGGGCGTGGTGACCCGCTCAAGAGGCGGGCGCGAGCCTCGGATCCGCCGGGCCTCCTCCCCCAGGCTCGCGCGAATACGATCGGCGATGGAGCGCAGTGCCGCCGGCAGGGCGGCGACATCGGGCGCGCGCGCGTTCCCCGCGAACACCACCCGGCCGTCGGCCGCCGGATCGAGCAAGGAAACGGAGACGAGCAGGTCCGAGGCGAGCGTCTCGGTCCGGCCGATCACGAGACCCCTGATGCCCCCGTCGCGCCGGCACACCTCGAGACCGACGCCGGCGTCGAGGTCGGCGCCCGCCACCGGATATCCACCCGTCAGCAGGTGCCACAGCAAAACGCCGAGGGCGTAGATGTCGGCCTGCGGCGTGGCGGGGCCGTCCTCGAAGAGTTCGGGCGCCATGTAGAGCGGCGTGCCTCCCGAGCTGCCGCGCCCGGGCGACGCATCGGAGGCCGGCTGCCCCATCCCGAAGTCCATCAGGACCAGCCGGCCACCCCGCTCCCGCATCACGTTCCGCGCCTTGACGTCCCGGTGCAGCACGCCCGCCGCGTGCACCGCGGCCAGCGCACGGCACAGGTCGATCCCCGCCAGTGCGGTTTCCCGCGCACTGAACGGCCCGTGCGCCGTCAGTTCATCTTCGAGCGTCTGCCCGTGCACGTATTCGGTCCAGATGCCCACGCGGCCGTCGAACGTGCCGGCGCCGTGCACCACGACCACGTTGGGGTGGCGGACCGACGCGAGCAGCTTCCCTTCGCCAACGACGGCGGCCCCTGCGCCGCCCACCGGATGTGTGCGTCGCAGGAGCTTCAGGGCGACCTCGCGGTCGAGGTGCGGATCCCGGGCGCGGTAGACGTCGGCGAACGATCCCTGGCCCACCTTCTCGACGAGATCGAGCGGACCCCACCGGCAGGTGCCCGGGTCTTCGGCCTGGCCCGCCGGCGTCGGCACTCCGCTCGCATCCGGGGAGAGAGGCGCGTCCTGACTGCCTCGGTTCAGCGCGACGATGTCGGCGAGGGTCCTGAGCTCGGCCAGCAGGGCTGGGTCGCCGAGCAATCCGTCCGCCGCTTCGGCCTCCCAGTCGACACGTCGGCCGTCAAGGATGCGGCCCGCCAGGTCGTCGAGTCGACGGTCGTCGGTCATGGACTCGTCATCGGACGCGTTGCATCTCGGCGGCCAGCCGGAGACCCACGATGCCCCATGACTCGCCCCTCACCAACCGCCGCCAGTGGCTGGCTGCTGCCAGCGTCGTCGTCTGCCTCGCCGCGGCCGCCGCGACGACCATCGCGGCACCGCCAGCCCAGAAAGGCAGCAGGGCCCCCAAACCGCCGTCGACCACGTACACAGGTGCCACGGCCACCTTCGACTCCAACCCAGGGGACGGTATCCGGGGTGACGGCCAGCCCTATGTCGGCGATCCGGGCTCGAGTACCACCAAAGGCGCCTTCCTCGTGTCGTCGGGCACGTACGACGACTTCAGGCTGAAGGTGGCGCCGAAGCCGGACGGTTCGCCGGACCGGTGGCTGACGCTGGACTTCAGGAACATGAGCGTTGCGCCGCCCAACCCCTGTGGCGGAACCAAGAGGCGTCCGATCGCGTGTCGCAAGGACTTCCTCGAAGTGACAGGCGCACGACGTCGACAGCGCCGGGAGTCCTCCGGAAGTCCTCCGGAAGTGCCCCCGCCTTCGGACGGGGGGGCCACCCGGCAGGCCCAATAGGCGGTACGACGGCGGACCCGAGCCTCCCGTTCGCGGTTTGCGAATCTCCCCGACACGCCGCGGGGCCGGCCTTCGCGGCCGGCCCCGGATGAGTCAGGACACCGAGCGCACCCGGCCGGCAGGCCGAGCCCTCGGATCGCAGCGAATGAACGGGAGGCGAATCCGCGGTCAATCCGCGGCTACACACTCAATCCCGCTTGCATGTGCTGGTCTTCGTCGCCAGATCGAACGTGCACGACTGGGTCACCCCGTTCACCGTCAGCTCGATCCTGACGATGTTCGTGCCGTCGAAGGTTTCCTGGCGCCGGACCGTCAGCGCGCCCCGATCGCCTGGGCCTTTCGTCACCGCCGTGTGCACGCGAACGCCCGAGAGCGGATACGCAGCGGAACGATCCGCCGGCCGGACGGGCACGACCAGGTTCGTCGTCGCGTCCTCGACGGACGTGTTCGTCGTGATCTTCGCCCCGTCCCTTCCGGTGACGGTCGTGACGATCGTGCCCTGCTCATTCCCGTTCAACGTGTGCGTCGTGGCATCGGGTCCCAGGCCCGTCGTCATCATCGTGCCCCGCCGGCTCACCGTGGCTGTGGCGCCGTTCTCGCGCGTGATGGAGCCCTCGGCCGTCGTCTCGGTGCGAATCGCGGCGGTCTGCCGGTTGCGCGCGGACTGGACGTTGCCGCTGGCGTCGTAGAGCGTGAAGCGCATCGTGAAGGTCATGCCGTCGCGCGTGCGCTCCGGGCACACGAACTGCCCCGAGGCCGGATCGAAGACGCACGGGTTCTCTGCGCCGGCCGGCGTGTCGGCGGCCGTGACCGCGAACAGCCGGGCGTCGGGATCGGCCAGACCGCCAACCGTGGTGGTCGGCGTGGAGGGCGCCGTGGGCGTCGGAACCGGCGGCGCCTGGGAGGTGGACGCCGACGACGTGGGTGCCGCGGGCGGACTCTGCTGGCTCGAGCAACTCGCCACCGTCACGACCAGGATCAGCAGAAACAAACCACGCCAGGTTGCCTTCACAGATGCCTCCTCGAGAACAGGCCGGCCGGACGTCCGCAGACGGGCCGTCCCTTCCGGATGCAGTGTTTAGACCGGACGGCCGGGCTTGAGGATACACCCGTTACCAGCCTCAGCCCTGACCGGCACCGGCGCGTTCCCGGAACGGGTCGGCCTCACGACCGGTCCCGCGAGGGGAAATCGAAGGCCCCCGGAAGGTTCGACAGGCAAACGCTCCGCCCTCGGATTCCGTCAAAGCCCACAGGCCCCCGCCACAGGAGTGTTGTCACAACTCCGGGATCACCCCGGCTCTAGAGCGGGGGTCTTCTGCACGCGAGGCCAGCCCATGCGTACCATTCTCCGAGACGTCAGCCACTTCGGCCGGATGCTGGCGAAATCCCCAGGCTTCTTCGCCGTCGCCGTCCTCACCCTCGCCCTCGGCATCGGCGCCAACACCGCCATCTTCTCGGTCATCAACGCGATGCTGCTGCGGCCGCTGCCGTTCGCGGACCCGGACCGCCTCGTGCGTCTCTTCGAAACCGAGGCCGCCCCGGGGCTGTATCCCTTCGCCGCGCCTGACTACCTCGACTGGCAGGACCAGAACACGACGCTCGAGGGCATGGCACTGATGGGATGGCCGAACCGGCGCAATGTCAGCGGCGCCGGCGAGCCGCAGGCGGTGCTGGTGATGCCCGTCGAGGCCGACTACTTCACGGTGCTGGGTGTGCAGCCGCTCCTCGGCCGCGCCTTTGTCCCTGGCGAAGACGCCGAGGGGCGCGATAACGTCGCGGTGCTCAGCCACGGGTTCTGGCAGCGCCAGTTCGCCGGCGACCCGGGCGTCCTCTCGAAGACCATCCAGCTCAACGCACGCACCTTCGCGATCGTCGGCGTGATGCCGCCGTCGCTGACGTACCCGAGCACCGTCGAGGTGTACACGCCGCTCGACATGTCCGTGCAGAACCTCGGGCCCCGCGGGTCGCACAGCTACCAGGCCATCGGCCGGCTGAAGCCGGGCGTGACCATCGAGCAGGCGGAGGCCGATCTCTCGGTCATCGCCGCGCGACTCGAGGAGCAGTACCCGGCCTCGAACGAGCAGGTCGGCGCGGCCGTCCGGTCGATGAGCGAGATCCTGACGCGCAACGCGCGTGAGCCGCTGCTGATCCTGCTCGGCGCCGTGGCGCTCGTCCTGCTCGTTGCCTGCGCGAACGTCGCCAACCTGCTGCTCATCCGCGCGAGCGGCCGCCGGCGCGAGATCGCCGTCCGCCTGGCGCTCGGCGCCGGACGCGGCCGCGTCATCCGCCAGCTCCTCACGGAAAGCGTGCTCCTGGCGTCCGCAGGCGCCGCGGCGGGACTCGCCGTGGCCTGGTGGTCGCTGCGCCTGCTCGCGTCGGGCGCCGTACTGCCCGCGCCTCCGTCGGGTCCGGTGACGATCGACCTGACCGTACTCGCCTTCACCGTCGCCGCCGCCGTGGCGACGGGCCTGCTCTTCGGCCTCGCACCCGCGTTCCAGGCCACCGGCCTGACGCTGTCCGAGGAGTTGAAGGCGAGCGGCCGAACGGTGCTCGGCTTCGGCCGGCGCGGCGGGCGACTGCGCGACACGATTGCCGTAGCCGAAATCGCCGTCTCGGTCGCGCTCCTGGTCGCGGCGGGGCTTCTGCTGCGCAGCTTCGATGAGATGCGCCAGGCCGACATCGGCGTGGAGACCGAGAACGTCCTCACGCTCTCCATCAACCTGCCCGAGGCCGCGTATGCCACGCCCACGGCCCAGCGGCAGTTCTTCGACAGGCTCACGGCCGATCTGCGGGCCACGCCAGGCATCACGGCGGCCTCGCCCTCGACGCTCATCCCCCTCGAGGGCGGCAGCAACGGCTACATCACGGTGCCGGGCAGGGATGATGCCGCGCTCAGAAACCAACTGTTCGAGGTCAACTACGTCGGTTTCGACTACTTCACCGTGTACCGCATTCCGGTCCTCCAGGGACGGACGTTCACGCCGCAGGATGAGGACGACGCCGTCCGGTTTGCCGAGCGGATCGTCGAGCTGCGCGGCATCCCCGACCCGCCTCCGGACGCGCTCCAGGATCTCCACCGCGTGGCCGTCATCAACCGCACGATGGCCGAGTTCGTGTGGCCCGGTCAGGATCCGATCGGCCGCACCTTCCTGGGCGGCGGCCAGGTTCCGGTGACGGTGATCGGCGTGGTCGGCGACGTCAGCGTGCGCGGCGTGCGCGCGGGCAACCTGCCGGGGGCCTACTACGCGTTTCCGGGCGCGCTCAGCCGGTCGGCTCCCCGCCAACTCTCGGTGAAGGCGAGCGTGCCGCCGACAGGACTGCTCGCGGCGGTCCGGCAGCGCGTGCATGGGCTCGATCCCACGCTCGCGCTCATCCGGCCGAGGACGATGGACGAGGTCGTGGCGGACGGGATGGAGGACACCAGCGTCCAGACGGGGCTGCTGGGCGTGTTCGCGGCGCTGGCGGTGCTCCTGGCCTGCGTGGGCCTCTACAGCGTGATGGCGTTCCTCGTGGCGCAGCGGACGCACGAGATCGGGATCCGCACCGCGCTTGGCGCCGGGCCCGGCGATCTCATGCGCCTCGTCTACCGGCACAGCGTGCGGCTGATCGTCATCGGCCTGGCGGCGGGCATCGGCGGGGCGCTGTGGCTGACGCGTCTGCTGCAGAGCCAGCTCTACGGCGTGGCGCCGAACGACCCGGCGACATTCGTCGTGGCCGCTGCGCTCCTCACGCTGGTCGCGCTCGCCGCGTGCGGCCTGCCCGCCTGGCGCGCCACTCGCGTCAGCCCCATCGTCGCGCTGCGCTACGAGTAGGGCAGGGCCGGAAACGGACCGGGCCGGCCTCCACGGCCGGCCCGGATGCCTGCTGTCGGTCGTACCGATTTCACCGCCGAGCGGGTGGCGCCGGACGGGCGCCCGCCACGGCGCCAGGTTTCAGCGTTACTTCGGCTGGCCGCCCTTGAGCTGCGCCAGCGCTGCCTTCAGGTCCTTCCGCTTCATCGACAGCATCTTCACGTCCTGGTCGATCTTCGCCAGCGTCTCCGCGTCGGTGGTGCTGGCGCGCTTGGCCTCGAGCATCTCGATCTTCTGCGAGACCTTCGCAATCATCTCTTCGACCGCTGCCGGGTCGCTCAGATTCACGGTGACCGGGGCCGGAGGGACGCTCTCCTTGAGCTGCTTCATCTTCAGCTCGATCTCCTTTTTCAGCGTCGGATCGCTGGTGGCGTTGTACTTTTCCTCGAGCGCCTTCAGCTTGGCGTCCAATTCCGCCTTGGTGATCTTCTTTTCGGCGACTTTCTTCTCCGTCGGCGTCGCGGTCTTCTGCGCCTCGGCCTGGTACTCGGGCGCCGACGGCTCGGCCGTCCACGCCGGGGCCAGCATGTCGGGCCCCACCTGATCGTCCACGGCGACGACCCGCGGCTCGCCGTAGGCCGCAACGAGCAGGGCGAGCGCAGGCAGGATGAGCAGGTACTTGGCGGTGGTCCAGCGGCCGGAGTGTCGGGTCATCATGTCGAGTCTCCTTCGAATCTGCGAGTGATGGAACTGGTGCGCCAGCGCCAGCGGGCCGGCGCCGAACTGCTGGGTGAGCAGGAGGTGCGCGTATGCGGTCCGGTCGTGCCCCTGATTCAGGACCTCCCGGTCGGCGAGGAACTCGTGCAGGTCGGTGATCGCGCGCCGGTAGCCCCAGACGATCGGGTTGAACCACTGGAACACCCCGGCGAGGTGCACGAGCACGACGTCGATCGAGTGGCCCTGCCGGATATGGGTACGCTCGTGCGCGACCACCTGGGCCAGCGCCTCCTCATCGCCCTCAGACGGGCGGGGCACGAAGACGGTCCGGAAGAACGAGAACGGCGCGCCGTCGTCTTCGAGGTACACGACGCGCAATCCGTCCGCCAGGACGACGGGCTCTCGGCTCGACAGGCGGGCCAGCCGCGAGAGCCGCCAGCCGAGGCGGACGAGCATGAGGCCCGCACCCAGCAGGTAGAGCCCCACGACAACCTGGAGCCAGTCGACGCCGCCCGCAGGCATCGGCACGCCCCCGACAGTCTGCACGGCCGCCGGCGATGCGGCGATGGTGCGGAACGGCGATGGCAGATCGATGAGCGGCAGGGCGAACGCCAGCACGATCGACCCCACGAGATAGACACGGTTCAGGTGGAAGTGCGTGTCGTGCCGGAGGAACGTCCGGTGGACCAGGTAGAAGACCGCCAGCGCGACGGCGGTCTCGGCAAGGTACGCTGGTACGCCGCTCATCGTCGTGTTCCTTTCTTGCGGGCGATCTCGTCGCCCAGCAACGCCTTGATCGCCTCGAGATCGTCGAGTGACAGCTGCCGGTCCTGGGCGAAGAACGACACCAGCTCCTGGGGCGAGTTGCCGAAGAACCGGTCGACGAAACTGTGCAGGTAGCTCCGCCGATACTCGTTCATCGAGACCAGCGGGAAGTACTCGTGGGTCTTGCCGTAGGCCTTGTAGGAGACGAACCCCTTCTTTTCCAGGATGCGGACGATGGTGGAGACCGTGTTGTAGGCCGGCTGGGGTTCGGGCAGCTCGGCCAGGATGTCCTTGACCAGACCTCGCCCGAGACGCCAGAGGACCTGCATGATCTGCTCCTCGGCTCTGGTGAGTTCCCTCATGCCGCCAATGTCTAACGAAATCCTTAGTTTGTCAACTAAGTTTTTAGTTACATTTCCCTTCCGAAGGTTTTCCGAAGACTGGCGCCCCCGCCTCATCGACGCCAAAACTCCGTTGCCGCCGTTTCCGTCCAATACGGGCATGGCCTTCGACACCCTTCGGCAGGACGTTCGCTACGCGGTTCGGAGCCTCCTCAGAGCGCCGGCGTTCGCGATCGTCACGATCCTGACGCTGGCTCTGGGGATTGGCGCCAACTCCGCCATCTTCTCCATCGTCAACGGCGTCATCCTCCGGCCCCTGGACTACCCGAAGCCGGATCAGTTGATGTATCTGACCACCGCGTTCCCGAACCTCGGGTTCGATCAGTTCTGGGTGTCGCCGCCCGAGTTCTTCGAGTTCCAGGAGCTGAACCAGTCGTTCTCCGAGGTGGGCGCCTTCAGGACGGGCGAGGTGAACCTCACTGCCGGCGACCGGCCGCTGCGGGTGCGGTCGGCCTCCGTCTCGGATGAACTCCTCCGGGTGCTCGGGGCCAGGCCTGCCGAAGGCCGGCTCTTCGCCGAGGGCGAGACCGACGCCGCCGGCCCGGCGCCGGCCCCAGGCGCGCCTCCGCCCCAGCCGCCCGCGATCGCCATCCTTTCGCATGAGCTGTGGCAGTCGTCGTTCGGTGGACAGCCGATGGTCGGGCAGATGGTCGAGATCAACGGCGTGCGACGCGAGGTCATCGGGATCCTCGAACCCGGCGTCGATGTCATGGACAGCCGCGCGCAGGTCTGGCTGCCGCTGGGTCTCAACCCGGGGAACCGACAGAACCGCGGGAATCACTTTCTGTATCTGGTTGGCCGCCTGAAGGACGGCGTGACGCAGGTGCAGGCGCAGACCGAGCTGGCCTCACTGCTGCAGAACTGGGGCGAGCGCGTCGGCGTGACGCAGCACGTCTTCAGGCCCGCGCCTCCCCCCGGATCCTCGGACGCCGCGCGACCCGGCGCGGGTCACGTCCTTCAGATGAAACCCGTGCAGGACGAAATCGTCGGCGCGGCTGGCCGCGTGATCTGGGTGCTGCAGGCGGCCGTCGCGCTCATTCTGCTGATCGCGTGCGCGAACCTCGCCAACCTCATGCTGGCGCGCGGCGAAAGCCGGCGCCGCGAGTTTGCCGTGCGGGCGGCGCTCGGCGCGGGTCAGGGCCGCCTGCTGCGCCAGTTCCTGACCGAAGGCGTGCTGCTGTCGCTGGCGGGCGGAGCCGTGGGCGTCCTGCTGGCGCGCGTCGGCGTCCAGGCGCTCGTTCACCAGTATCCCGACAGCCTGCCCCGGACGGGCAACATCGGCGTCGATGCCACGGTGCTCCTGTTCACGCTTGGCCTGTCTGTCGTCACCGGCATCGTGTTCGGCCTGGCGCCGCTGATGCAGACCCGCGCGCGGGGACTCGTGACCGCGCTGAAGGAGGGGACGAGAGGGTCCAGCGGGACGCTCCGCCACCACGTGCGCCGTGGGCTCGTGATGGCTGAAGTCGCCATGGCCGTGATGCTCGTCATCGGCGCGGGCCTTCTGCTCCGCACGGTCTACAACCTCGTGAACGTCGACGCGGGCTTCGAACGGTCGCGGCTGGTGACCTTCTCGATGTCCCTGCCGCCCACCAGCTACCCGCAGCCGGCAACGCGCGCCCAACTGTACGGGCGCCTGCTCGACCGCCTGCAGGAGATTCCTGGCGTGTCGTCCGCGTCGGCGATGACAGGCCTTCCACCCGATCGGCCGGTGGATGCCAACGATACCGACATCGACGGCTACACCGCGCCGCCCGAGGGCCCGTTCGAGAACGTCGACTACTACCAGTTCGTGATGGCGGACTACTTCGAGACGATGGGCATTCCCATCGTGCAGGGCCGCGGATTCGAGGCCGCGGACGCGGCGTCGAGCGGCCTCGTGGCGGTCGTCAACGAAACGCTCGCACGCACATTCTGGAAGGACCGCAACCCGATCGGGCAGCGGCTGAAGCCGGGATTCGGCGATCAGATCCCCTGGTTCACCGTCGTCGGCGTGGCGCGGGATGTGAAGCAGGGCGGCGTCGACGACAAGACCGGCACGGAGTTCTACTTCTTCGTGGACCAGGCGGCGAATGCCCCGGGTCCGCTGGCTACGGCGCCCGCGTCGATGAACGTCGTGATGCGCACGACACTGCCGGCTGGGGCGCTGGCGACCGCGGTCGAGCAGGCGGTGCGGGAGGCCGATCCGAGCGTGCCGGTCGTGCGCCTGCGCGAAATGGAGGACGTCTTCGCCGAGTCGATCAGCCGGCCGCGACTGCTCGCGCAGTTGCTCGGAGGGTTCGCCGGCCTCGCGCTGCTGCTCGCGGCCATCGGCACGTTCGGCGTCCTGTCCTACATGGTCACCGAGCGTCGCCGCGAGATCGGCATCCGCATGGCCCTCGGCGCGAACCAGGGCCGCGTCATCGGCCTCGTCGTCCGCCAGGGCCTGATCGTGGTGGGCGTCGGTCTGGCCGCGGGCCTCGCCGGCGCGCTGGGGCTGAACCGGCTGTTCGCCTCGCTGCTGTTCGGCGTGAGCGCGACCGATCCGACGACGTTCGTGGCCGTGGCCGCGACGATCGGTCTCGTCGCCGCGCTCGCGTGCTGGCTCCCCGCGTGGCGGGCCTCGCGCGTGGAGCCCACGGTCGTGCTCAGGGACGAGTAGCCGCGGGGCGGGGGCGACCTGAGGTGCAGCTCCGGTAGAATGGGTGCTGCACCCTCAATCTGAACGGTCGCGGACTCCGGCTGAGTGGCACCGGCCGTCCGCGTGTCCCGGGAGCCCCCGATGCCCGACTGGGTCTGGATTGGCGTTATCATCGTCGCCCTGATCGCCGGAGCGCTTGTCCGTGAGCACTGGCGCCTCAGGGCGCTGGAATCGTGGAGCCGCACGCGCGGGTTCACGCTGCATCGCCCGTTCAAGCCTGGTGATCACCCGGAGATTGCCGCCCTCGGATCGAGGTTCAGCGGCCGTGACAACATGCGCTGGGCCACCGGCGCCTCGGGATGGGCGGCGGACACGAAAGTCACCGTCGCCGAGTTCGAGTACACGCCGACGGGCCGGAAGACCGGCATCTGGTTCACGCTCGTCGCCTGGGCCGTTCGCGGCCCAGCCGGCCCGCTCACCCTCACGCCACGGGGCCGCAACGTCATCGACTCGGCGGTGAGCGCGGTCATGGGGCGTTCGGACGCGGACTCCGCCGGTCTGCAGATCACCACCGACGGAGCGCTCGTCGTCCACGGCGAGCCCGCCGTCCGCGAGGCCTGGCTGACCGACGACCGCCGGCGCGCCCTCGAGGCGTGGCCGCACGGCGGACAGTTCGTCGTGATGGACGGGTGGGCCGGCTGGAAGACCGAAGGCCTCATCACCCCCGCCCGCGTGGACGATCTACTCGCGCACGTCGCCGAGATTCGGCCGGTGCTGGACTAGCGGCCCGTATCGGCTGAATCAATCGCGGCCTCCGGGCGGGGCATCCCGTCTGGCGGCGTTGCTCCTCCTTCGAATACTCGCAGTAATCTCGGTCGTCACGCCTGGTATACACTCCCGCGCATGCCCCGCGCGGATCTCACCGTGCGCGTGACCGCCGGCCTGGCCGCCGGCGGCTCCTCTCGATTCCCGGGCGCCGAAGCCTCGGCGCAGCGGGATGCTCCTGACCGCGTCCGCCGGCGCGGACCTGTCGTCGAGGTACTGACGCCGACACGGGCGTGCGCCAGGGGCCGGATCGAGAGGCGGCGCCTTCGGGCAAGGGGGCGGCATGGCTCGTGAGTCGGAAGGACGACGCACGTTTCCGGTGGCGGTCATCGCGCCGTCGAGCTATGACGGGCAGGGGTACGTGATTCAATGGCGCTACCCCTTCGCGCCCTCGCTCGCGATCGGCTGCATCTACTCCCTTGTGCGGGAGGCCGCCGACCGCCGGGCCCTCGGACCCGACCTGGATGTCGCGGTCGAGGCCTACGACGAGCCGGGCTCGGTCGTGCCGGTGCGCCGGCTGCTCCGGCGGTTCCGAAGGGAAGGCCGGGGGCTCGTACTGCTGGCAGGTGTACAGACCTGCCAGTTCCCGCGCGCCGTGGACCTGGCTCGTCCGTTCCGGCAGGAGCGCATCCCGGTCGTCATGGGCGGACCCCACGTGACCGCGGCCGTCGGCGTCTCGTCGGACTCGCCGCCGGATGTGGCCGCCGCGCAAGAGCTCGGCATTTCGCTCTTCGCGGGCGAAGCCGAAGGCCGCATGGCCGCGCTGCTCCAGGACGCCGCGCGCGGCGAGTTGAAATCCGTCTACGACTACGTTCAGGATCGGCCCGATCTGCGGGGGCAGGTGCTCCCGCTCCTTCCGCCCGGCCCTCGACGGGTGTATTACGCCCCGTTCGATGCGGGGCGCGGGTGTCCGTTCGGCTGCGACTTCTGCTCCGAGCCGGCGATCCAGGGCCATCGGTCCCGGTACCGTGACGCCGACGACGTGGAGCGGATCGTCCGGCACTACCTCGGCATAGGCGTCCGCCATTTCTTCATCACGGACGACAACTTCTCGCGCAACGCGAACTGGGAGGCGATTGTCGATCGCCTCATCGCGATGCGGGAGCGGGAAGGGCGGAACATCCGGCTGGCCGTGCAGGTGGATACCCTGTCCCACACTGTTCCCCGTTTCGTCGAGAAACTCGCACGGGCAGGATGCCGGCGCGCGTTCCTCGGCGTCGAGAGCGTCCGCCAGGAGAACCTGGATGCCGTCCGCAAGACGCACAACCGCCTCTCGACCTACCAGCAGGTGCTGCGGTCGTGGAGATCTCATGGCGTCATGACGCTGGCCGGCTTCATCATCGGGTTCCCGGGCGATACCCCCGAGACGATCGCCGACGATATCCGGCGGATTCAGGAGGAGCTGCCCGTCGACCTGCTGTCGGTCACCATCCTCACGCCGATCGTGGGGGCCGCCTACGATGCCAGGCTGCGGGAGCAGGGCGTGCCACGGGACCCGGATCTCAACCGGTACGACCACGAGCACGCGACGACGGCGACACCTGGCATGACGGCGGCCGAACTCCAGGACGCGCTGGAGCGGGCCTGGCGCGCGTACTACAGTCGCGAGCACATCGAGCGGCTGCTCCGGCGAGCCGTGGCGTCGGGCCTGCCTGTCGATCGTCTGCGGGACGCGATCTGGTGGTTTCACTCCTCCCGCCGGATCGCGGGAGTGAATCCCTACCGCGCAGGTGTCCTGCGGCGAAAACGACGCGCGACCCGGCGTCCGGGGTTTCCCCGTGAGCTTCCCGTTCTCTTCCACGCTCGACGGGTGTGGGAGGAACTCTCGACGTACGCGGCGGTCGCGGCCGACGGGCTGCGGCTGGTGGTGATTCAGCGGCGTATCGAAAAGGATCGGCTCAGGAATGAACGGCAACCCGGCGATCGCCGATGGCCGGCCTGATGAGCCCCGGATGCGCCGGTTGCGCCGGCCGGCGCGCTCAGGGGCCGGGGGGGCGATCCAGGCGCGGTTCCGCCAGCCGCTCGAGAGGCCAGACCACGACATCGACCCCGCGTGAGAAATGCAGCAGCGGCGCTCCGCTGGTGCGCAGTCCGTGCGGCTCCAGCAGCAGCTCCGCATCGACCTCGCCCGACGCCTCTTGCAGCGGCCAGGGCACGTGGTGGACCTCGGCCCGGTACAGCGTTCCGTCGGGCGCCTGCGCGTAGAGACAATACCGTTCCGTGAGAAACGACTCGAGCGAGCCCGGCGTTGCCTCGAAGACCTCGGACACCGGCCGGTACGCGGCCCGGAACGACACCGACGCCTCGTCGCCCACCCGGCGGGCCGAGAACCCGAATGCTCCCGCGCGCGCCGCGATGCCGATCTCGGCCGGGAAGTACGGCAGATGGAAGAACCGTCTCGCGGCCCATACGGCCACGCGGTTCGCGGCGTCGAGGCTCAGGAACCACACGCCGGGCTTGCCGTCGCGCTCCACGTAGAGCCGCAGGTTGAGCTCGGGAAACGCCGACAGCCAGGGCAGGTCGGGCAGCGGGCGGCGCATGACGCCAGACATTCGGAACGGCACGACGCCGATCCACGACGTGCCGCCGAACTCCTGCACGCGCAAGCCGCGCGGGACGAGCGGCCGGAGCAGGTCGGCCGGAACCGGCCAGTGAGCGAAGAGCAGATCCAGCCAGCGCTGGCGCCACGTCCAGCGGCCTCGCGGCGCGGGCCACGGACGATGCTCAGTTCGCGAGAACGCGATGTGCATGCAGGGTCCAGCGGAGCGCGTCAGTCTCCGACACGGCTCCAGAACTCGATGGGGACGCCCCGCTCCTCGAGGAAGCTCTTGGAGGCGCAGCGGTCGTCGTCACGGAATCGGCCGGCCAGCAGCGACAGGACATCGTCGCCACTTCTGCCTCCGAGCGCGGCGACAAGGCTCGGGATGTGTGGCGCGCGCACCGTGATGATCCACTCGTACTCCGACGACCCGGCGCCCCAGAACGAGGCGACGCCGGGGCCGAGATCCTGCCCCTCGATGAGCAGGTCCCCGTTCGCGTCCACGCGCGCCCACAGCCGACGGACGTCATGTCCCGTGTGGTCCTCTCGAAGCGTGATGGCAGTTGGCATACCGACCTGGATGGCACTCTAAACCCCGGACTCCCGCGTCGTCAACGAAGCGCCCGGTGACGTCCGGTGACGTTCGATGCTCCGAGTTGATGGCGCGATCCGAAGTGCGCTCTAATAGCTGCCGGGGCAAGCGGCTGGGCTGCCGGCGCGCCTCGACTGCAGACGCGGAACACGGCCGGGACGTCCGACCCAGTGCGCCATGGTTGGCCCTGCCACGGGGTACCCGTCCGGAGGCTGGCCCGGAGATGAATGGGGAGCAGAAGACGATTCCCGCGCGACGGCCAGGCGCGCAGCGCCGTCTGGCTTCGCGAGGAGACACGATCATGGGACGTTCGTTCGGCATGAGTACCGCGTGGCTGCTGGCCGCGCTGATCGTGAGCACGGGGCAGGCGCAGGACAAGGGCGCCGCTCCGAAGATGTCGGCCGTGCCCCAGACGGCCGAGTGGAAGCGTCTCGGTTCCCTCGTCGGGAGCTGGGAGGGCACGATGGCCCAGGGCGGTCAGAGCATGCCCGCGACCGTCGATGTCAGGATGACGGGCGACGGATCGGCCATCATGCACGTGCTCGGCCGCGACACGCCCCACGAGATGGTGACGATGATCCATCCGGACGGGAAGCGGCTGTTGGCGACGCACTACTGCGCCGCGCACAACCAGCCGCGCATGGCGCTCGTACCCTCGTCTTCGCCGAACCAGGTGGCGTTCGACTTCCTGGACGGCACGAACATCGCGCCGGGCGACACCCACATGCGGAGCGTGGTGTTCACCTTCATCGACGCGGATCACCACACCGAGGCGTGGACCAGCTCCGAGAGCCGCGAGCCGGCCGTGTTCACGTTCACGCGCAAGAAGACGTAGCCGGCGGACGGGAAGGTTTGCGCCGGGGGACTGAACATCGTGGTCGCGATCCCGGAAGATGTCGAAGAGTATCGGGACGAGCGGTGGTGCCGCGACACCACGCGAGCCGTCGCGACGGCGGATGACGCGGAGCGCTTCGTCGAGCAGGTCGGCTTCTGCGCCTGCCTCACCGACTCGCGGCGTCCAGGCCCGTCCCTGTACGTGGCCGTCTGCGGGCGGCGCGATGCGGTGATGCCCCGGGCCGTGCAGAAGGACCCGGAGTCCTCCCTCACGTGGCGCGCGTCCCGCTCGTAGCCAGCCCAGGCGCAGGGCGGACGACGTCTGGTATACACTTCGCGCATGTCCCGCACGAATCTCAGCGTCGCCCTGATCGTGGCCGGTGGCTTGGCCGCCGGTGCCGTCAGCCTCGATTCGCGTGCGCCGAAGCCGCTGCGCATCGCCGTGTCGTTTCCCGCCAGCCTCGAATCGCAGCCGCTCGACGGCCGGATGCTGCTCGCGATCTCGCGGCGCGACACGCCGCCGCCGCTCCGGGCACAGATGACCGGTCCGAACGCGCAGCCGATGTTCGGCCTCGACGTGGACGGGCTGAAGCCCGGACAGGCCGCCGTCTTCGACGCGGGCACGCGCGGGTGGCCCGTCGAGAGCCTGCGCGACATCCCCGCGGGCGACTACTTCGTGCAGGCCGCGCTCAACGTCTACACCACGGTGACGCGCGCCGACGGGCACACCATCAAGGTCCACCTCGACCAGTGGGAGGGGCAGAACTTCCGCACCTCGCCCGGCAACCTCTTCAGTCGTGTCGAGAAGGCCCGCATCGACCCGCAGGCCGGCGGCACGATCAGCATCAGCCTGGCCACGAAGAACCCGCCCATCGAGCCGCCGAAGGACACGAAGTACGTCAAGCACCTGAAGTTCCGCAGCGAGATGCTCAGCAGGTGGTGGGGTACCGACATCTACCTCGGCGCCGTCGTCGTCCTGCCGGAGGGCTGGGCGGAGCACCCGGAAGCGAAGTACCCCGTCATCTACAACCAGGGGCATTTCCCGAGGACCTTCAGCGGGTTCCGCGAGTCGCCGCCCGACCCGGCCGCCACCGGGCGGGTGCAAACGCAACAGGAGGGCGCGTACCGGTTCTATCAGGATTGGGTGGCGGGGAAGATGGGCCGCGTCATCATCGTGCTCATCCAGCATCCGACGCCCTACTACGACGATTCCTATGCCGTGAACTCGGCGAACAACGGGCCGTACGGCGACGCGCTCTGGCAGGAGTTCGTCCCGCGCGTCGAGCGCGAGTTCCGCGGCATCGGCGAACCGTGGGCGCGCATGACGTACGGCGGGTCGACCGGCGGCTGGGAGTCGCTGGCGTGGCAGATCTTCTACCCCGACCGTCTCAACGGCACGTGGACGTTCTGTCCCGATCCCGTGGACTTCCGCTACTTCCAGCTCGTCAACATCTACGAGGACGAGAACGCGTTCTACCCGAACAGCGAGTGGCGGAAGACCCCGCTGCGCCCGTGGTCGCGCGGACTCGACGACCAGACGATGAACTCGCAGTTTGACGCGAGCCGGTACGAAGAGGTGCTGGGCACCCGAGGGCGGTCGGGCGAACAGATGGACATCTTCATGGCGGTCTTCGGCCCGGTGGGTCCGGACGGCTATCCGAAGCTGCTCTACGACAAGTGGACGGGCGCGATCGACCGGTCGGTGGCCGAGTACTGGCGCGAGCACTACGATCTGCGCCACATCCTCGAGCGCGACTGGAAGACGCTCGGCCCGAAGCTCGTCGGGAAGCTCCACATCTACATGGGAGATCAGGACACGTTCCTGCTCGAGGAAGCCACCTTCAAGCTGCAGGAGTTCCTGGAGAGGACGGCAGACCCCTACTACGGCGGCTCGTTCGACATCGGCCGGCGCCAGCCGCACTGCTACTCGGGCGAGCCCGCGTTCCCCGGTCAGCGGGCCGAGCAGCGGGTCTTTCCGCAGATGGTGGAGCGGATGCTGATGACCGCGCCGGCCGGCGCGGACCTGTCGTGGCGGTACTGACGCCGGCTATTGCCCGAGCAGCGTCAGCGCGTGCCCGACCGCGCCGCCGAGGTAGCACACCGCCAGCGCCGCCAGGCCGGCGGCTTCGACTATCGACACCCATGTCCGCATGCGCGCGCGCCAGCCGTCAGGCCGTGCGCGGCGGCGGGCCAGCGCCGCGAGGCAGCGCTGGCGGGTGCGCTCGGCACGCCTGTTGTCGCTGCGGTGGTCGGGCAGCGCCCAGAGGGGTTCGACCCACCGTTCCGGGCGCGGCGTGCCGCGCCGCGCGCACCGTATCGTGCCGCACGGAGAGGATCGCGATGATGCATGACCGACGCGAGCCAGGCCGACGACGACTCAGCGCCATCCTGGCGTTCGGCTGCGTGACGATCGTGTTGTCGGCGGCCCCGGCCAAGCAGGCGGCGCACACGGGTGGGCCGGTGCCGTCGCTGCAAGGGCCTGCGCGGCCGGCGGACCTGATCGGCCGCGCGGTGCAGTCCGCATTCGAACGGAGTGGCGTGGCGGCCGCTTCGGTCGCGCTCGTCGGTCCCGGCGGGCTGCTCTACACGCGAACGATCGGCACGCGTGCGGGCGGAGACACGAGTCCTGCCGACGAGCGCACCGTGTTCCGGGCCGCGTCGCTCGGCAAGTCGGTTTTCGCCTACCTCGTCTTTACGCTGGTGCGCGACGGGCGGCTCGACCTCGACAGGCCGCTCCACGAGTACCTGCCCAAACCGCTCGCGGAGTACCCGGAGTACGCCGACCTCGACGGCGACATCCGCTATCGGGCGATTACCGCCCGCATCGCCTTGTCACACCGGACGGGCTTTCCCAACTGGCGCTGGCAGACGAAGGACCGGAAGCTGCGTTTCCTGTTCACCCCGGGCGAGCAGTTCCTCTATTCGGGGGAGGGGTACCGTTACCTGCAGTTCGTGGTGGAGCACATCGCGGGCACGGACCTCGAGACGCTGGCCCGCGACCGCGTGTTTCGTCCGCTGGGCATGGCGCGCAGCAGCTACGCGTGGCAGGAAGAGTACGGGACGAACTGCGCGATCGATCGCGGGCCGATCGAGCGGATGCTCGGTCCCGACATCCTGAAGCGACCGAACTGCGCGGGTTCTCTCCTCACGACGGCCGCCGACTACGGGCGGTTTCTCGCCGCCATGCTGGGGAGCGCCGCTCTTCCGGCACGGCTGCGCGACGAGATGCTCGGGCCAGAGACGGCCGTGGCCGGCGAGCACTTGTTCGGTCCTCCCGTGCCCGCTGCGCCAGCGCGCGGGGCCGAGCCGGATCGCTTCTGGTGCCTCGGTTGGGGCGGGTTTCGCAGCGCCGCGGGCGTTGTCCGGTTCCACGTCGGCTACGACTCGCCGGAGTTCGAGAACTACGCGGTCCTGTACCTCGACCAGGGCCTCGGCCTGGTCGTGCTGACCGCCGGGGGGCTTGGCCCGGCCGCCTCAGTCCCGTCGTTCGTCGAGGCCGTGATCGGACCGACCGACACCCCCTTCGCCTGGGCGGGCTACGAATAGGCCGCAGGCGCGGGCCGCCGCCGTTCTGCCGCTCACTCCGTTCTGAGCGCGCCGACGACGTCGGTCCGCATCGCCCGCCACGCGGGCACGAGGCTGGCGAGCGCGGCCGCGGCGAGGAGCCCGGCGAGCACGGCCGACAGCGTGGCGGGGTCCGTCGGGGCGACGCCGAACAGCAGCGACGCGATCAGGCGCGCGAGCGCCAGCGCGGCCGCCAGTCCGATCGCGGCCCCGAGGGCCGCCAGGCCGACGCCCTCGCGCACGAACATCCAGAGCACGTCGCGCGGCCGGGCGCCGTGGGCCATCCGCACGCCGATCTCGAACTTCCGCTGAGAGACCCGGTAGGCGAGCAGGCCGTAGAGGCCGATGGCGGCCAGGAAGAGCGCCGCCGTCCCGAAGGCGGCGAGCAGGATCATGGAGAACCGCTCGCGCGCCGTCGCCTGCGCCACGAAGTCCTCGAGCGTGCGGATCTGGCCGATGGGCACGGCCGGATCGATCCTCCGCACCGCCTCGCGAAGCGCCGACGTGACCATCGCCGGATCGCCGGCGGTGCGGACGATCACGACCATCCCCGAGAACGTCCGCTGGCCGTACGGATCGTAGACCTGCGCCGTCGTGTCGTCGCGCAGCCCGTACTGACGCGTGTCGCCGACCACACCGACGATCTCGCGCCAGGCATCACCTCCGCCCATGTCCACCTGGATGCGTCGCCCCAGGGGATCGTCGCCAGGAAAATACTGTCGCGCGAAGGTCTCGTTGACGAGGCACACGCGGGGCGCGTCGGGGCCGTCCCGCTCGGTGAAGAGGCGGCCGCGGACCAGGCGGATGCCCATGGCGGGAAAGTAGCCCGGGCTGACGGAGTAGTAGTTCACCGACGGACGCTCGGCTGCCGGGACGATCGGGCGGCCTTCGATCGAGAGCGAGGTCACGAAGTCGTCGCTGAACGGCAGGCCCGCCGTCGCGCCCGCCGCTGAGATGCCCGGCGCGTGGGACACGCGCTCGATGAGCTCCTGGTAGAAGCGGTAGGCGTCCGCGTCTTCCGGGTACCCGGCTGCCGGCAGCGCGAATCGCGCGGTAACGGCCTGGGCCGCCACGAACCCCGGGTCAACCCGCAGCAGGGTCTGGAACGTACGCGCCAGCAGACCGGCGCCGACGAGCAGGATGGCGGCGAGCGCGACCTCGGTGACGATGAGCAGGCGGCCCGTGCGGCGGCGGATCACGGCATGCCCGGCCCTGCCGCCCGTGTTCAGGGCGTCGGCCAGATCGGCCTTCGACATCTGCAGCGACGGCACGAGGGCGAAGAGCAGCGGGGTGATCACCGCCAGCACCAGCGCGCAGGCGACGGCGGGCGCGCTCACGCCGATCTCGGCGGCGCGCGGCAGGGCCGTGGGCACGAGCGTCAGGAGCGTGCGGAGCAGCCCGTGCGCGAGCAGCAGCCCGAACGCGCCGCCCGCCAGCGCGAGCACGCCGGCTTCGGCGAGCAGTTGCCGCACGATCCGCGCGCGTCCGGCGCCGAGCGCCGACCTGATGGCCAGCTCCCGGCGGCGCCCCAGTCCGCGCACCAGGAACAGGTTGGCGACGTTCGCGCAGGCGACGAGCAGCACGAGGCCCACCGCGCCGAGCAGCATCAGGAGCGCCGGCCGCACTTCGCTCACGAACGCATCGCCCAGCGGCACGGGGAGCGCCCGCCAGTCCTTGTTCGAGCCGGGGTGTTCGGCCTGCAGGCGGCGCGAGATCGTCTCGAGGTCGGCTGCGGCCTGTTCGAAGGTCACGCCCGGCTTCATCCGCCCGACGCTTCGCATGTAATGCGACCCGTACTGCTGCCGCTGGTCGGCGGTGAACGCCACCGGCACCCAGAGCGCGGTGTCGCGATGGAGCAGCTGCATCGACGCCGGGGCGATCCCGATCACGGTGTGTGGCACGCCGTTGAGCGTGACGGTGCGTCCGACGACGTTCGGCTCGCCGCCGAAGCGCCGCTGCCAGGTCTCGTAAGCCAGGATGACGACGGGCAATGCCCCCGGGGCATCTTCCGCTTCGCGGAAGCAGCGGCCCGAGACGGGCCGCACGCCGAGCACGTCGAACAGGTTCCACGTGACGCGCATCCCGCGCAAACGCTCGGGCTCGCCGGACCCCGTCAGGTTGAAGGCGCCCGATCCCCACGCCGCCATCGCGTCGAACGTACGATTCTGCGCCTGCCACTCGAGGAAGTTGCCCGGCGCCACGCTGAACTGGGGGAACTGCGGCAGCTTCTGCTCGAGCAGGTAGATCAGGCGATCGGGCTCGGCGTAGGGCAGCGGGCGCAGCAGCACCGTTTCGACGACGCTGAAGATCGCCGTGCCGGCGCCGATGCCGAGGGCGAGCACGAGCACGGCCGTGAGTGAGAAGGCCGGGCGCGCGCGAAGCGTGCGCAGGGCGTAGCGCAAATCCTGGCCCGCGTCGGCAAGCCAGCCCCAGGGACGGCCGCGCTGCCGGAGCGACGACTCCACGCGATCGAGGTCGTCTTCACGGATGGAAGGCACGTTGCGCCGCTCGGCCACGCTGATGTCGGACGCGAACGTGTCCCAGTCGGGGATCGCGGCGA
>CAYZYG010000004.1:0-31082 GCA_964481395.1 uncultured Vicinamibacterales bacterium
CCGGCGAGCGCGAGCGGGCCGGCGAACGTGACTGGGTTTGGCGAATACACGTTCGCCGGCGCGCTCGCTACGCCGGTGTTCGCTCCGGTTCCTCGGGCAGCCAGAGCGCGGGGAGTTCAAGGGGCATTTGCTCGAAGGGCTCCGCTCTCACCACCTCGTCGCCGACGTGCGTCTCGACGATGGCCCAGTGACGGCCGTCGAGGCGGAGGACCTCGAGCGTGCGGAGCCTGGGATCGATCAGCCAGGCATGACCGACGCCGTCAGTGGCGTACACGCGGAGCTTCTTCGCGCGATCGAAGGACGCGGTAGAGGGCGACAGGATCTCGCAGATCCAGTCGGGCGGCAGGACGAACCAGGCCACGTCAGGGACGACGGGCATCCGCGTCCGTCGCCATCCGGCCAGATCAGGCACGACGATCTGCGTGCTCAGGTGCAGCTCGGGTTCCTGCAGAATGACCCAGCCCCCAGGCCCGCCGCGGCCCTCGTGGAAAGCCGGAATCAGCCGCGACCCGAGCATGCCGTACGCCACCGAATGCCGGGCAGCCGGTCGAGGAGACGCGTGCAGTTCTCCGTCGACGATTTCCCCCACCACGTGGGGCGGAAGCGCCTGCAGATCCGCGTATGTCGCGGGGCGATCGAACGGCGGGACGCGCGGCACTGGGCGCATTGTACATCGTCGTCTCTTGCACGGAACGTGCCCGAATGCCGGCATGGGGAACGTGCCTGGAATCCGGATCGATGACCACGCCGTACCGCGCGACCGTGGCAGGAACTGCGACACTCCGGGGCTTCCGGCAGAGCAGATTCTGCCCACTTGAAGCGTGCGGCGAGTTTGCCGTGAGTGGGTCGCCGGACGAGTCACGTTCGTCGGCCCGCTCGCCCCGACCGCGAAAACCCGCAGGTGAGTTTGACGGCGAGCGAGGAGTCGCGCACGTGATTGGCGCGCGGACCGGGCCCGTCCGGGCAAGCCCGGGCTTGCCGCCGGCGGGCTGCAAAGGCACAATTCTAGCGAGGCTGCGCCTCAAAGACCGCCGAGGCATGTCGTGACGGCTTCGCCTCGCTAGATCACAGTATTGACTTTGCCCCGCCTACGGCGGGGCGTAGACGTCTTGAAGGCCGTCGTGACACTTTACTCATTCGCAACGAATCTTGGCCTTCAAGACGTCTGGCAACCACGGAACGACCTGACAGGATGGTGTCATGGTGAAACGGGCTTGGCTGGCAATACTCGTGGGCGTGGTGGCCGTGCTGACGGCCGACATTGGAACGGCCCAGGAGGCCGTCCGGAATGACCAGCCGAACATCGTCCTCGTTTTCGCGGACGATCTCGGCTACGGCGACCTGGGCGTGTTCGGCAGCCCGACCATCAAGACTCCCCGCCTCGATCGACTCGCGGCCGAGGGCGTCAAGCTCACGTCGTTCTATTCGGCCGCTCCGGCCTGCACGCCTTCGAGGGCCGCGCTGCTCACCGGGCGCTACCCGATTCGCTCCGGCATGAACCAGGTGCTCAACCCGGATGCCGAACGCGGCCTGCCGGCCACTGAGACCACCCTCGCCGAACTGCTGAACGACGCCGGCTACCACACGTCGATGATCGGCAAGTGGCATCTGGGCGATCGCCCCGGCTTTCTCCCGACCGATCATGGGTTCGACGACTACTTCGGCCTGCTCTACAGCAACGATATGGTCCCGCCGTGGGTACAGACCACCAAGCCGCTCCGTCTGTTCAGAGGTGACGTCGAACAGCCGGGCGACGTCGACTCGAGCCTGCTGACGACGAGGTACACGGAGGAAGCCATTCGCGTTATCCGCGAACGGCGGCGGCAGCCGTTCTTCCTGTATCTTGCGTACTCTATGCCTCACGTCCCTATCGGCACGTCCGCCGCCTTCGCCGGGAAGTCTGCCGGCGGGCGGTATGGCGATGTCATCGAAGAGCTCGACTGGAACATCGGCCGAATCGTCGACACCATCCGAGAACTGCGGCTGGACGATCGGACCCTCATCATCTTCACGAGCGACAACGGCCCCTGGACGAACATGCCCTCGCGTATGCTCGTCAACGACCGGATCCGTCTCACCGACGCCGGCAGCGCCGGTCCCCTTCGCGGGAGCAAGGGCACTACGTGGGAAGGCGGGGTGCGCGTCCCGTTCATCGCCAGGTGGCGGGACCGGATCGAGCCCGGTTTCGTGAGCGCCGACTTGGCCTCGACCCTCGACGTCCTTCCCACCGTGGCGGGGTTGGCCGGCGTCGGCCTGCCGCCAGCGCTCAAGCTCGACGGCGTTGACATCATGCCGTTGTTGGGCGGGGAGGGACCGTCGCCGCGGCAGGAGATCTTCTACTTCAACGAGGGCCGGCTCGAGGCAGTGCGCGAGGGCCAGTGGAAGCTGAAGGTCGAATGGAAGAAGGGCTTCTCGACCCCCGTCCCGGAGCTGTACGATCTGGAGAACGACCCGTCCGAGCGCTACAACGTGGCCGGCGCCAACCCGGAGACCGCCGAACGGCTCCTGAACCGGGTGATGGGATTCGCCAAGGAGGTCGGGGCCGTGCGGTAGGCCTCCGGCCTGGGGCCCGGGATCGGGGACCGGGAACGGGTTGTTCCAGCTGCCGTCGTGCCCGCGGCCACACCGCGTTTCCTGAGACCGTCCGCCGCAAGGGACGCGACTTCTCCGACAGGAGACAGTGAGACACGGCTGACTCGTCGAAAGTCGGCCTTTCTCAGGGGCGAGCCAGAGGCACCGCTCTTGCAACACGTGAACTGGTTGCCGGTGCCTCCAGGAGAGTCGTCATGCGTCCCAAAACTGCAATGCTCGTAACCGTCCTCGCGGCCGGAGGCTTGCTGACGGTGTGGTCAGGAGTGGCGGAAGCCCAAAACCGTGGCAAGGCCCGGCCGCGAACGCCACAGGGGCCGACCGTCAGCCAGCCGAGGCCGGGTGGCGGCCAGCCCGGAGCCATCCAGGGCTACCCGGGGCGAGGTCCCGCCCGGCCGGGAGGCCCGGTATACGGGCATCCCGGACAGAGATATCCCGGACGATACCCGAACGTCCGCGCTAGTGTCGGGTTCCACTACGGCTACTACCGGCCGGCGTACTTTTATTCGCCGTGGGGGTGGTACCCCTGGTACCCCTGGGATTTCTACGACTGGTACGGGTATCCCTACGGGCAGTACGGTCCGTACGGACCCCGGGGGTACTACGGCTACTACGCCTACAACGGCAGTTCACTCAAGCTCGAGGTTCAGCCCAAGGACGCGGAAGTCTACGTGGACGGCCATCGGGCGGGCGTGGTGGACCAGTTCGACGGGTTCTTCCAGCGTCTGACCGTGGAGGCGGGCGGGCACGACGTCACGCTGTTCAAGCCAGGGTTCCGCACCGTCACGCAGAGTGTCTACCTGCAGCCCGGGTCGACGTTCAAGCTTAAGTACGTCATGGAGCCGCTCGCGGCCGGCGAACAGTCCGAACCGCCGCCTGCGCCTGTGCCTGACCCCGAGCCGCAGACACAGCCCAGCCCGCCCGAACGGCGCTTCGGTGTAGAGCCCGGCACGCCCGAGCCGCGGCCTGGAGCACAAGCCCCCCCGCCGCAGCCCGTACCGCCGCGTGTCGAGGCTGACGCGCGATTCGGCCAGCTCGCCATCCGCGTGCAGCCTGAGGGCGCCCAAGTCTTCATCGACGGCGAAGCCTGGCAGGGTCCGCGCGGCGCCGACCGGATGATCGTCCACCTTCCTGCCGGCACGCACCGGCTGGAGGTCCGCAAGGACGGCTATGAGCCGTTCGTCGCGCAGTTTGAAATCAAGCCCGGCGAGACGACGGCCCTCAACGTCAGCCTCGTCGGTCTCTACTGACTTCCTCACCGATCTGTCGCCCGCGCCCCGGCCAACCCCGGGGCGCGGCCCTGGAGACGGCGTCATGTTCCGACACCATTGCACGACACTGGTCGTGGCGCTGTGGGCACTCGTGCTCGCGGCCATGCCGGCGGCTGCCCAGTCCGCCGCGAGCGCCGATCAGCAACAGCCCGGCGGCCAGACTCAAGGGCCGATGATTCTCGAGCCCGTCTCTCACCGCGTCGTCGTCGTCCCTGACGTGCGCTTCAGCGAGGTCGACGGCCGGTCGGCAACGCTCGTCGGCGGATACGGCGGCATGGTAATGGACGATCACCTGCTGGTGGGCGGTGGCGGCTACTGGCTTGCCAACAACCGCTGGGATCGCGAGATGTTCTACCTCGGCGCCGTGGTCGGGTGGTATCTGTTGGGCAGCGACCGTTTCGACATCAGCCTCTCGAGCCTGGTGGGCGGCGGCACGGGCACGGCAGCACTCGATGTCGATGGTCCCGTGATCATGCGACCCGACGACATCAGGTTCGGCCGCGACCAGCGGCCGGGATCCCCAACACACCTGATCTGGCCGAGTCCTTTCGTGATGCAGCGGACCTTCTTCGTCGCCGAACCGACGGCAAGCGTGATCTGGCGCTTCGCCAGGCGCGTCGGAATCACGGGCAGCGTGAGCTATCGACTGGTCGGAGGAGCCGACGCCCTGAACGAGGCATTCCGCGGTGTCTCGGGCAGCGTCGGCATCGTCTTCGGCGGAGGCAAGTAGTCCGGCCCTCCTCGGACAGGCCCGCGGTCGGGCCCGGGCGACTCCGGGCCCGACCGTCTCACTCGGGTCCCGCCAACGGCGTCGAGCCGACCTCGGATCCGCACACCATCTCATCGTCGCCGGTACCCGCCGCCAGTCCGTCGGCGAGGGGCAGGACACTGCGCGGTGGCGGACCGACCCTGGCCAGCAGCGCCTCGGAGGCCATGACGAGGAAGGGCGGGCCGCCGTTGGCGAGGGCGCGCGCGATCGGCTGGACCATCAGAGACAGGTGGTCCGCGCGGAATCGCTCCGCGGCCTCCCTCGCCACATCCGCGTGCTCGCGGTCACCACACGCCAGCGCATACGCCTGCTTCATCAGCAGGTACGCGATGAAGCCCACCTCGACTGCGAGATGGTCTTCGGCTTCGCCGATGTTCGAGCGGTAGGCGAAGGCGTCGTAGTAGGCGTTCAGCTCCGACAGCAGGTACCCGAACTGAACGGCCCCGAGGTAGGTGACCTCACGGGGTGGGACAGGTCCGCCGGGACCGAAGATCGAGTGGTACAGGCCTTCGGACGCCTGTTCGCGGGCCGCCGAGGCGGCCTGCCCGAGCAGCGGGTCCGTGACTTCCTGTGCCAGTTCCGCGACCTCGGCCCTCCAGCTGCCGCGCGGGCATTCGAACAGGAGTTCGATCAGGCGCCACTCGGCCGCCTCTTTCAGGATGCGTGTCTCCTCGACGCTCAGCGCGCAATCCGTGGCGCTCATTTCGTCTCCCTGGCGAGAAGCGGGATCCAGCCGGTCCGCATCTTGCGGGCACCCGACTCCTGCAGCGATCCCTGCCACACCGCGAACGCGATGCTGGATCGCTGACCCGCCGGGACGTCGCGCGGCCAGGCCCGCTTGATCACCACCGACCAGCCGGTCTTGCCGTGAACGCCTCGGCCGTCTGACCCTCGGGGCTCCGGCGCCGGAGACAACGTACCCGGCCCCTGCGCGACGAGATCCTCAACCGGCGCCTTGCGCGGGCCGCTCCTGGTGTTGCCCAGCGACCGGGCTGGCGCGTACCGCTGCGCCATCTCCGCCTGTTCGGCGGATCCCGGCTCCAGTGACTGGGCGTTGAACGGGTAGTGGTCGATCGACGCGTTGGGATAGAGATCCCGGATGGTGTCGCCCCGTCCGTCGACGGTCGCCTGCCAGTCGGCGCGCCAGAACGTCACGTCGACCGTGCGTCCCGTCTCGCCCATCTGGGGCGCCGGGGGTTCCTTCTCGAACGTGGCGGGGATCTGCACGGCGCAGGCGTCGACCATGGAGGACGGTCCGGGCGCGTCGCTCCTGGTGTCGTCGTCCCATTCGAGTCGGAAGGCCACCTCCGATCCGGTCGTGATCGCCCGGACGCGGACTTCGGTGGTCGTCACCTTCATCTGTCTGGGTTCGACCAGATCCTGGAGGATGAGCTTGGCCACGTGCTCCGGCGCCGCGTTCCAGGCGGCATCGCCCGGATCGACAGGTACCGCGGCGGCCGGAACGGCGACAACCTCGTTGACGAGTGTGGCCTGCTTCCGGCATCCCGCGGCGAGAGCCAGCGGAACGAGCAGAAGCATCGTGACGGTACGGGCGGCAGTACGCATGGCAGCCTCGCTACGGGCAGTTCGTGCGGACGAGCAGGTTCTTCGCGTCGATGGCCGGTCTCACGTGCACCGGTTCGTGCAGCGGGACACGGACGGTCTCCTGGCCGTCGTCTCCGTACCCAGCGATCGTCTCGCCCTGCCGGCGCCAGCGGGTCACGACGGCTTCGGTCGACCCGAAGAGGCACAGCAGCCCCGCCAGATCCATGTCTTTCGGCGCGTTCCGGTAGGTCTGCATCGCCGCGCCCGCGCCAGGGCCGAACAGCTGGGTGTTGAAGGACACGGGCGCGTGGATGGGCGGGATGTAGTAGACGTTCGGCTCGAGGCCGAACTGGGGGAAGAGGGGCAGCGCGACCTTCCTGATGTGGACGAGGTAGTCCATCGGGTTGTCGGCGCGCGCGTCGTCGGGCCCCGAGAGATAGCCGGCGAGCCGGATCTTGCCGATGCAGTTCACGAAGCACTGGGGCTGGATGCCCTGTTCCATCTTCGGGAAGCACGCGATGCACTTCTCCGACGTGCCGGTCATGGGGTTGTAGAACACCTTCTTGTACGGGCACGCGCGGACGCACTCCTGGTAGCCGCGGCAGCGCTGCTGGTCCACGAGCACGATCCCGTCCTCCTGCCGCTTGTAGAGCGACCCGCGCGGGCACGACGACAGGCACGCCGGATAGGTGCAGTGGTTGCAGATCCGCGCCAGGTAGAAGAACCAGTTCATGTGCGGAAGCGAGATCATCGCGCCGTGATCCACCTGGCCCGCGCAGTCGTCCTCGCCGACGTTCGGATAGGCGTAGTCCTGCGACTCGGGGCGCCAGCCCAGCACGCGCTCGCCGGCCGGGGCCGCTTCGAAGATCGTCCGGCCGGCGTAGGTGTTGCCCTCCCACCGCTGTCCGTCGAGCATCTCGAGCAGCTTGATGTCGTACGCCAGCGGGTACGACCCGTAGGGCTTCGTCTCGACGTTGTTCCAGAGCATGTACTCCTGGCCCTTGCCCGACGTCCACGTCGTCTTGCAGGCCAGCGTACAGGTCTGGCAGGCGATGCACTTGTTGGTGTCGAAGACCGCCGCGAACTGCCGCGCGGGGCGGTTCTCCGGGTACCAGTAGGACATCTCCCGCCCGAGCTGCCAGTTGTAGACGCGAGCCATCAGCGCTGCTCCTCTCGGCTGTCAACGAAGCCCCCGGCCAGGAACGTTGTCATCGCATTCGATTCGTAGCGGGGCCGGAGGCCCATGGCGGCCGGCCGCCAGAGCCCTCTACGGTCGAGTCCGCCCGGCTCGGCTTTGGTGATCTTCACGAACGCCTCCCGCGGCGCCCCGGTCGGACAGTGGATGTCGGGCTCGAATCCCTGCCGCATCCCCTGCCCGAACATGGTCTTGTGCACGAGCGAGTCGGTCATCCAGGTCGGTTTGAGCCAGCCGCGCGTGGCGGACTGGTGGGACCCGGACCGGAACATGGCCTGGTAGCCCGTGCGCGGGTTCTTCGCCAGGCCGTCGGCCCGCGTCCGTGCGCCATCGACGGATCCAGGCGTGGCGGTGTACATGTTGAACCACATGCGCGTCACGCCCCGAGGGGTGCCGGGGTAGTACCGCGCGCGGCACAGCAGGCGCGCGAACTCCATGTCCTTCTTGTTCGTCTGCCAGCCGCGAAACGGCCGATCCTCGGGATCCGGGTCGATCCAGATGTAGTCGCCGTCCTCGACGCCCAGTTCTTTCGCGTCCGACGGATTGATGTCCACGTAGCCTTCGGTCACGAACGGGCTGCGCTTGTCGTGCCGGTACAGATCGCCGAAGGGACCGAAGAGCACGGCAATCATGTCCGTATCGATCGGCGTCGTGTGCGACCCGTGGCGGTACTTCGGCGTGTGGAAGATGAAGCGGTACGCGGGGTCCTTCATCAGCGGGTGCTTCGTGTGCTTCGCCTCGGCCCAGGTGAGCACCACGTTGCGGCCGCAGCGCGTCTCGCAGGACAGGTCATCCCGCGTCACCCCGTAGGCCTCTGGCCCTGTCGCGCGGATGGCCTCGTGCGCCGGCGCGACGATGACGTTGGGCTCGTAGAAGGTGGAGTCCACCGGCTCCCGGTGGACGGGCAGATTCTCGCCCGCCTCGATGAACTCGTTCTCCTCGCGGTAGAACTCCAGCCGGCCGCTCTTCGTGTACCAGGGCTTCGAGTCGGTGACCTGGTCGTACCCGACGGCCTTGGGCGACGTCCGGCTGTTCATCAGCGCCGGCACACCCGCTTTCGCCTTCGCCTCGAGGTCCGTGAAGCGGTAGCCTTTGGTATTCGTCGAGAAGTCCAGGATCCGCTGCAGGTACACGTCGGCGCGGCCCTCACGCACGAACGTCCAGTAGTCGAGGAACCGCCGGTCCCCTGTGAGCGCGGCCAGTTTCGCCCCGACGAGGGCCTGCACCTCGATGTCTCCCATCGTGTTGAACACGCGCTTCAGCGGCGTGCGCGGGAAGACCACGAGGAACGGGTTCGTCACCGACGCGGTCATGTCCGGATGTTTCAGTTCCGACCACGAGTCCACGCCGAACACGATGTCGGCCCACTCGCAGGAGGCGCTCCACCACCACTCGTGCACGGCGATCATCTCGATGCGCGGCAGCACGTTGACCACGGTGTTGAAGTGCCACTTCACGTTGCCGAGGATGGAGTTCGCGTTGGCGAACCACATCGACTTGGTCGGCGCCGGCATGTGGCTCGATCCGGTCAGCAGCTTCGTGCCGACGCGCAGCGGGTGGTCCTCGTGGTTGTAGTAGTGCGCCGACTCGGGCCGCCAGTACTGCCGCGGCCTCGCGGGCTTCGCGGGATCCAGCTCGATGTCGAACGGATTCTCGTTGATGTACTGCGGGCAGCCGTTGAACAGCGCCACCCGGTAGTTGCCCGCGTACGATCCGAGATTGCCGGCGATCTTCCCGATGTTGCCCGTGAGCGCCGCCAGCAGGAGCGTGTCGCGGTCCTTGTTGTCGCTGTTGAAGAACTGGTTCGGTCCCATGCCGACGGCGAACAGCGTCGTGCCCGGCTCCTTGGCGAGGTGCCGCGCCAGCGATTCCACCGCCGCCGCCGGCGCCCACGTGATCTCCTCGGTCGTCCGGGGATCGAAATGGGCGGCGTACTCCGTCAGCAGGTCGAATACCGGACGGCAGCGGACCTTCTTGCCGTCGGCCAGCGTCACCTCGACGGCGCCCTCCAGCAGCGGATCGGCAATCGGAGAGTTCCGCCCGACCATGTCCCGCGTGACCACCTTGGGCGCGTTCGTCCGGCGATCCCACCAGACGTAATCGCCCCATTCGGACCGCATCGCCTCGCTCACGACCGTGTCCGACTGGGCGATGGGCGGGGCCTCGCGCTCGCCTGCCGCGAGCACCTTCGTGTTCTTGAGGGCCGCGAGGCTGCCGCCGAATACCTCCTGCGCCCGAAGGTTCTTCAGCGTGTCCATGCGGACCAGCACGGGCAGGTCGGTCCACTGCTTGACGTACTCGATGTCGTAGAGCTTCTCGCGGAAGATCACGTTCGACAGGCCGAGGGCGAGCGCCGGCGTCGTGCCAGGCCGGACGACGAGGACGTCATCGCCCTTCGAGGCTGTCGCGGAGTACTCGCACGCGATCACCACGACTCTGGCGCCCTTCAGCCGCGCCTCGGTCAGCCAATGCGCGTCGGGCATCTTCGTCGTGATCCAGTTCATCCCCCAGACCACCAGCGTCCTGCAGTGCTCGACCGCGTGCAGGTCGAATTCGACGGTCTGCTGGCCCGTCACCATCGGGTGGCCGGGCGGCAGGTCCGTGTGCCACGAGTAGTTGTCGAACCCTTTCGCTCCCAGTGCCTGATCGGGCCCGACCTTGCGGACGTGCGCGTCGAGCAGCGCCATCGCGTTCGCCAGCCGGTACATCCCGAACACGCGCGTGATGCCCAGCAGGGGCATCCCACCACGGAACTTCATCGTCTGGACGCCGGCGCCGCGGGTGGCCTCGATCGTCTCAGGGTCGTAGTGCTGCGCCGCGAGCCGCGCCTTGCCCGCATCCCCGCTGTACGTCTCGGCGATGTTCTTGAGCACGGCCGCCGCAATCGTGGCGCCCTCGTCGTGCGTGACCCTGACCCACTCGTCGCGCCCGCGCTGGAAGTACTCCCGCTTCGGGAGCCCGTCCTGCTCGCGGGGGAACCCGGCCTCGTACCACTTCTTGAATCCGGCCCGCACCATGCATCCGTTGACGCGCCGGTCTCCGTAGAAGCGCCTGGTCAGGGCCAGCCCCTTCTGGCACACCCGCGGGTCCCACCGGTGCGTCGTCTGGTTGCCCAGCAGATCGGTCGCTTTGCCGTAGCCCATCGACGGCCCGATGCGGACGACGACGCCGTTGCGGACGTAGGCGTTGAGGATGCAGTTGTGCGTGTCGTTGGGCGCGCAGGTAAACGTGAAGGTCGAGTCGTACTTCCACAGGTCCCGATAGACACGCTCCCATCCACGGTCCGGATAGGCCGCGAGCGGGTTGCCGACGACCTGCAGCCCCCAGGCGTCGATCGCCGAACTCGCCAGCCCGCCCAGTCCGGCGGCGGCCATCATTCCGAAGAACTCCCGGCGGGGAATCTGCGTGATCATCGCTTGTCTCCCTGTCGCGCGCGAAGGTAGGCCACGACCGACTCGATTTCGCCGCGGCCCAGCGCCTGGCGTGTCGGCGTCGCGGTGAGGAATCCCGGCATCACCGTGCCGCGGCGCCCCCTGGCAATGGTCTCGGTGAGAAACGTGTCCGTGGCCGCGTCGCGCAGCACGGGGTTGGCGAGCGCGGGCCCCTCAGCGCCCTCGGCCGACGGACCGTGGCACCCGGCGCAGTTCGCGGCGAAAACCCGCTCCCCTGCCGCCGCGTCCGCCGTGACCCAGCGCGCGGGCTTGGGATCCGGCTCGAGGGGCACCCCGCCCATCGCCCGCACCTGCGCGACCACGGCCGCGATCTCGCCCGGTCGCAGCCCGTCCGGACGATCCCAGCCCGGCATCCGGCGGCCGGGTCTGCCCAGCCGCACGGTCGCCTCGATCAGGGCGTCGGGCGCCAGCGCGAGGAAGTCCGGATTCGTCACGGATGGAAACGACGCCACGCCCGGCAGGCGTCGTCCGAGACCGTCCCGGCCGTGGCACCCGGCGCAGAACGCCCCGAAGAGCGTCGCTCCGTCGATTGTGAACTCGCGCGCCCCGAGCTTCGACACGCGCACACGATCGCGGGGCAGATACACGTCCGGCAGTTCGCCGCGCCTGAGCGACAGCACGTACATCGTGAGGCTGTCGATCTCCTGGTCCGACACGGACGCCGGCGGCATCTGCGACCCGACGACAACGCTCGCAGGTGCCCTGAAGTGCTCGGCCTGCCAGTTCGCCATCGTGCGGGCCCCAGGAACGTCGGCAAAGCTGACCAGAGCCGGGTCCTTGCTGCCGGCCAGCGACAGATCCGGTCCGTCGTCTCCCCCGACACCGCTGACCCTGTGGCAGCCGAGGCACCCAGACGCGTGGAACACGCTCTTGGCCTCGACCAGCGCCGGCGCGGCCACCCGTGTCGCGAGGAACGTCGAGAGCGCCGCCCGGTCGGGATCGGTCACCGGTGCGAACGAGGTCCTCCAGGGGCCGGCCGCCGCCTTGCGCGTCTCGTCGAGGTGCTTCTCGTACCAGGCCGCGTCGTAGCCGGTCAGGCCCGCGCGGCTCAGGTCGGGGCCCTCCATGCCGCCGCCGTCTGGGCGCAGCGTCCCGCCCCTCCCGTCCACCCGGTGGCAGGCCAGGCAGTCGAGCCGCTCGAATGCCGCCCGCGCCACGTTCAGTTGCTCCTGCTCGGGGACGCCGAGCGTCGAGTGGCACCGCCCGCACCCGGCGTAGCTGAAGCGCGCCGGGATCATCGGCTCTGGCCAGAAGTGCACGTCCCCGTGCGCGTCGGCCTTCTCGGTCGCGGGGCCCTGCCCGGCGTGGCAGACGGTGCAGCCGTACTCGGCTGGATCGTGCACGACCGGCCTGTGCGCCACCAGCACGGGGTCGCCGGTGATCCCCTGCTCGCCCGGTCCCATCGACACGTGGCATGACACACAGCGGTCTGCGACGCCCAGGCTGCGGTTCACGACCTGCCGCAACTGGACGGGGATGGATCCCTCTTCCGAAACCCCTCTCGCCTGCACGCGGCGCCAGTCCTTGAGCACGTTCTCCTGCACCGCCGCGACGACGAGGAGCAGCAGGACGCCAAGACTGCACGCGAGCAGAAGGTGCTTGTTCTTGTTCATGGCGTCAGTGGGTCGGCCAGTCTGCCGGCGACCAGTAGAAGGCCCAGTTCGGCCCTCTGAAGTAGGTGCCGATGATCGTCAGCACGAGAAACCCGCCGAGAAAGCACGTGAAGAGTCCGAGTGCACCGGCGCGCGCCGACTGGTGCCGGCGGATGCACCACAACGAATACGCCGCGTACACGGCGGTCAGCAGCGTCGCCGGATTGATTGCCGTCACGATGAGCTGCGGGATGTCCGGGAACCACTCGCGCAGCCAGCCGAACCGGATCGCGAACGCCTCGATCAGGATCGGCGCGACGAGCCCGACGACCACGGACAGCCGCACCAGCGGCCAGCCGCCCGGACCGCCGAACCACTCGCCGGTCCCGGCCTCCTCGCGGTCGAGGAAGGGAATCAGCGCCAGACCGAGCAGGACGATCACCGGGATCCCGAGCCCGCCCATGAACGCCGAGAACGACACGAGCTCCTGGAGGCCCAGGAAGTACCAGGGCGCCTTGGCCGGGTTCTCCGGCACGTTCGGGTTCGCCAGTTCCTTGAGCGGCGCGTCCGACAAAAGCGCCAAGGCAACGCATACGAGCAGCGTGAGCATCATCACGCCGAGTTCCGCGTAGAACAGGTGCGGCATCGACGGAACGGTGTTCTCCGGCCCGCGCCCCACGGCAGGCGTCCGGCCTTTGACGATGGCCGCGAGGTGGTACGTCTTCGCGGGCGCCTCCGTGAACACCGGGTAGGTGTCGGTCGACGCCAGCGGGGCCAGGCGAGCATCGGCGTCAGCCGGACGCACGAGGCCGCCGTCCTTCCTGATCCGCCAGAAGTGCACGGCCACGAGCGCCGCGAGGCCGAGCGGCAGGATCATCACGTGCAGCAGGTAGAAGCGGATGAGCGCCTCGGCGCCGACCTCGTCTGACCCGAGCAGCAGCAGCCGCTGCAGCCCGCCGGGATCGAAGTACGCCGTGATGCCGAGCGCGTCGGTCACCTCGCGCGGCGACTGGGCGATGTTCGCGCCGATCGTGATTGCCCAGTACGCGAGCTGGTCCCACGGCAGGAGGTAACCGGTGAACGACAGCGCCAGCGTGACGACCAGCAGACCGATGCCGATGACCCAGTTGAACTCGCGCGGCGCCCGATAGGCGCCCGTGTAGAAGGCCCGGGCCATGTGCAGGATGACGGCCACGACCATCACGTTGCCGGCCCAGCGGTGGATGTTGCGGATGAGCCGTCCGGTCGGCACGACGAAGTGGATGTCCTTCATCGAGAGGTAGGCGGCCTCCGGAAACGGCTTGTAGTAGAACATCAGCATCACGCCCGTCGCGAGCGTGATCAGGAATGCCGCCGCGCTGGCGACGCCCAGCCCCATCGTCGTCGTCCACCGCAGGCTCCAGCGGTGCGCGCGCACGGAGTGCAGGTGGAGGAAGACGTTGCCGAACACGAAGGTCGATCGGGTGCGGTCGGTCGACGGCAGCCCGGAACGGAACGCCGCGCGGTAGAGCCGGCCCGGCGCGGCTTTCAGGTTGCGCGTGAACTCGCGCAGCGCGTCGTGGGGGGCGACGGCGGGCTGCATCATGCCTCCCACGTCCCGGCTGGCACCACGGTGCTCTCGTCCACGGTGACGACGTCGCCGTTGACGCTGACCTTGAACCAGGGCAGCGGCCGCGGGGCCGGCCCCTTGGTCACGTCACCGTCCGCCGTGAATCGGGACCCGTGACAGGGACACTCGAATCCATCGGTCGCGGGTCTGACGACACACCCGAGATGCGTGCAGATCGTCGATACGGCGTGCACGCCCTGTGCGCCCCGGTAGATCGCCACCGCCCGCCCCGGGGGGATGAACGGCTGCCCCGGTACGAGGGTCTCCGGCAGGGTGACGCGGAACTTCTTCGACGGGGATGACAGGACGGCAGCCTTCGGCAGGCGCAGCATGCCCACGATGCCGAACAGCAGCGCGGCACCCATGGTCCACAGGGACGCCAGCCCGAGCCAGTCCCGTCGCGAGATCGGCTCCGGATCGAGCCGGGACCGCGCGGGCCTCGCGTGAACGCTCATACGCTCCTCCACGTCGTGCTGTAGCAGACCCGTTCCATCGCGATGGCATCAACCGGGCAGCGCGCCACGCACGCCGCGCACCGGATGCAGCGGTCCTCGTCCTTGAGGATGGCCGAGTAGGCGGCGGTGTCGGCGTGCGCTGGCCACGCGGACGCACCCGGGCTCTCTCCCGCCGCCGTCGTGATGTCTTCGAGACCGACGATCTTCAGGCACAGCGTCGGGCACACCTCCACGCAGCCGCCGCACAGAACGCAGCGCGACCCGTCGAACACCGGCGTCACGCCGCAGTCGAGGCACCGGGACGCCTCGCGCATCGCGAGCGCCCGGTCGTAGCCGAGTTCGACCTGCGCGGCCGGGTGCTGCAGACGCACGTCCGGATGCGCAACCGGAACCGGGACCCGCCGGATCGATTCGTACCCGCGCTCGCGCGCGTACCGGTCCTCGACCAGATGCGCGATGAGCTGGTCCGCTTCGAGCGAGCGGCCGGTCAGATGGCGGTACACAGACCGCGCGGCAGCTTTGCCTGATGCCACCGCGTCGATCAGCAGGCGCGTGCCGTGGGCCAGGTCGCCTGCCACGAAGACGCCGGGCGCGGTCGTCTCCAGTGTCGAGGCATCCACTCTGGGCCAGCCGGGGCGAACCTGCTCGACGTCTTCGCCGCCGTCCGACAGGAACGACAGGATGGGCGACTGGCCGACCGACAAGAGCACCGTGTCGCACTCGAGGCGCAGCCGGTCGTTGTCGTCGAACACCGGGGAGAACCGCCGCTGGTCGTCGTACACGCGGAGGCAGCGGCGGAACGCCACCGCCCGCACCCGGCCTTCCGCGTCACGCTCGATCTCGACCGGTCCCCACCCGTTCAGGCGGTCGATGCCCTCCTCGTCGCCTTCAAGGATTTCGGCCGTGTCGGCCGGCATCTCCTCGAGCCCTTCCAGGGACACGAGCCTGACACGCGTGGTGCCAGGCAGTCGTGCGGCGGTGCGCGCGGCGTCGTACGCGATCTGACGGACCACCGTGCGCGCCACGTCGTAGGCCACGTTGCCGCCTCCGATGACGACGACCGAGCGGCCGATCGCCAGCGGTTCGCCGAGGGACACCGCGCGGAGCAGATCGACGCCGCCGAAGACACCCGGGCCGTCTTCGCCGGGCAGACCCAGCGATCGCGACGACTTCGCGCCAACGGCGATGACGACGGCGGCGAAGTCGCGCCGCAGGTCGGCGAACGAGACGTCCCGCCCGATCGTCACGCCGCAAAGGATGTCGACGCCCAGGGCGCGGATGACGTCGATCTCCTTCTCGATGACGTCGCGCGGCAGGCGGTACGCGGGCACGCCGACCGCCAGCATGCCGGCCGGGACGGGTTCGCTCTCGAACACGACCGGTGCGAATCCGAGCAGCGCGAGGTCGTGGGCAGCCGACAGCCCGGCCGGACCCGCGCCGATAATCGCAACCCGCTGGCCGTCGCCCAGCACGAGCCGACCGTCGCGCTTCGAACGCAGCAGCGCGGCCATCTCCTCGGCGCTGGCGGCGACCGGGGGCAGGAAGCCCTGGACCGACGCCAGGACTTCGCTGGCGGGCTTCGCCTCGGGGCCGAACAGCTCGCAGACGAAGCGCTTCAGCGCGCGAATCGAGATAGGTCGGTCGGCCGCGACGAACCGGCCATCATCGTCGACGCGGGGCACCTTGCCGCGACGACAGGCCGCCTCGCACGGGGCACCGCAGATGCGGCCGCACATCGAGGCGAAGGGATTCGGCCCGCGAGCGATCAGGTAGGCGTCTTCGAAGCGGCCCTCGGCAATCGCCCGCACGTAGCCCCGCGCGTCCGTGTGGACGGGACAAGCGCCCTGGCAGGAGATCAGCTCCTGATGGTGCCGCTCGCCGGGAACCTCAACCTTGAGCATCAGCCATCCACCGTCGCACCACGCCGTGCGGCCAGCCAGGTTCCGGGTCCCGGATCCCGGGCCCCGGGTCCCGTCGTGCATCAGAAACCAATGACGCTCTCGACGTAGAACAGGGTGAGCCAGCGTCCGTCGAACGAGGCTTGCACGACGCGTCCTCCCCGCACGGCGCCGAGGAACGCGTTGACCGACAGGTGCCTGCCGATCGCCACGTCCGCCGATCCCTCGATGACCGTTCCGAAGTCGGCGTGCCCGCCGGACGGCCGGCCCGCGAAGCCGAAGAACGTCCCTCGGCTCTGGGTCGCTCCGCTGCCCGCATACCACCGGTCGGCAGGGCTCGCGAGCCACAGCCGGCGGAGGTCAGCCCGGGCGGTCACATTCGCAGCAGGCCTGACCACGAGTTCCGCGAAGAGATCGCGGAGGTTCATGAAGGCGTAGCTCGCGGTGTACGAGAACTTCCGCCCGGTCGGCACCATCTGAACGAACGTCCCGTGGCGGCCGTCGGCGCCGTCTTCGTCTCCGGACGCATGCCCGATGCCGCCGCGCAGCCAGGGCTGCCAGGGCGAGGATTTCCACTGATAGCCGGCCTCCGCCACGAGCGCCCAGGCCCGGTGCGACTCGCCGAACCAGGACCCGGTCTGCCCGGCGAACCAGAACAGCCAGTCCGCTTCTCCCGTGCCGCTGGCGGTGGCTCCCGTCAGCGCGGCGCCGAACGTCGGAATGCTCACGTCGACGGACGCGGCGGGCAGCCCGGAGTTGTCAGGTCTGGCGCTGACCTGTCGCCGGTCGTCGTAGAGATACGCGAAGGTCGAGACCTCTGTCGCGGGCAGCACCGTACCCGGTCGCAGCGAGAGCGCGAACGTGCCGAGGTCGAGATCCTTCATGCCCGCGCCGGCGGCGTCCTCGAAGCCGCCCTGCGTGGGCCTCACCCAGGCTGCGGTCAGGTGCCACTTCCTCCGGTCGACATCGCCTCGTACGCCGTCGAACGTGCGCTGGAACAGCGACCATTCGAACTCGCCGATCAGCCGCGACTCGACTCGAGACCGCTTCACCGCGTCGACCTTGGCGATGCCGGTCGGCGACTCCGCCCCGGCACCGAAGTTGATGCGTCCGGCGAGCACGGACACGCCGTGCGGGAGCTTGGCCCGGAGGCTGAGCGTCCTCAGGTAGACCTGGCGGCTGTCGGTCCGGCCCGCGTGTGCGTAGTAGAGCGCGCCGGATCCGAGCGCGCCTGGTCCGACCGCAGTCGTCGGCAGTCCGCCGAACTGCACGTACTGGACCGCCGCGCTGAAATCGACCCGCGGCCAGGATCCGGTGAGGGTGAATCTGAGCCGGTTGGCGAGAAAGGCGTAGTCGGGATCCCCGCCCCCGGGCCGCGGCTCGAAGAAGTGCCAGGACTCGACGCGGGTCGTGTTCGCCAGCGCCCAGCGCCACGGAGCGCCACTGGAGGATCCGGCTGCAGCCGTTCCCTTGTTGCCGGGAGGTGCCCCCGTGCCGCCGGACTCAACGGCCACCGTCTGTCCGGCGCTGCGTCCGTTGGAGACGCAGATCAGGCCGATCAGCGTCACGACGCTGACAGCGTGTCGCCGCCACGATCCCCTCGTGCTGCAGAATGCCACGCGCACCCCTGACGGGCCGGGCACGCCGAAGGACACGCCGCCGCCCGACCCACGCTGTTATCAGTGCGCTGACCATACCGCCGATTCCGCCGACGCGCCTATGACGGCGGTCATATGGCCTTCTGACCCGAGAGCTTGATTCGGATCCCGCCCGGTGCCAGTCTGTGGAGACGGCGTCGAACCCTTTCACGCGCCGCGAAGTGAGGACTCATGCTGGCCGAGGGTTATCAGAATCCGATCGACGCATTCCTGGCTGTCTGGCAACAGGCCCGCGCCTCCGCACCGGAGGGTTACGATTCGACGACGGTGGCCCTGGCCAGCGCCGACGTCCGCGGGCGGCCATCGGTCCGCATGGTGCTGCTCAAGGGCGCGGACGCAGACGGATTCGTGTTCTACACGAACTACGCCAGCCGGAAGGGACGGGAGATCGACGCGAACCCGTTCGCGGCGCTGTGTTTCTTCTGGCCCTGGATGAAGCTGCAGGCTCGCGTCGAAGGCGCGATAGCACGAGTGCCTGATGCAGAGTCGGACGAGTACTTCGCGTCACGCCCCCGCGGCAGCCAGCTCGGGGCGTGGGCATCGCAGCAGAGCTTGCCCATTGGATCTCGGGCCGAACTCGAAGCGAATCTCGCGCAGGTCGAGGAACGGTTTCGCGACCGGACGATCCCACGGCCGCCTTCCTGGGGCGGCTACCGCCTGGTTCCGGATCGAATGGAGTTCTGGCAGGAACAGCCCTTCCGCCTGCACGATCGGCTGGCATTCACACGCGACGGCAGCGACTGGAAACGGGTGCGCCTCCAGCCGTAGCGGTCACACGGCGATCATGGCAGTGAATCCATGTCGCCGTCCGTCGGGTCGTGGGCGCCGCCGCCTTTCCGCAGTCGACGTCCCCGCGGCCCTGCGGCACACAGGCCACGCGTGGTGCCGGCGATGAACTCGAGTACTTCCCCAACCAGCGGGAGGCCGGCGTCGGCGCGCAGGACGTCCACAGCCTGTGAGAGGTTGAGCCCTGATCGATAGACCACCCGGAAGATCCGCTTGAGGAGCAGGCGGTCATCGAACGTGAACCCGGCCCGGCGCAGACCCACCGAGTTGAGGCTGCCGACCTCCGAGTAGTTGACGACGGTTGTGAACGGCAGCACGTCCTTGCCGACGCGCGCACCGCCGCCGATCATGGCCAGCCGGCCGATTCGCACGAACTGGTGCACCACGGCGTTGCCGGAGAGGAAGGCCCGGTCGCCGATCGAGACGTGCCCCGCCAGCAGCGCTCCGTTCGCGAGCGTCACGTCGTCGCCAAGCACGCAGTCGTGGGCCACGTGGCTGTTCGCCAGCAGAAAGGCGCGCGCGCCAATGCGCGTGCAGCCGTCCTCCTGCGACGCGCGGTGAATCGTCACGTGCTCCCGAATGGTCGATCCAGGGCCAATGGTGAGGCGGCCACCGGAGGAGCCGGCGTCTCTGATCTGCGCGGACCGGCCCAGCACGGCACCGATGTCTATGCGACAGCCGTCGTCAATCGTGCAGCAGCCCGCGACGTACGCGGAAGCTCCAACCACGACGTCGTCGCCGAGGGCGGCTCCGGCCTCGACGACCGCGAACGGGCCAATCTCCACGTGGCGCCCGAGATGGGACGTGGCACCGACGATCGCAGTAGGGTGAATACGGACCATGCGGGCAGTGTCGTCCGGCCCGACGAGCGCCGGGGTCGGTTCCAGGGAGCGGCCGGCATGTTACCACACAGGTGACGCCACCTGGCGGGCTGCCGGAATGCCGGCTGACCTCGTTCGAGGCTGCGCCACGGTCCGCCGCGGCACACATGGCCCCCACTCGGACCGGGGCTATCGAGAACGCTCGAGCGTCTGTCCGCACGCCGGCATGATGTCTCCGACGTAGCGGCTGAAGAACTCGCGCGCCGCTTCGTCGCAGCGCTCCCCGGAAATCACGGCGGGTCCGAACGCGGCTCCGCCGAGCGCGTACGAGAGGCCGACAGCCATGCCGCCGATGGCCACTGATCCGAATGCGAATCCGCCGATCGACAGCCCGAAGCCAATGGCGGCCCCGCCGAGCGCGCCGAGCAGTCCGACACCCAGCCCGCCGATACCAATGACGCCCAGCGCGACCGAGCCGATGGCAATCCCGCCCACAGCGAGATTCCCGATGGCGATCACGCCCTTCGCGACTTTGGGCCGCATGCGGACCGGATCGGTCCCGAAACAGATGTGCAGGATCGGCCACGGCCCAATCGCGGCTTCGGTCTTGTACTCGAATCCGATGATTCCGCGCGTGCTGCACGCCGAGCACACGAGTCGAGGCGTCTCGACGGCCACGCAACTACGGCAGATCGCGCGCTGGCAGACACCGCACACGCCGGCGGCCTCGGCGCCAGGGTGAACGTAGCATTCCATCCCCGCCTCCCCGAGAGAAGGGGCTATGCCTGTTTTTCGGACGATCTACACCGGCGCGACAGAGCCCACGGCGTATCGGAGCACCGCGACGAAATGAAAGACGCTTCCAGCCATCACGAACACGTGCCAGATGGCGTGGCTGTAGCGGAGCCGCTCCCACGCGAAGAAGATCACGCCTGCGGTGTAAGCCACGCCGCCGGCAACCAGCCACGCGATCCCGGCGGGAGGCACGTTGGCGAGCAGGGGTTTGACCGCGACGAGCACGGTCCATCCCATGACGATGTAGATCGTGGTGGAGATGATGGGCCATCTGGTGCCGAACACCGACTTGGAGGTCACGCCAAGCACGGCCAGGCCCCACACGATGCCGAGCAGCGTCCAGCCCCACGGCCCCCGCAAGTTGACCAGCGTGAATGGCGTGTACGTGCCCGCGATCAGCAGGTAGATGGCTGAGTGGTCGAGGATCCTCAGCACCCGGCGGGCCCGCGTCCGTGACAGCGCGTGATACAGGGTCGAGGCGGCATACAGCAGGATGAGCGTCGTCCCGTAGATGGCGCATCCGACGATGCGCCAGGGATCGCGTGTCTCGGCCGCCACGACGACGAGCACGACCAGACCCGCGATGCTGGCCGCGAGTCCGACACCGTGCGTCAGGGCGTGGGCGATTTCCTCCCCCAGGGTCCATGGGCGCGTGTGGGCCATCGACGGCGATTGTACGCGGAAACCGGGTCCGCAGCCCCTGCCTGGTCAGGTTGGACGGCGAACGGCCGGCGCCGCCCCGTCATTCCCGCGGAAGCGGGAATCCCGCGTTGGATTCCGGTCCCCTTCGCCGCCCCGGATTCCGATCACGGATGGCGGGCCAGGACCACGTGATTCGCCGGTCAACCGGGTAGAATGTCATGTTTGCGGGACACGTCCTGCGCGGAGACAGCCATGGCCATTGTGCTTGACGGATCGGGGCTGACAATCGAGAAGCTGGTGCGGATCGCGCGCGAGGGCGAGCGGGTCGAGCTCGACCCGACCGCCGTACAGCGTATCGACGCGTGCCGCGTGATGCTGGAACAGAAGCTCGCCGCCCGAGAAACGATGTACGGGACGAACACGGGCATCGGCGAGTTCTCGGAGGTCATCCTCAGCGACGACCAGGTCAAGGACTTCCAGCGCTATCTCGTCTACAACCACGCCGCCGGCATCGGCGATCCAGTGCCCGTCGATCAGGTCCGGGCCGCGCTCGCGGGTCGCGTGAACGTGCACGCGCACGGAAACTCGGGCTGCCGGGCGATCATTCCGCTGACCTACGTGGACATGCTGAACAGGGGCGTCACGCCCGTGGTGTGCCAGAAGGGATCCGTCGGCGCCTCCGGGGATCTCGCGCCCATGGCGCAGGCCGCGCTGCTGTTGATGGGTGAGGGTGAGGCGTTCTACCAGGGCGAACGGCTGCCGGGCGCCGAGGCCATGCGCCGCGCCGGCATCCCGGTTCCGGGCCTCCAGGCGCGCGACGGCCTCGCGGCCATCAACGGCTCCAACCTGCTGACGGCCATGTCGGCACTGCACCTGTACGACATCGAGCGCTGGCTGAGGCAGGCCGATATTGCCGCGGCGATGTCCATCGAAGCGCTGCTCGGCAACCTGAGACCGTACAGCGCCAAGCTCCACGAACTGCGTGGGTTCGCCGGCGCCATCGTGTCTGCGCGCAACATCATGAAGGTGATCGAGGGGTCTGACCTGACCACCGGCAAGATGAAGACGAAGGTCCAGGACGCCTACTCGATGCGCTCCACGCCCCAGGTCATCGGCGCGGCGCGCGACGCGGTCGCCTGGGCCAGGACGCAGGTCGAAATCGAACTGAACGGTGTGGGCGACAATCCCATCTTCGTGCCCGAGTCGAAGCAGACGCTGACCGGCGCGAACTTCCAGGGCACGCCCGTGGCGTTGCCCATGGACATGGTTGGCGCCGCCGTGACGATGGTGTCGGTTCTCTCAGAGCGCCGCATGAACCGCCTGACGAACCCGGCGCTCTCCCAGGGGCTCCCCGACTTCCTCGCCCACGACCCGGGGTTCTATTCGGGGATGATGCTCAGCCAGTACACGGCCGACCACCTGATCGTGGAGCAGCGGATCCTCTCGATGCCGGCCTCGATTCAGTCGATCCCCGCCGCGGCGGATCAGGAGGACTTCGTGTCGATGGGCATGAACACCGCCCTCAAGAACGGGCAGATTCTCGACAATGCGAACGGCGTGCTGGGCATCGAGTTGATGGCCGCGGCGCAGGCGCTGGACTTCCGTACGTTCACGCCCGGTCTGGGCACACAGAAGGCTCGTGAGGTCATCCGCCGCCACGTCGCGCATCTCGACGTGGACCGGCCGCTCTACAACGACCACAACGCCATGAAGGCGCTGGTGAAGTCCGGCGAGATCCTGGCCGAGGTCGAGGCGGTGGTCGGACCACTGGACTGAGAATTCGCCTGTCGCCGGTCGCCTGTTCGTCCCCTGCCGCCTGTCGCCTGTCGCCGGTCGCCTGTCCCTACCCCACAAACTTGTACCCAAGCCCGTGGACCGTCAGGATGTACTGCGGGTGCCTCGGGTTCGGCTCGATCTTCTGCCGCAGCCACGCCACGTGCACGTCCACCGTGCGGGTCGCCGGCATCGACTGGTAGCCCCACACCTCGTTCAGCAGCTGCTCGCGGCTCAGCGTCGTTCCCCGATGCTCGGTGAAGTACTTCAGCAGCAGGAACTCGCGGGCCGAGAGATCGAGCGGGACACCGGCCCGGGTGACGTCTGTCGTCCGCGGATCCACGACGATGTCGCCGAAGCGGTACTGCGGGGCGCCTGCGGTGGTCGCGGCCGCGCGCCGGAGCTGGACCTCGATGCGGGCGAGCAGCTCCAGCATGTCGAAGGGCTTCGTGAGGTAGTCGTCGGCGCCGAGCTTCAGCCCCAGCACTTTGTCCACGACCTGCCCGCGCGCGGTCAGCATGATGATCGGCGTCGTCACGCCGCGGTGCCGCAGATCGCGGCAGACGTCGAAGCCGCTCGCGCCGGGCAGCATGACGTCGAGCAGGATCACATCCCACGTCTCACCTGTCGCGCGATCGAGCCCCGTGGGACCATCCGGCGACGCGTGCACGTCGTAGCCTTCGGCCTTCAGCCGATCGCTCAGGGTCAGCACGAGGCCTGGTTCGTCTTCGATGAGCAGGACACGGTGGGCGGGTGGCGTCTGGCCGGCCATGTTCCAGGTCAGGCGCCCGCGGCGTCCGAGACCGCCGGCAGTGTGATGGTGAACGTCGAACCTTCGCCGGCCGCGGACTGGACCCCGACGCGCCCGCCGTGCGCCTCGACAATGCGCCTGACGAGATTGAGGCCGAGACCGTTGCCGCGCACCTGCTGCTCGACCGCATGACGTCCGCGATAGAACGCGTCGAAGACGTGCGGGAGATCGCCGGCGGGAATGCCGCGCCCGCGGTCGGACACGGTGATCGTCACCGTCGGGTGTGCGGGGTCGGATCCGGCGGCGGCCCTCACGCCGATCCAGCGTCCATCGCAGGCGTGCTTCGCCGCATTCGTCAGCAGGTTCTGGATCGCGCGCCTCAGGGCGTCCTGGTCCGCCAGCACGAACAGCCCTTCCTCGACGGAGATCTCGACGGTACAGCCCGCCGCTTCGGTCACGGGCCGGCACGCGGCCACGACGTCGCTCACGAGCGCACCGGCGTCGGTGAGCTGGGTGAGGCGCAGCGTCCGATTCCCGCTGAGACCGGCGTAGTCGAGCACCTGCTCCACCATGTCGGTCAGCCGGCGGCCCTCTCCGTCGATCAGGTCGCCGTAGCGCTTCGTCTGCCCCGGGTCGGCGACGACACCGGCCGACAGGTTCTGCGCAGCCGAACGGATGACGGTCAGTGGAGTGCGCAGCTCGTGGGACACCGTGGCCACGAATTCCATCTGCTTCGCGGCCAGCTGCTCGGACCGTCGCGCGTTGACGAGGACGAGCACCACGCCCATCGCCAGCACCCCGAGGATGCCGAAGCTCAGCGCGAGATTCCGGCGACGGGCCTGCGTGACGGCCTCGTCGAGGGACCCGGCGCCGTGCTGGAGCACGAGGCGCCAGCCCGGCCGCGCGATGCGGATCTGGCCGCTGGTGGCCTGCACGCCGGCAGCATGACCGTCGCGGGATCCGCTCGTCACGCCGACGACCCTGGCTTCGAACGACGTGCCTGCCGTCCGGCTGGCCGCCTCACCGTCCGGCGCGGCCACACGCCGGGCGACGATGCCCGACAGCCCGCCCTGCGTCAGGCTCCAGGCCATGTCGAGCCGGACCGTCATCAGCGGCAGGACCACGTCGGCCTGTGCCGGTTCGACCGCGCCCGGGACGCCTTCGAAGCCGCGCGCGAACAGCGTGGCATCCTTGGATGACAGGACGGCGAGCCGGTAGGTGTGCGCCCCCGGGTCGGGAAAATGCTGCGCCGCCAGCGAGGGCAGCACGGTCTGTCTCAGCGCCGTCTCATCGAGCTCCACCACCAGGTGCGCGGGCTTCTGCTGGATCCAGACGAACGTCCCATCCGAGGTGGCGCCCGGCGCGAGCCCCGGCCTGTCCGTCCTGGCGACGGTGTCGTTCGCTGCCGCGACGGTCACCCGCTCCAGTGGCGCGCCGGGCGAAACCGAGATGATCAGCGCCGGCACATCCACGTTGATGGCTCCCAGCGCAATGGCCAGGACGCGGGCAGGAGACTCGCGGACGGCGTCGAGTCGGAGGATGTCCGGCGGCGGAGGAACGTCCGTCGTCCGATCCCTCGTCAGCTGCCGACGAACGGGCTCGAGCCGCGCAGGCCAGTCGAACGATGCCTGGTCGTCGAACGCCCGCTTCGCCTCGCTCCACGCCCGCAGACCCAGCCGTTCGTCCGTCTGTTCGGCCAGGTAGATGCCTCGAACGATCTCCGGGAACCGAGCCGCCCCCCGCCAGGAGTCAACGGCCGCGGCGAATGGGGCCCAGTTGCGCGACGCGACATCGGGCTGTTTCAGCTGCAGCGTCGCGTACGCCCGGCTGATCTCGCGGTCGAGGTCGTCGGCGAAGTCGCGGGCCCGCTGGGTAAACGACCGCCGAAGCTGCTCGCGCTCGGCCTCGGAGACCTGTCCCAGCCAGCGGTACTGCAGCGTCGCGAGGACGGCCAGCAGACCGACCATGACCAGGGGCACGATCACGCCGAGGGGCGGGCGGCGCACCTTCATGGTGGCGAGTGTACCATCGGGATCGGCCTGTTTTCGGGCTTTCGGAGGCCGATTGGGGTGATTTAACGTCCTTAACGATCTCTTTGCGGGTCCTTAACCACCGGGATGAGACCAGCAGGCATGATGGGAACGTCTATGGGACTGAAGCCCATCGGGGCCGGGGATCGGGGACCGGGGATCGGTGATACCCCCAGTCCCCATCCCGGGTCCCACGATCAGGCTCGGGAGTTGCACACCTCGGAGGATGAGTGATGAGACACACGGTGGCATGGATGGCGGCGGCGGTGCTGTGCGCAGCGCAGGTGGCCGCAGCACAGGGACGCGACGCCAATCAGGTGCTCGAGGATGCCCGCAGGGCCATGGGCGGGGAGAAGCTCGCGTCGCTGAAGAGCCTGACGGCCAGCGGGCGGACGCTGCGCACGGGGCCGGACGGCAATACCCGGGAAACCGAGTTCGAGTTCGCGCTGCAGCTGCCAGACAAGTACCTGCTGCGGAGCGTCATGGCAGCCATGGGCAGCATGAGCATCTATCGCAACACCGGCTTCAACGGCGAGACGGCGATCGAGGAGATCGATCGCCCACCGAATCTGAACACCGGCGGCGGTACGGTGATGATCCGGATGGCCGGCCCCGGCGGAACGTCGGTGGACCCCGCCAACATGACTCCGGAGCAGAAGGCCGAATTCGAGAAGTCGCGCCTCACGGCCAACCGGCGCGAGTACGCCCGGCTGGCGCTCGGCATGTTCGCATCCGTCCCGTCGGTGTTCCCGCTCGAGATGACGTACGCGGGCGAGGCCGAGTCGCCGGACGGCAAGGCCGACGCGATCGACATCAAGGGCGAAGGTTTCGAGGCCCGGCTCTTCATCGACGCGCAGACGCACCTGCCACTGATGCTGAGCTGGATGGACCGCGAGCCCCTGATCATGCAGGTCGGCGGCCCGGGCGGCGGCCCGGGTGGTGGCGCGGGGGGCGGGACTGTCAGCACGGCGGGCGGCGGCACGTGGACGTCCTCAGGGGGCAGCGTCCAGACGCGCGTCGCCGGGGGCGCCGGTGCCCCGGCGAATATGACGCCCGAGCAGCGCGCCGAGATGGAGGCCCGGCTGAAGGAAGCCGAGGCAAAGCGCCGCACGGTCGAGTTCCGCATCTTCTACTCGGACTACCAGGACGTCGGCGGCGTCCTGCTGCCGCACCGCATCCAGCGCGCCATCGATGGCAAGCCGACCGAGGAAATGGTCTTCGATTCGTTCAAGATCAACCCGAAGATCGATCCCAAGACGTTCGAGCCCATCAACAAGTAGCCAGGCAGGAGCGACGTCCGTGGCCTTCCATCGCCCGTTTCGTTCGGCCGCGTTGCTCGCGGTGGTGTTTCTCATCAGCGTCCCCGGCTTCGTCCGCGCACAGACGAGAACCGGCCGGTTGATCGTCACCGTGGTCGATCAGACCGGCCTGATCATCCCGAAGGCCGACGTGACCGTCACCAGGCAGGACGCACCGGAGTCGGCTCCGGCGATCGCGCCCCTGCAGACAGGCGAGAACGGCATCGCTGTCGTCGGCAACCTGCCCGACGGCCGCTACACGATCCAGGTCGCGTTCGAGGGGTTCGAGACGACGAGGCTGACGGACGTTCGCGTGCGCGGCGGCGACGTCCGGCGTCGCATCACCCTGCAGATCGGCAAGATAGACGAGGCCATGACCGTCACGAGAGACCCGCAGTCCGCGGGTCTCGACGCGGCCGGCAGCGCGTTCTCCACGGTGCTCACCCGCGAACAGATCGAGGCGCTCCCCGACGACCCGGAAGAGCTGGAGGCCGCGCTCAAGGCCATGGCGCCTCCGGGCGCCACGATCCGCGTCGACGGCTTCACCGGCGGGCGGCTGCCGCCCAAGTCGCAGATCCGGTCGATCCGGCTGCCGCGCATGGACATGTTCGCCGCACAGAACCACGGCGGGATGGGCGGCATGATGTTCATCGACATCATGACGCAGCCCGGAAGCGGCCCGCTCAGGGGCGGTGTCGACTTCAACTTCCTGGATGATGCGTTCGCCGCCCGCAATGCGTTCGCGGATGAGAAGCCGGACGAACAACTCAGACGATATGGGTTCAACCTGTTCGGCGCCATCAGACCGGAGAAGACGTCGTTCTCCATCAACGGCGGCGGAGGCTATCAGTACACGTCGCCCATCATCCTGGCCGCCTCGCCCGACGGCGACATCGTCAGCGGGACGGTCATCCGCCAGCCGCGCGACTCGTTCAATATCTCGGGCCGCCTCGACCAGGCCGTGACGAAGGACCACATGGCGCGCCTGAGCGTGGATGTCGATACCGCTGAGTCGCGCAACCTGGGCGTCGGCGGCTACAACCTGCTGGGCAGCGCCTACACGAACCGCGCGTGGAACGCCACGATCCGGCTCTCCGAGAACGGGCCGATCGGCAAGCGCATGTTCACCGAGTCGCGGCTGCAGCTCCGGTGGGCCGACTCGCAGAGTGAATCCGCGCTCGAAGCGCCGACGATTCGCGTTCTCGACGCCTTCACGAGCGGGGGCGCGCAGCAGCGCGGCGGGCAGCGCAGCTTCTCGTTCGAGTTTGCGTCGGATCTCGACTACGTCCGTGGCGCGCATTCCTGGCGGACCGGCGTGCTCCTGAACGGCGAGCGGTTTCACTCCGACGACATGTCGAACTACCTCGGGACGTACACGTTCGCCAGTCTGGCCGACTACGAGGCGGGCAGACCTTCGTCCTACACACGGCGCATCGGCGACCCGAACCTGACCTACGGGGCCTGGCAGGTGGCCGGATACGTGCAGGACGACTGGCGCATCTCCCGGAGCCTGCTGCTGGCAGCCGGCATCCGATACGGGATGCAGAGCCACGTCGGCGACGCCTGGAATCTCTCGCCGCGCGTGTCCGCCGCCTGGTCTCCGCTCCGCAACGGGTCGGTCACCCTCCGCGGCGGGTACGGCTACTTCTACGACTGGATCGACGACGGGCTGTACAAGCAGACGCTGCTCTTCGACGGACGGCGGCAGCGAGAGCTGAACGTGCGGAACCCGTCGTATCCGGAGCCGGGCGTGGACGGCACGACGCCGCCGACCAACCAGTACCTGTGGTCGGACGACCTGACGCTTCCGGCGGCCAACCGGATGAACGTCGGCATCGATCGGGCCATCAGCCAGGAGAGCCGCATCAGCCTGACGTACACCGTCGGCTGGGGTCGCAATCTGCTGCGCGGGCGCAATCAGAACGCGCCGGTCAACGGTGTGCGGCCGGATCCGGCACTGGCGAACGTGATTGCGCTCGTCGGCGACGCCTCATCGACGTCGCAGTCGCTCGGCGTGTCGTACAACTTCACGCGGATGAGCGCCCGCCGGCTCTTCTTCATGGTCAACTACACGCTGGCGCAGAGCGAAACGGACACGACCGGTGCGTTCTCCCTGCCGGCCAACGGCGACAACCTCGAGACCGAGTGGGGACCGGCCGCCGGCGACATCCGCCATCGGTTCGGCGGGTCGTTCAACATGACGCCGTTCAGGGACGTCAGCGTGGGCATGAACTTCCAGGTCCGGTCGCCGATGCCGTTCAACATCACGACCGGACGCGATGACAACGGGGACGGCGTGTTCAACGACCGGCCCGACGGCACCGCCCGCAACGCCGCGCGCGGCGAGTGGCTGGTCGATCTCGGCGGCCGGGTGTCGTACGCCATCGGATTCGGCAAGGCGCGGCAGGCCGCGGGACCCGGTGGTCAGCGCGTCATGGTCGCGGTCGGCGGCGGCGGCGGAGGCGGGATCGCGCCGGGCTTCGGCGGGGGGGCGGAGGACAAGCGGTTCCGTCTCGAGTTCTATCTCTCCGGACAGAACCTGCTCAATCGCGTCAACTACACCGGGTACAGCTGGGTGATGACCTCGCCGTTCTTCGGGCAGCCCATCGCCGCGTCGATGCCCCGCAAGCTCCAGGTGGGCGTGCGCTTCGGGTTCTGATCAGAGGCCGTGTCGGGACCGAGCCGGACCGGACGCAGCAATGCGTTCGGCCAGCTCGCGTCCTTGCCGCAGCAGGTTGTGGATCCATGCGTATTCGAAGCGTCCGGCCCGACCGGCCAGCGTGAGGTTCCGGACGTCCTCCAGACGCCGGCGAGCCCTCTGCGCTTCGGCCTCGGCGTCGAGATCGATGATCGGGTAGGCGGCATGGACACGCGTGGTCGTCGCCGCGCGGATGTCGCGGGCATCGAACCATCCGAGCGGCAGGAGGCCCGCGGTCACGACCTCGATGGCCTCTTCATCGCCGCACGTCCATAACCGGTCAGCGTCCGAACACGGCACCTCGGCCACCACGGATGTGCGACCCTCCGGTGACATCCGCGGACTTCGATTACGCGGTTCATACACCCGCGTGAACGGCACCCCCGGATCCGGAAAGTAGACGGTGGCGCTCCGGGTCACCGAGGGCCGGTCGAGCAGCAGCGCGACCAGGCGGAGGTGCCGAAGGCGCAGCCGCGACAGTTCCAGGCCCCCGAGCGGCGGGCTCATCAACCGGGCCAGCACCGGCAGCGGGAGCGTGCTGATGACGTGCTCGGCCCGCAGGAGTTCGCTGTCGTTGACCCGGATCCCCGTTACGCGCCCGCCATCCCAGCGCACCTCCGTCACCCGGGCATTCGTCCGGATGGACGATGGCCCGCACGACTCCGCCAGTGCGCGGACCAGATCACCGATGCCTTCGTGCGGGTAGTAGAACGAACCATCGACGTGCCTGACGCGTCCGTGGCTCCCTCGCACGGCAGACAGGACGGCCGACCGGACGTCGAGCCCGGAGAGTCGTCCCCCGCTGACGCGCGGAGACAGTCGCGAGCACGGGGTGCCCCAGAGTTTCGACGAGTAGTTCAGCAGGAAGCGCGAGGCGATCGGGCGGCCGTACGACCTGATGGCCGTGTCCTCGAAGGACGCCGGCTCGGGAACGGGCGTCCGCTTGGCCGCGAGCATGTCACCCGCCGAACGCAGCACCTCCAGGACGCCGACAGCCCCAACCAGATCCGTGAAGGACGGAGGGAACCTGACGAACCTGCCCTGGTACCAGATGTGGCTCGGCAGGCTGACGGGACCGATCCGGCCATCGAGAAGGGACAGCACGTCGCGCGTGATGTCGGGATCCTTGTCATGGAAGCGGTGGGCGCCCAGATCGAACGAGAACCCGTCGATCCGTACGGTCCGGCACATCCCGCCGACGGCCTCGTCCGCCTCGAGGATCGTGCACGGGATCCCGCGCAGCCGGGCGTAGTGCCCTGCAGCCAGGCCCGCCAGACCCCCACCGAGGATCAGCAGGTGCGGCGCTGGTGTCGCGCTAGACGTCTTCAAGGCCAAGATTCGTTGCGAATGAGTCAAGTTTTACGACCGCCCTCAAGACGTCGTTGCCCCGCCGGAGGCGGGGCCACCACACAAAGTGACCAGGCGGGGCGAAGCCGCACGCACAATCCAAGACCG
>CAYZYG010000004.1:31092-56566 GCA_964481395.1 uncultured Vicinamibacterales bacterium
ACACGCCAATTTTGGTTGCGTATTTTGTAATGTTTTCCCCCCCCCCACACTCGGTCTTGGCCCCGCGGTTGGGGGGGCAACGACACACTGTGACCTGGCGAGGCGAAGCCGCTCGCACATGCCTCGACGGTCCGAGGCGCAGCCTCGCTAGGGAGTTCGCTCGTACAGCCTGGTAAACGGTGTGGCGACATAGGATCGGCTCAGTCCGCAGCGATCGAAGACGGTGTCGGGGTCGTGCACGAATCGGGGCCGGCTGTCGCGAATCAGTTCGCACGGATCGTAGGCGGACAGACTGGTTCCCGTCGCGCGGGCATACTTCTCCATCCTGGAGGCGAGGACCATCGCCGATCCGCCGACGTAGTCGAGGTCCCGGCGGAAGAGATTGAACTGGCAGGAAGGATCGTAGACTGCCTCGGCCGGCCCGGTGCGGGCGAGCACGTAGTCGATGAGGACGCGCCGGGAGGCATCATCGTCCCCGGCGCTCCGTTTATCGACCACATGAACGGGAACCGGCAGAACGAGGAGGGCGACGCACGCACCGCAGAGGACAGGACCCGCCCGAAAGCGATCGAGCAGGCCTTCGATCTTCCAGGCTGCCACGACCGCCAGAAACGGCGCCGCCTGCAGCAGGTAGTGCGCGCGAAAGGCCCGCGCCAGCACCAGCCCCCCCACCAGCGACAACGCCAGCACGCCGACGGCCCACAGCCGGGGCTGCTGCCGGTGGCCGAGGACGGCAACCGCGCCCCACAGCCCGAGCGCCCAGAAGATCAGGCTCAGTCCGGCGACGCGGTTCGGCTCGCGGACCGTTTCAAGGGTAGCCGAGACATTGAAGACCCCGTTGGTGACGACGTAGTCCCGAGCGGCGCCGACCCCGATGAGCCATGCGGCCCCAACCCCGCACGGGATGAGCGCCCCGGCCACGAACCGCACGACCGTCGCGTGGTCCCAGCGCCACACGCGCGTCCAGTGGGCCGCCAGCCCGAGCACGAACAACGCCAGGAACAGCAGCACCGCCTTCTGCAGGAACAGCACTGCCACGCCGGCCGCGATGCCGGCCAGGACCTGCTCTCCCGGTCGCCGGTGTGCGACGCCACTCATCAACAGCACGGCCGACCACAGCACGAACATCGTCATGCCAGGGTCGGGACGGATCTGCATCACGGAGATGACGAAGGTCCCGCTCGACCCAAGAAGGATGACGGCGATCCAGGCGACTCGTGACGAGTAGGTCGACAACCAGGCCAGCCGCCAGGCGAGCCAGACCGTGACGAGCGCAACGCCGACGTGCCCGAACCGCAGCAGGATCACCGCCGCGCTCGATTGGGGCAGCACCGGTACCAGCGGGGCCATCGTCAGCCAGAGCAGCGGGTGGTGGTGCTGGAAGAAGTCTCGGTACGGCACCTGACCGACGGCTACCAGCCAGGCGGCGTGAACGTGCTCGACCTCGTCCGGGCGTACGGGATAGCCGAGGGCCACGGCGACCAGCCCGATGAACAGGAGTGCGGCCATCGAAGCAAGAACAGGATGCCGATCCCGTCGTGGACTCGTCCAGGCAGGCTTCGGAGAGTCCGGACGCGTGGGCATGGTCGTGGGGCCGATTCTCCTGTGGCAACCTGAGAGATGTCAATCAGCTATACTCCAGACCCTGGCGTTGATCACGGGCCGGCGGCGGCGTCCGTCACCGGTCCGACGGGAGGAGCACGGCATGGGCGGGTTTTTCGGCGTCGCGTCCACGACCGACTGCGTGGCGGACGTCTTCTACGGCACGGACTACCATTCCCATCTCGGCACGCGGCGCGGCGGGATGGTGACGGTCGGCGACGCGGGCTTCAAGCGGAACATCCACGACATCTCGAATGCCCCGTTCCGGACCAAGTTCGAGGATGAGCTGCCCAAACACGGCGGGAACCTCGGCCTCGGGATCATCAGCGACTACGAGGATCAGCCCCTGCTCATCCGGTCGCATCACGGGGTGTACGCACTGGTCACCGTCGGCCGGGTCAACAACCTCGACGATCTCGTACGGAACGTCCTGTCGCACCGCGGCACACACCTCAGCGAGAACAAGGGCAACGAGGAGAATCCGACGGAGATCGTCGCCGCGCTCATCAACCAGGAGGCGACCATCGTCGACGGCATCCAGGCAGCGCAGCGGGCCATCCACGGGTCGTGCTCCCTCCTGCTGCTGACGCCGGATGCCATCTACGCCGCGCGCGACCGGCTCGGCCGGACGCCTGTCGTGCTCGGACGCAGGGACGGGGCCTACGCCGTCACGCTGGAAAGCAGCGCGCTGCCGAACCTCGGCTATGAACCCGTGCGGGACCTCGGTCCGGGCGAGATTGTCCGACTGACGCCAGACGGCCCCGAGACCGCCGCGCCACCCGGCGATCGCATGCAGATCTGCTCGTTCCTGTGGATCTACTACGGCTACCCGGCGTCGAACTACGAAGGCATCAACACTGAAGCCGCGCGGAACCGCTGCGGGCAGGCGCTCGCCCGCCGCGACACGGTCGAGGCGGACTGCGTGGCGGGGATTCCGGACTCCGGCATCGGGCACGCGATCGGTTACGCGGCGGAGGCCGGCATCCCCTACCGCCGCCCGTTCGTGAAGTACACGCCGACGTGGCCCCGCAGCTTCATGCCCCAGGAGCAGCGCGTCCGCGATCTGGTGGCCAGCATGAAGCTCATTCCGATCCGCGACTTGATGCACGGCAAACGGATTCTCTTCTGCGAGGATTCGATCGTGCGCGGGACGCAGCTCCGCGACATCATCCAGCGGGTCTTCGCCTGCGGCGCCCGTGAGGTGCACATGCGGCCAGCCTGCCCCCCGCTGATGCACGGCTGCACGTACCTGAATTTCTCGCGCTCGAAGTCGGAGCTCGATCTGGCGGCGCGGCGCGCCGTGAAGGCCATGGAAGGGGATGCCTCAGCGCATCTGGACGCCTACGCCGACGAGGCCTCGGATCGCTATGCGGCCATGGTCGGGCACATTCGGCAGGCGATGGGCCTCACGACGCTGCGGTACCAGACGCTGGGCGACATGATTGCGGCCATCGGCCTCCCGCGCGAGAAGCTGTGTACGTACTGCTGGAACGGGGAAGCGCTCTACGAATAGAGAGTGGACCACGGACAACTGCGTCGCCATCGGCCGGCTCGGGTTATTGTAGAGAGCCTGGGCGCCTTCGTGACGAGGGCGCGGCACCTGACATCGATTTGGTAGGGCGCGCTCGCCGAGCGCGCCGGACACTCCCATGATCGAAACACTCCAGCAGCTCAACTCGACGGTGAACGGCTACGTGTGGGGCGCCCCCATGATCCTGCTCCTCATGGGGACGGGCCTCCTCCTGACGATCCTCACGGGCGCCGTGCAGTTCCGGAAGCTCGGGTTCGCCCTGCGCGAGGTCCTCGGGAAGGTCTTCGAGCACGGCGGCGGCAAGGGCAACGTCCGGCCGTTCCAGGCGGTCGCCACGGCCCTCGCGTCCACCGTCGGCGTCGGCAACATCGCCGGCGTCGCCACCGCCATCTTCATCGGCGGCCCCGGCGCCGTCTTCTGGCTCTGGATTTCCGGCCTCTTCGGCATGTGCACGAAGTACGCCGAGATCGTCGTCGCCCTGCACTACCGCGAGCCCGACGAGGGCGGCACCATGCGGGGCGGCGCGATGTACGTCCTCAAGAAGGGCCTCGGCCTGCCGTGGCTCGGTAGCGTCTTCGCCCTGCTGACGGCTCTTGCCGCCTTCGGCATCGGCAACATGGTGCAGGCCAACTCGGTCGCCGATGCGCTCAACGCGACGTTCGGCATCTCGACGACAGTGACCGCCGTTGTCCTGGTGATCCTCACGGCCGTCGTCATTCTCGGCGGGATCAAGTCGATCGCGAACGTCACGCAGTACCTCGTGCCGTTCATGGCGATCCTCTACCTCGGCGGCGGGCTGATCATCCTCGTCATGTACGCGGGCCGTCTCCCGCACGCCTTCGGGTTGATCTTCGAGGGCGCCTTCTCCGGCACCGCTGCCGCCGGAGGGTTTGCGGGCAGCACGATCATGATGGCCCTGCGGTACGGCGTGGCCCGCGGGCTCTTCTCGAACGAGGCCGGCCTCGGCAGCGCGCCGATCGTCCACGCCGCGTCTGACACCGACCATCCCGTGCGCCAGGCTCTCTATGGCATCTTCGAGGTGTTCGTCGACACGATCCTCATCTGCTCCACGACGGCGCTGGTGATCCTGGTGACCGACACGTGGACGTCTGGCGCCACCGGCGCCGCGCTGTCCGCGAAGGCCTTCGAAACGGGCCTCCCCGGCACCTTCGGCGATATCGTTGTCACGGGCGGCCTGCTGCTGTTCGCGTTCTCCACACTGATTGGCTGGAGTTACTACGGCGAGACCGGCATCGTGTATCTGCTCGGCGCAAAGGCGGCCGTACCGTACCGGCTGCTGTGGCTGGTATTCGTCTACCTTGGCGCGACCGGGTCGCTCCACCTGATCTGGGACATCGCCGACACGCTCAACGGCCTGATGGCGATTCCCAATCTGATCGGTGTGCTGTTCTCCATCCCGCTGCTGCTCCGCCTCCAGCGCGAGTTCTTCTCGAAGTAGGGACGAACCGGCTCCGGCCAAACCCGACATCGGTAGGGCGCGTTCGCCGAACGCGCCGGGACAGCGAGGCGCGGGGGGCCGGACAGGAGCGCGGATGACACGTTGCTCAGCCAGCGTATGACCCCCGCCGATCTCAGGACGTTTCTGCACACGCGCATCCCGCTGACGCGGACGATGGAGGTCGACGTCGTCGACGTGCATGCCGACGTCGTGACGCTGCGCGCCCCGCTGGAGCCCAACGTCAACCACCGCCAGACCGTGTTCGGTGGCAGTGCGTCGGCGTTGGCCATTCTGGCCGCGTGGTCGGTGGTGTATCTGCGGCTGCGGCGCGAGGGCTTCACCCTGCGCATCGTCATCCAGAAGAACACGACGACGTACGAGCGGCCGATTACGGATGCGTTCACGGCTACCGCGCGTCTGCACGACGCGACGGCTTGGAACCGGTTCTGCGACACGCTCCGGCGGCGCGGGCGAGCGCGCGTCCATGTCGGGGCCGTCCTGAACTGCAATGGCGAACGGGTCGGCTCGCTCGACGCGGCCTTCGTGGCCGAGCGTATCGCGTCGTCGGACGGGGACAGGTAGCGCCTCCGCCGCGTTCCGTTCCTCGGTGAGGCCCGACCGGGGGTACCGGCGGCGGGCCCCGCCCTGGCGCCAAGCGCGGCGGAAGGCCCTCAGCCGAAGCGGTGATCCTCAGCCGTCAGTACCCGGGAGGTGGAGAGCCAGGGCATCATCCATCGTCATTCCCGCGGAGGCGGGACGCCAGGGCATCGTCCATCAACGTCCACGTCGAGCGTGACCGCCTCCGGCCAGAGGCGGACGAAGTAGTCGTTTCCCACCGGCCAGCGTGAGGTTCGGCTGAAGAGCGTTTCGGCGAAGCGGACCATGGCCTTCGCCTCGGGGTTGCGCAGATAGCGCGGATCGAGATCGTAGAGGCGGACGCGATCGAGACCGTCTGCGTCCTTCAAGAGCGACGTCAGCCGCCAGTGTGGATGTTCCTTCGCGATCTCGCCCCGGCAGTGGTTCGTCACCGCCGTCTCGATAGCCGGATAGTCGTCCTTCTGCACGCCCGCGCGCGCGAGAAGCGTTTCGACGTCCGGCAGCGTTGTCAACCGCGCCCAGGCGTCGGCACCGTGTCGCGTGCAGTGTCCGTCGTGCCGGCGGGCGATGTCGTGCAGGTAGACTGCCGCCCACAACCGCCCGGACTCCTCGACGAAGCCCGTGGCGGCGAGCAGCCGCAGGGCGTGAACCAGCACGCGCGCGACGTGCGCCTGCCCGTGGAGCAGGCTCTCGTGCAGGAACAGAACCGGAGGCGGCACGAGCTCGACGTCGTCCAGGGGGATGCGCGCGCGAATGTCTGTCAGCGTCATGTGCACCTCTCCCAGTACGTCTCTTTCGCCCGGAGCGAGACGATGCCGGTGCCGGTGACCGCATCGCCCGTCGCGGCCTGCCAGGCCGCGCGGTACTGATCGAGCTGCGGACCGTGGCGCGCGAGCAGCCAGCGTCCGATGTCGGTCATGCCGTCGATCCGATCGGTCTTGTAGTCGAGAATGCGCCAGCCGTCGGCCGCGCGATAGACGAGATCGATCACGCCCCGGAGCACGACGGGACCGATCGCGCGATCGCAGGTCGCGGAGAGCGAGCCTGCGCCCGCGGGCGGTTCGCCGTCGATTCGCACGGCGAACGGCACCTCGACGTGGGTGTGGCCGGACGCCAGCGCGTCGCGGAGCGTGCCTGTCCGCACGATCTCATCGACGAGGTCGAGCGCCTCCGGAATGAACGGCCGCAACTCGGCGTGTTCCACCGTCAACCAGCGCGCCAGGCGTTCGAGGTCGGCGCGGGTTGCGCTGGCGTGACGGACGGCATGCTCGAGCAGTCCGTGCATGAGCGATCCCCAGGCGACTCCGGCATCCGCCCGATCGCCGGGCGTCTCGACGGCCAGCGGCCCCGGAGAGTCACCCGGTGTCCCGGGGCCCTCGACGGCCTCGCGTACGCGGCGGGCGAAGGTCGCATCCTCTCCCGCCCGATCGCCTGTGACGCTTCCGACCTGCCACGTCGCCTCGCGCGCGCGGGCGTGAGCCGCTGCCCGCTCCTCCGCGGCGCGCGCCTGCGCGTGCGCTGAAAGATCAACCTCCGGGCGCGCGGTGGCGGGCGCTGGCGCGTCGAGCGCGGGCAGCACGGCATGCCTCGCCAGGCACGCGTCCAGTTCTCCCCAAGCCTCGTTCCAGGTACCGCCGTTCCGTTTGACCGCGGCATACTGGCCGACCACGAGCAGATCGCGCGCTCGCGTCGCAGCCACGTACAGCAGGCGGTACTTCTCGGCTTCCTGGTACTTCTCCTCAATGGTCTCGTGCCCGTCCCAGTCCGCCGGCCGGCCCAGTTCGACATGCCCGAACTGCCCCTCGAACTTCCGCTGCAGGAGCAGATGGCCGGTCGGCGTGTCCGCCTCGCGGTCGATGCGCAGATCCACCCCGAATGGCCATCCGTGCGTGGGATCGGCGAGGAACACGACGTCAGCTTCGAGGCCCTTGGCCTTGTGCAGGTTCATCAGCCGGACAACGTTCGTGCGGCCCGGCTCGAGGGGCAGCACCTCGACATCGCTGGCCACTTCTTCGTCCGCGCGCAAGGCATCGGCCGCCTGGCTCAGCCCTCCGCCGCCCTCGGCTACCTGCCGGACGTAGTCGACGGCCTGCACGAGCGCACCGGCCTGTCCGCCGCCGGGTGCGGTCGCGGCCAGTGCGAGCCAGCCGCTCTGCTCCAGCATGACGTCCACGGCCGCGCCGAGCGGCAGCCGGTAGGCAAGGCGCCTCCAGCCCTGAAGCGTCGAAATGGCCTCGAAGACCGCGGCCTCGGGAGACCCCTGGACCAGCGCGGTCACCGGATCCTCGACGCCGGGCAGCGGCGTGGCGAGGTCGAACCGTCCCCCGGCACGCCGGAACGCGAACAGCTCCGGATCCGACAGGCCGAACAGCGGGCCGCGCAACACGCCGACGAGCGCGGGGCCGTCGAGCGGATCCGCCAGACACGCCAGCAGATCCGCGAGGGCGACGACCTGCGGCGACCCGGCAAAGCGCCCGGCGCCACTGACTTCCGCCGGGATCTGGAGACGATCCAGCGCGTCGGCATACAGGCGGAGCCGCGGACGGTTCCGGGTGAGGATCAGGAAACTCCCCCAGGTCCGGCGTCCTGCATCCACTTCCTGCCTGATGAACCGCGCGATCTGGTCCGCTTCCCATGCGGCCACGTCACGGCGCTCGACCTCAGCCGGCACGACGAGCCGCGCAATCCGCGGCCCGGGCGGCGCATCCTGGTCCTCCCGCACCGGCACGAGCGACTCGAACGCGGGTGACTCGCGCGTCGCTTCCGCAGGAAACAGCTTCGGAAACATCTCGTTCGCGAGCGCGCAGACGCCGGGCAGGGACCGCCAGTTGCGCCGCAGGCGCAGCACCTCGCCGCCGCAGGCCAGGATGCGGTCGCGGACCATGGTGTACACGTCGATGTCCGCGCGCCGGAAGCGATAGATGGACTGCTTGGGATCGCCGACCACGAACAGCGCGCCCGGCTGGATCGCGACACGCCGCCAGTCCGTGCCGGCCTCCTCGGGCTTCGCCGCCAGGAGGGCGAACACCTCCGCCTGAATCGGGTCGGTGTCCTGGAACTCGTCGATGAACAGGTGCCGGTACTTCTCGTGCAGCTCCCGACGCACGTCGAGGTTCTCGCGCAGCAGGCGCGCCGTGACGCTGAGCAGATCAACGTAGTTGACGAGGTTCTGCCGGCGACGCTCTGCAGCGAAGAACTCGCGCCCACGGCTGACCAACTCGACGGCGAGCCGGTATGTGTAGGCCCGCCACCCACGGACGAACGGGACGGCGCGCTCGGCCTGAAACGTCTCGACGAGCGTCCTCGCGGTCCGCCCGTTCGCGCCCCACCACGTCATCGTGACTCTGACGCTGTCCCAGTCGTCCATGAAGCCGGCCAGCGTGGCCGGGCGGCGGCGGTAACGGCGGCCGAAGGCGTAGCGGGAACCGAACTCGCGCGCGAGCTGCAGCGCCTTGCACCGCTCGTCGGGATTCACGTCCGGCATCAGCGCCGATAACTGCGACCAGAACGCATCGAACGCCTGCCAGCCGGCCTCGACGTCGGGCATCGCCGCGTCGCCCTGGGGAAAGGTGACGTCTTCGTTCTGGCAGACGGACGCGAAGGCACCGTCGAGATCGCCAGGGCGGATACCCGCGTCCTTGAGGTCCTGGAGCGTCGATGAGCCGGAGGCAAGTTCTCGCGAAACGAACTCACGCCACGCGCGCCGGCGCTCCCGCGCGTCTTCGACTTCGTCGATTTCGATGAAGCCAGGCGCCACCCGCGCCTCGACCGGGCGCTCGCGGAGCAGGTGCGCGCAGAAGGCGTGAATCGTGCCGGCGAACAGCCGCTCGATCTCGGCGAGCGCGCCTTCGACGCGCGCACGGACGTCAGCGGCTGCCGTATCCGACAGCAGATCCTCCAGTTCCATCTGGAACCGGCTGCGCAGCTCGGCCGCGGCCTTGCGGGTGAACGTGACGGCCGCCATGCGACGGATGTCGTACGCGCCGGCCGCGATGCCGGCCGCCATCCGGCGGGCAAGGCTGCGCGTCTTGCCAGAGCCGGCCCCGGCTTCGACCAGCAACGACACGGCGAAGTCGTGCTCGAGACGCCAGAGCGTGGCGTCATCCGCGTGCGCCCCACCCGGCCTGGCCATCACTCCACCTCCTGCAACGCCAGCCAAGGAGCAAGGCGCCCTTCGGCATTCGCACCGGTCTTGCGCGCGGCCACGGACGCAGGCGCCGCGCCGCACGCCTGCCTGAAGTCGCAATAGCGGCACGCGTCCCTCTTCGTGCCGTTCTCTTTCCGCTCGGGCGCCTGCAAGAAGACGCCGTTGCCGAGCACATCGCAGAGGAGGGTCAGGACCCGGTCGAGGTCGCCGCCGGACGGCCTGGGAATCGTGGCGTGGCGCCCCCATCCTCGGCTGGTCGGGTGCCAGTACACGCCTTCCTGCACCGTCGCGCGTCCGTCGACGGGCTTCAGCAGCCGCTCGGCCGCCAGACCGTAGAGCGCGTGCTGCAGCAGGGTGCCCCGGCGGAAGACACCGCTGTAGTTCCCAGGATTGAACCGGCCGGTCTTGTAGTCGACGATACGGTAGCGGACGGAAGCGGAGGACCCCGCCTCGCGCCGCGCCGATTCCGCGCCGTCTCGGGCCGGCCGCAAACGATCGATACGGTCGATGCGCCCCGCCACCACCAGACGCCTGCCACCGCCAAGGTCGATGAACACCGGATCCGGCGTCGCGAGCGGTTCGCGGCCCTCGCCAACCGGACGGCCGAAGCCGACTTCGAAGGCCACCGGCTCGATGTGGCGCTGCTCTTCCTCGGCGGCCACGAACAGCCGCAGGTCCTCGAGCAGCTCGGCGGATTCGCGAGCGGCCACCTCCTCGGACGGGGGCGGGATCTCGCGCCGCAGATCGTCGAGGCGCTGCCGGCCGAGCGCGAGAAACCAGTCGAGATCGTCGCGGGTCGACACGCGTCTATTCGCGTCTCGCGACCGGCGCAACAGCGCGGCGTAGAGATCGTGGAGTTCGGACCCGCGACGCAGGGGGTCGAGCCAGACGTCTGCGTCCGCGTCCTCTTCCTCAATCGGCTCGATGCCGAGGCCGGTCTCGAGAAAGTAGCGGAACGGACAGTCCGCTGCGGATTCGAGCATCGTCGCCGAGACGATCATGTCGCTGCGCGACGGGTCGAGGAGTCTCCCCGCCTCGGGAGCGTATCCGTCGAATACCGTGAACGCGTCGGACTCGCGTGCGGCGATCGCCTGGATGCCCCGGCCGACCCCTGGGTGCGCGGCGACGACCGCATCGACAGCCGCCTCTCCGACACGCGCGGCGTTCATCCACCACGCTGCCGTCGTCGAGGCCTGATCCGGCGCGACCGGGATCACCGAGACGGGCTCTCCGGCAGCCGTGCGGAGCGCTGGATAGCCGGCCTGCGGCGTATTGCACGCCGCCCGCCAGGCTCTGAGGACGAGCCACGACGGAAACGCTTCGCGGAACTCCCGCGTGTCGACCGACGAATAGCTGAGGACCATCTCCTCGGCGGCCGCGCCGAGGCGTGCCAGGCGCGCCAGGCCTGCCCGGACGGCTTCGTCCATCCGATCTCCAGAGGAGCGCAGCCAGGTTTCCGCTCCGCCTTTCCTCGCGTGCTCGATCGCGGCGCGCTCGCGATCCAGCAGAACCGGGTCTTCGATGACTGGCGGAAACACGCGCGCCTCTTCGAGTCCGCAGACGAAGACGACGGGCCGGCCGTCGTATCCAGGATCGGTGAACAGCGAAACGTGCACGTGTCCAGGTTTGGACCGGCTGCGCGCCACGCGCGCCGACTTGACGGCATCCGTGAGGAACCGCAGGGCCCACGACAGCGGGCCGCGCACGGGGCCCAGCGGCCTGAGGTTCGCCAGCGCGTCCAGGACGGCCAGGTGGCCGGCCGCGTCGAGGTCGCCGGCGCGCCGCGCGCAACCCGTGACAAAGGCTTCCGCGGCATCGAGCAACGGCCCGACGGCCACGAGCCCCTCGTCGCCCGGCTCGGGGATCGACGCCAGCAGTTCTTCGAGGACGGGCGCGAGCCACCGGGCCTGCGCAGCGCGGAGCCGTCGCCAGGCCTCGTCCGCCCCCCCCTCGGAAGCGCGCTGTTCCTGGCGGTCCGCGAATGCCGCGAGCGAGGCAGCGTATGTGTCGCGCCCCCACGTCGCCCCGGCTCGACGAAGAATCTTCGCGGCCTGCTGGGCAGAGCAGGTGACATCCCCTGCCGCCTGCCGCCTGTCGCCTGTCGCCTGCCCTACCGCCACGTCCCCAGCCTCGAACATCCGGCGCAGGTCCGCAGCCGCGAACCCGCCCTCGATCCACGCACCCCACGCGTGCAGCGCCCTCCCAGGCCGGGTCATCCCGGCCGGCACCCCGGCCGAGATGGTCACGGGCCAGTCGAGCCGCCTCGCTTTCTCCCAGGCGACCAGGGCGTGCGTGTCCGAAGCGCAGACGATTTCGACCTCGTCCAGGCGCCGGCCTGAAACGAGGATGCGCCGGATGATCTCCTCGACCTCAGCCTCGTGGCCGCCGGCACGAAAGATCGACAGCCGCCGGCCGAACGCCGCCGCGCGTTCGCCGTCTCGGGTCGTTACGCCGTCATCGCCGCTCCCGGATTCGTCGGCGAACGGCAGGTGGAACTGGGTCGGACGTGAACCGGAGGGCCCCGGAGCCGGCGCGGAATCGCCCGCCGAAGCCGCAGGCCTGCGCGTGCGCGGCGAGGTTGCGGCACGTGCCCAGACCCGCCCGGGCTCGGGCGTGTCGAGGTCGATGGCGCTGGCGGGTTCGAGCGTGCCGGGCAGCGCATCCAGGAACCGTCGCACGAGGGGGGGCCACACCGTGTCCGGCAGTTCCACCCGCAGGTCGCCGGCCCCAATCGGACAGGACGGCCGGTGCTTCAGCGCCTCCTCGAACACCACAGCCATGTCGGCCGCGCCTGCTGACTCGAGATGCCGCTCATAGGCACCCGCGAGCGCCACGAGCTCCCGGTACTTGGCCTCGGAGCGGAACCCGGCCGGCGGCAGGTCGTCGGCCCGCAGGCCCGCGAATCGCAGCTCACGCAGCGTGGCCCACAATGCTTGCGCCATGGAGGCGTGCTCGGCCATCGGGCGGAAATACCCGCCCTCGACCGGCAGATCGAGCAGCAGCCGCATGACGAGCGGCGGGCCGAGCGGCTCCTCCGACGGATCGATGCCTCGCTCGAGCAGGAACGGAGCGGCCATGGGAACGGCCACGTCGAGCGGAGTCACGAAGCGCAGGTTCACCCAGCTCGTGCCCTCGCGCGCCAGGCGGTCGCCAATCGTGAGACCAACGGCGTGTGTCGGCACGAACACCCACTTCGCCCGCGTCGGGTACTCGCGGCACAGGTTCGTCAGTTGGGTGATGAACGGATCGGCGCCCATAGCGGGCCATTCTACAGGCTGGTCGTGACAGGTGGGGTCACAAGGGTGACTTGGGTGACGGGAGCCGGGAGTCGGGGTTCGGGGTTCGGGATCCGAGCGATCCCGGATTACACTCGGCGAATCCAGAGCAGGACCCAGAGGGGACAGGCCTCGGCTATCGTGCGGTTCCGAACACCGCCGCGCCATCGTGTCGCGCCGGCGCTCGGAGCGCGGGAGGACGACATGGCTTCATCGGATGCGAAGACCGTCAGACAGTACCTCGACTCGCTGCCGGCCGATCGACGGAAGACGATCGCCGCCGTCCGCAAGATCGTCCGCGCCAATCTGCCGGCCGGCTTCGTCGAGGCGATGGGTTACGGCATGATCGCCTACGCGGTTCCGCTGAAGACCTACCCTGGCACCTACAACGGCCGGCCGTTGTGCTACGCGGCGCTGGCATCGCAGAAGAACTACTGCTCGCTGTATCTGACCGGCGTCTATGCCGATCCGGCTCAGCGTCGCGCGCTCGAGGCCGCCTTCAAGCGAGCGGGCAAGAAGCTCGATATGGGCAAGTCGTGCGTGCGCTTCACGACAGCCGATGACCTGCCGCTGGACGCCATCGGCCAGCTCGTGGGCGGCATGAGCCTCGAGCGGTTCATCGCCATTCATGACGCGGCTCATCGCAAGCGGAAGTAGGTTTCTCAGGACCGCGGCCGTTCGGCAGACGGACGGGTCATCGAGGCCGGGACGTAGAACCGTTCGTTCCGGTAGACGATGATCTGGAGCCGCCCGTCGGCGACCATGCGGGCGGCCGTGTCGGACGGGGCCCCAGCCGCCCCGAGCAGCCTGGCCACCTGTGCCTCGCTCATGGGGTGGACCGCAGACGCCGCCAGGATATCGGCTTCGGCGTCCCCCGTCGTCCCGAAGTCGATCCCGCCCGGGTCGTCCACGCATTCGAGCGTCGGAAGCTCGCGGCGCATGGCAGCGAGAATGGCCCGCAGCCGATCCGGGGCCGGCGGCTCGACCCACCCTTCCGCCGGAGGCCTCGTCGGCACGAGCAGATACGGCAGCGCCGGCTCCAGCGTCGCGAGGAACGCCGCCACCGCCCGCATCTCCTCGACATCGTCGTTGATGCCGGCCACGACCATCGTTTCCGTCGCGAGTGTCCCGCCGAACTCGCGCGCGAACGCAGCGGCGCCGTCGAGGATCGCCCCCAGCCCGAGGCCCTCCGCAGGCTTGTTGATGGCCCGCCAGTGGTCCTCGACGAGCGTGTCGATCTTGATCGACACCCAGTCCGCCGCCGTCAGGTCCCGTCGAACGTCCGGGCGGTCGATGAGCGAAGCGTTGCTGACGACCGCGACGGGGATGCCAAAGCGCTTGAGCCGCGCGATGGACTCGCCGAGTCGGGCGTCGACGGTCGGCTCGCCATCGGGCACGAACGTGAGGTAATCGGGGCGTCCCGCCGCGCCGAGCTTCTCCAGCCGGTCCGCGACGGCGGCCTCGATCGCCGCCGGTTCGTAGAACGCCTGCCGCGCACGCACGTGGCGTGTGGTCGTTCCCGCCTGGCAGTACACGCAGTCGTACGTGCAGGTTTTCGCCGGGATGTTGTTGATGCCCAGGCTGCGCCCGAGACGCCTCGAAGGAACCGGGCCGAAGGCGATGCCGTTCATTTCTGGCGGAACGCGTTCCGCACCATGTCGGGCGTGAAAAACGTGCCCACCTGACCCTCCGCGGCGTAGCGGTACACGGCGGCCGCGTACACGCCGCCCAGAGCCGAACTGATCAGACTGAGCATGATCAGGGACAGCAGCGTGAGGCCGGCCATCGCGATGATGAGCGCGACCGATTCCGTGGATGCCGCCGCCACCGTGAGCACCACGCCCACGATCAGGATGCCGAGGCCGAACAGCGTGAACACGATTCCCATGCCGAGATTGCCCACGAGCTGCTCGCCCCAGGTCTTCTTGAGGTAGCTCGCGCTCCGTTTCACCGCCTCGACGGGACCCACGTTCTCGACGACGAGCACGGGCACGACGAGATAGGTGGCCAGGGTCCACGCCAGGCCGATGAGCCCGACGACGATCTTCCCGACGAAACCGGCACGCTCCGAGATCGCGCGCAGGATCATGCCGACGGTCGCCGCGAGCAGGGCGTAGCCCATGATGGGCCCGATCCGCTGAGCCGCGATCCGGAAGCCGTCACCCACCGTCGGGTCGCCGCCGCGCAACCGGATGAGCGCCGCACCGACGAGCGCGGTGTTGCAGAAGAAGATCACGAAGTACTGGACGACGTAGAAGAGGAACCCGATGACGTAGCCCGCCACCGGAAAGCCCCGCTCGTCGAGCACGGCCGCGTCGAACAGTCCGGCGAGGATGGCCGGAACGGCGAACGAGATCACCACGAGAATCGACAGCGCGGCGGAGACGATCGGGAACACCAGCAGTTCCTTGTCGGCCTGCAGCACGGCCGCGCTCGCCTTGACCAGTTCCCAACTCCTCGAGACTCGCTCGAACATCGGGGCCCTCCTCTCGTCAGGGGTGTTTCCCCTATTGTCGCCGATATTCCACCCCGCCGACGCGCCGACGGCCAGACCGCTGTCGCGGGGCCGCTGCCGGAAACTTGATCGGGCGGGGCTCTGGTAGGATGCCCACATGATCTCACCACGCCTTGTCACCTGCGTCCTCGTCCTGTCCCTGGCGCCGGCCTGCGCGCCGCGAAACGCCCCGCCAGCCACCACGCCGCCCCCGGCTGCTGCCCCGGTCGCGGCGGCCAGACCCGCAGCCCTGCCCGATTCCGTCGTCTGGTTCCGGACCGCGGTCGAGTACCGCGCCACGGCGGTTCAGGCCTATCGTCTCGCCACGCTGATGCTGGACCGGGCCCTGGCCGACCCTGTGTGGACCGCCGCCCTCGAACAGACCGGTGACTTCCGGGCGAAACCGCCGGCGGTCATCCTGGACGTGGACGAAACCGTGCTCGACAACAGCGAGAGCGAGGAGCGAAACCTCCGCGAGGGCGCAGCCTACAGCGAAGAGCGCTGGGCCGTGTGGTGCAACGAGCGCCGGGCCACGCCCATCCCTGGCGCACTCGAGTTCACCCGGGCCGCGGCCGCCAAGGGCGTGACGGTGTTCTACGTGACGAACCGCGACCGCAGCCTCGAGCAGGCGACCCGCGACAACCTGGCGAAGTACGGCTTCCCGATCGACACGAACCTCGATACCGTGCTCACGAAGGGCGAGCGGCCGGAGTGGACATCGGAGAAGTCCTCCCGCCGCGAAGTGGTGGCGCAGAACTACCGGATTCTGCTGCTCGTCGGCGACGATTTCGGCGACTTCGCGAAGGGCGCCCGCGGCACGCTCGAGGCCAGACGGGCACTGGAGTCGGCCAATGCCGAGATGTGGGGCGTGAAGTGGATCGCGCTGCCGAACCCGTTGTACGGGTCGTGGAAGACGGCCGCGGGGCAGTGAAGACAGGGGACGGGGACCGGGAACCGGGGATCGGTTGTGGATGTTCCCCGTCCCCATTTCCTGGTCTTCGGTGCGTGTCCCCTGCGCCCGCCCATGACCATCCTCCGCTCGGCGGGTATAATCCCGGTCACCTGCTGGTCAGCCCCAGGGAGTCGCTCATGCACCGAATCTCCGTTCGCGTCCTGCTGTCGGGCGTGGCTCTGCTCGCCATGCTCGGATTCGACCCCGGCCTTTTCGCCCAGCCGCGCGGCAATCCGCTGATCACGGCGCCGGCCCGGAAAGCCGGCGAGGGCGCGGGGCCCTTCAAGACCCTCGTCATTCGCGGCGCCATCCTCATCGACGGCACGGGAGCCCCGCCCCGCGGCCCGGTCGACATCGTCATCGAACAGAACCGCATCGCCGCCATTCGGACGGCGGGCACGCCGGGCCTGCCGCTCCGCCAGAATCGGCCGCCGCAGAATGCCGACCATGAGGTCGATGCGACCGGCATGTTCGTGCTGCCGGGGTTCGTGGACGACCACGTGCATATCGGCGGCCCGCCCAAGAACCCCGAGGCCGAGTACGTCTACAAGCTGTGGATGGCACACGGCGTCACGACCGTCCGCGGTGTGTCGCTGACGTCGCACGCCGTGTCGGTGAGCGAGAAGACCCGCAGCGCCCGGAACGAGATCGTCGCGCCGCGCATGTACAACTACCAGACTGCCGGCAGCGGATGGGACCAGGGCCCGGTCGACACGCCCGAGCAGGCGCGCGCGTGGGTGCAGTGGGCCGCCAAGAACGGCGTGGACGGCATCAAGTTGTTCGCGACGCGTCCCGAGATTGCCGCCGCCCTGTTCGACGAGGGCAAGAAGGTCGGTTTCGGATCGATGGCCCATCTTGGCCAGACCGGCGTGGCGCAGCTCAACGCCATCCAGGCCGCCCGGCTCGGACTTCAGACGATCACGCACTTCTACGGCCACTTCGAGGCCCTGATGCGCGACTATGTCGTGCAGCCGTGGCCGGCCGAGATGAACTACGACAACGAGCAGTGGCGCTTCGGTCAGGTCGCCCGCCTCTGGGACAAGATCTACCCGCCAGGCAGCCCGGAGTGGAAGGCGTACCTCGAGGAGCACCTGAAGCTCGGCACGGTCTTCAATCCAACGATGACCGCCTACGCGGCCGGCCGTGACGTGATGGCGCTGCGCACGCGCGACTGGCACGACAAGTACTCGCTGCCGTCCCTCATCGACTTCTACACGCCGAGCCTGACGAATCACGGCGCGTACTTCCACGACTGGAAGACCGAGGACGAAGTGGCCTGGCGGAACTTCTTCCAGGTCTGGTTCCGTCTCATCAACGACTACAAGCGCATGGGCGGCCGCGTGACGGTCGGCTCCGACGCGGGGTTCATCTACAACACGTACGGATTCGGCACGATCCATGAGATGGAGCTGTTGCAGGAAGCGGGCTTCCATCCCCTCGAGATCATCCAGGCCGCGACGATGAACCCGGCGCTGTCGCTGCACGAGCCACAGAAGAAGTCCCTCGAGTTCGGCGTCGTGCGGCCTGGACTGCTGGCGGATCTCGTCATTGTTGGCGAGAATCCGCTGGTCAATCTCAAGACGCTCTACGGCACGGGCGCGACCCGGCTCAACACGGCCACGGGCAAAGTCGAGCAGGTGGGCGGCATCCGCTACACCGTCAAGGACGGCATCGTCTTCGACGCGAAGAAGCTCCTCGCGGACGTGGCAGCGATGGTCGAGAAGCAGAAGCAGGAACGGGCGAAGGCGCCGGCGAAACGCTGAAGATAGCCAAGGATACTTGAAGTCTTCAGAGCGTCAGCCATCAGCGGTCAGCGATCAGCCGTCAGCTTCTGCAGGAAGCCGGTGAGCATCCGCTTGACCTCGCTCGTCTGCTCGGCCAGGACCGCGTAATGCTTCATTCGGTGAGATGAAGCTCGTCGAAGATGTCCCCGCGATGACGAGGTCGGGCCGGGTCCGGTCGCGTGGTCGGCTCGCATTGGAGACACCGATGGTATGCTGCCGCTGCAGCCGGCGTCCGCCCCCCACCGCTGCGTCACAATTCCCGTCAATATTTCGGAGGACACGATGCCCCGATCCGCGCGGTACCTGTCTGCAATGTTCCTGCTCCTGGCGCTCGTGGCGACGGCCTGTGGCGGCAAGGATGCCCCGGCACCGGCGGCCGACACCCCACAGGCCACACTGTCCCAGGACGAACTGGCCGGTTATGAACCGCTTCCCGACGCGGTCCACGCCGGCGGCGTGCCCGCCAGCAAGGACATGGTCGACCTCGGCAGGATGCTCTATTACGAGCCGCGCCTGTCGAAGAGCCAGAAGATCTCGTGCAACTCGTGCCACGACCTGGCCAACTACGGGGTCGACAACGAGCCTACGTCGGACGGGCACAAGGGCTTGAAGGGCGACCGGAACTCGCCGACGGTCTACAATGCCGCCGCCCACTTCGTGCAGTTCTGGGACGGCCGCGCCGCCGACGTGGAAGAGCAGGCCAAGGGCCCGATCCTCAATCCGGTTGAGATGGCGATGCCGTCCGAGCCGGTGGTCGTCAAGGTGCTCGAGTCGATGCCCGAGTACGTCGATCTCTTCAAAAAGGCATTCCCGAACGATCCGAAGTCGATCTCCTACGACAACATGGCCAAGGCCATCGGCGCCTTCGAGCGCGGGCTGATGACGCCCTCGCGCTGGGATGCACTGCTCAAGGGCGATCAGAGCGCGCTCACCGACGCGGAGAAGCTCGGCTTCAAGGCGTACACGGAGGCGGGCTGCCAGATGTGCCACCGCGGCGCGTTGCTCGGGGGCACGTCGTATCAGGTGCTCGGCCTTGCGAAGGACTACCCGCGGTCAGGCGATCCGGGTCGCGCGAAGATCACCAACGACGAGTCCGACAAGAACGCGTTCAAGGTGCCGTCGCTGCGCAATGTGGAAAAGACAGGACCGTTCTTCCACGACGGCCAGACGCCGACGCTCGAGCAGGCGGTGAAGGAGATGGCGGAGTTCCAGCTCGGTCGCACGCTCACCGACGAGCAGACGACACAGATCGTCGACTTCCTGAAAGTGCTGACTGGGAAGATCGATCCCGAGTACATCAAGCCGCCGGTGCTGCCCAAGAGCACGCCAGCCACGCCGAAGCCGGACGAGGGCTGATGACGGGATCCGGGACCCGACTGACAAAACACGGCGCGGGGAGGGGAGGCCCCCCGCGCCGTCAATGACCCAGGATGGCGTCCCTGGGTGGACCGTCGACAATCACTCCCGGAGTGATTCTCCGTCTTGGCCGAGCGCAAATCACTGCCGCAAATCACTCCGGGAGTGATTGTCGGGGGACCCTAGTCGAGGCTGAACCTCACCGTGGCCGTCATCACGACCGGCATGGCCTTGCCGTTGATCAGCATCGGCTCGAACTCCCACTTCGTCACCGCGTCGAGCGCGGCCTGGTCCAGCGCCGGAACCGACCGCAGCACGCGCGTCTTCATGACCTTGCCGTCGGCGCCGACCACCATCTCGATGATGATCGTTCCCTGCACTTTCTCCTTCCTGGCCTCGTCCGGATAGACCGGCCGCACGTCGACGATCTTCTTCGGCGGCTGGACTTTGCCTCCGACGCGAGGCGTCTTCGGCGGGTACCACGGGTCGTCCGCCGGGGGAGGTGGCTGCGGAGGCGGCGGGGGCGCAGCGGTGGCGTGCCCGACGAAGTTGACGGTGATCGTCAGCCCCAGCGGCACGGCCTTGCCACCGACCACGGTCGGTGTGAACTCCCACTGTTTCACCGCGTCGATGGCGGCCTGATTGAGTGCGGGAATCGACCGCAGCACCTTCGTGGCCTTCACCTTGCCGTCCTCGCCGATGAGGATGTCGAGGATCACGACGCCCTCGATGCCGTCCTCTTTCGCTTTGGCGGGGTACACGGGCTTGACGTCCTTCACCTTCGTGGGCGCCTTGATGTCGCCACCTACGCGGACGGCGTTCGGCGGGAGTGGAAGCCGCTCCTCCTGCGCCCAGGCGCTTCCGGCTGCAAGGGCGAAGATGAGGGCAAACGATACGACGAGAGACACGCGAGACATGGAACCCTCCTTCACGAATGTGGCGGCCGCGGGGGCTCGGCATCGCCGCACGAACACACCTCCGGCACAGCACCCGACTCTGGGTACCCGAACGAACTCACTCTGCGCGGTCACACCAACGGAACTCGCCCGACCGGCGCGAGGCATCCCCCTGTCGCCTGTCGCCTGTCGCCTGTCGCCTGATCCTCACTTCTGCGTGAAATTCACCGTCACCGTCATCACCACCGGCACGAGTATCCCGTTCAGCGCGGTCGGCGTGAACTCCCACTGTTGCACGGCATCGAGCGCGGCCTGATCCAGCATTGGAATCGACCGCAACACGCGCGCCTTGGTCACCCTGCCATCAGTGCCGATGACCGCCTCGAGGATGACGACGCCCTGTACGTTGGCGTCCCGGGCCTCCTGGGGATACACAGGCCGCACGTCGGTGACCTTGCGGGGCGGCTGGATGCTGCCGCCCACCCGCGAGATGTTCGGCGGATACCAGGGGTCCGCCGCGTCCTTCGCCGAGCGCAGGGAGGCCGCAGCAGCCGCCGCCTGCGCGGAAGGAGACCCTGGCGGCGGCTGGGGTGGCGGCGGCGGGACCTCGCCTGCATCCAGGCCCGCAAAGGTGAAGTTCACGGTGACGGTCAGGATGGCCGGCACGGTCTGACCGTCGAGCGTGACCGGCGTGAACTCCCACTGTTTGACCGCGGCGATCGCCGCTTCGTCGAGCAGTGGAATCGACCGCAGCACCTTGGCCGCGCCGACCGTTCCGTCCTCGTTGACCAGGATCTCGAGGATGACCACGCCCTGCACGCGGGCGGCCGCCGCTACGGCCGGATACTCGGGCTTCACATCCTTGATCTTGCGGGGCGGCGCGATGCCGCCCCCGACGCGCACGGCATTCGGCGGCGCGGGAACGCTCGACTTCCTGCGGATCTCGAGGGCCTGATCCCGGTACTTGTCCGCCTGGGCGATGAGTGTCTGCTGGCGTTCCGGGTCCTGGGTGAGGGTTGCCAGCAGGCGAATGAGCAGGTTCTTGTAGGTCAGCGCCTCCAAGTACTCCGGCTTGAGCCTCAAGGCATCGTCAATCGCGATCAGCCCCTGAGCCACCAGCGCATTCTTGTCGTTGTCCGACAGGGTCTGGTCGCGGTACGCCTTGTCCCAGTAGTACGTGGCGATCGTGTACGGGGCTTCCGGGTTGGCCGGCTCGAGTTCGAACCGCTCCTTCAGCGCGGCAATCGTCCTGTCGAAATCGCCGCGCCGGTTGTAGTAGCCGGCGATGTGCAGCAGGGTCCGCGCGGGGTTCCCTGCGACGGCCTTCGCCTGAACGAGCGTCTGCTCGGCTTCGTCGAAGCGCTTCTGGTCTTCGTACAGCTTCGCCAGTGCGTAGTACGCCGACGGATCGTCGGGTTTGGCCTGGATCATCGCCTTCAAGGTTGGCTCGTCCACCTTCGGCGGCGGGGGAGGCGGAGCCGGCGACGTCACCATGCCCGGTCTCGGCGCCTGGAGCTTGGGATCGACGACGGGCTTGGTCTGCTGGGGGGCCGATCCCTGTTCGGAAGTGGCCCCGTCCGGCACCGCCGAGAGCGCGGGTGGCCGCTCGGCCCTCGGTGCGAGCGGTGGGGGCGGGGGAACCTCGCGCGGGGCAGCTTCGGCACGTGCCTGCAGCTCCGGCAGCACCACCGGCTCGAGCATGGTCCGAAGTGGAAACGCCTGGACGACGAGGTAGCCGCTCGCGGCCAGCAGCACGCCGACGACGGAGACCGATGCGGCGAGACGGATGCGCGACATGGACGCCTCCTTCACGAGCGAAGCCACGCGCTGGGCCAGATGACGCTGTTTCAGGAACATGGACGCGGGGTGTAACACGGGAACGCTCCGGGTGGCCGCGATCTTCAGCAGCGCGTCGAGGTAGGGCCGGCGCGACCCGGAGAGGCGCACGACTTCGCGATCGACGACCTGCTCGATGCCGAGGTGGATCTGATCGATCAGCCACCAGATCGCCGGGTGGAACCAGAGGACGCCGCGGACAGCTTCGTCGGCGAGCGTTCGCAGCCAGTCCCTCCGGCGGACGTGCAGCAGTTCGTGCATGGCAATCGTCCGCTGTTCGTCCGGTGCGAGGTCGAGGAAGCTTCGAGGAACGATGACGACCGGCCGACGGAAGCCGAACGTCACGGGACGCGCCACTGTGTCCGACACCAGGATGTCCGCCGAGGCGGCCACGGCCAGGCGCGCGTCATCAACGGACTCCGGCAGCGGGTCCAGCGGAGTCGAACGCTGGCGCAGGCGGCCGAGGGAGACGAAGCCGAGGCCGAGCCACGCGAATCGGGCGAACGACCCCGCGACAGCAATCCCGATCAGGGTCTGCTCGAGCGGCCAGGGCCAGAGGGGCTCCGCGGGTGCGGTGGCTGCCGGGATCGGCTCCGGCCAGTCGGTCGCCGCGGTCTCGTCCGGGACGAGGCCACCGGCCTGAATCGTCACGGCTCCAGGCGGCGCGCCTGGCGACTCGAGCGGAATCCACGGCTGGACCAGCGGCAAGACGAGGCAGGCCAGCAGCACGGCGCGCAGATAGGTGAGACGGGCGGCGGGGGAGGTCAGTCGGGCCAGCACCGGCAGCACGAGGCCGGCTGCCGCAACGGCCGCAACCTGAACGGCCCAGGCCCAGATGTTCTCCAGGACGAGGGTGGACATGCTTACGCCTCCTCGATCTGCCGGGCGAGTTCCTCGACTTCCTTCCTGCTTAGACGCCGATCCTTGACCAAATGCACCAAAAGCGGCTGGGCGGCTCCGTCGAAGAGGCGATCGACGAATTCGCGCACCATCGACCGGACGACGGCGCTTTCGGGCCTGGTGGGCCGGTACACGTAGGCCCGGTCTTCCTCGCGGCGTTTCAGGTGGCCCTTCCCCTCGAGCACCTTCATCATCGTCATCACGGTGGTGTAGGCGACCTTGCGGCGCTCGCGGAGCACCTCGTAGACGTCGCGGACGGTGGCCTCGCCTTTCTGCCAGACCACCTTCATGATCTCGAGCTCCTGGGGCGTCAGGGTGGCGCGTTGGGTCTTCATGGCTACTAACAACTTAGTAGTTAGTACGCAGTTTGTCAAGCCCGCCGGGAGGACCGGAGGGCATCGGGCCTCCGGCGCCGGCCGCCCCGTGGACGGCCCGGTCGGCGCTGGAGCGTCTGATCGGGTCTACCGCGGCGCGGGAATGGCCCGGACCGTCACCCCGTCGAGCAGCACTCCGACCTGCAGATTTTTCGACGACTTTGCGTTCGTCGCGAAGGTGAGGCGGTAGGAATAGACCAGCTCGTTCGTGAGCCTCACCAGCGCCGGCTCCAGCGCGAGCAGGCTCGCGACGCGCTGGATGGATCCTGCGGTGGACGACGTGCCCTGCTCCAGCAACTGCGTGCGCTCGCGGTCGCCTTCGCCCAGGGCAATCATCGACTCCATCGCCTGCCGCCGCTTCATCACGTCGGTCTCGAGGCGCCCCCCACCCTGCCCTGATCCGGTTGCCGAAGCCAGCACGACGGCGTGGAACGACACGGATCGCTCGATCAGCTTCTTGACGACGGACCCGGCCGACTGGCCCCCGCCCTCGGGGCTCTCGGTCGAAATGACCACGACCACGGGACGTCGCGGCGCGAGCCGTTGCACGTCTTCGACGGCCAGATCGACCCCGTCCAGCAGAAACGCCGCGCCCGACGACCGGCCGAACGCGGTCAGCACGGCTTCCCGCAGGAGCCCGGCATCCTGCGTGAAATCGGTCACGCGAGATGCCCGATCGCCGCAGGTGTAGAGCCCGACGAGGTGCGAAGCGGCCAGCCGCTCGACGAACGTCGTGACCGCCGTCCGGAAGGGCGTCACCGCGATCTTCGATGCCTGGCTCGTGTCGACGATCACGGCCACGTGCATGGGCGTATCCAGCGGCTGCACGCTGACGATGGCACGGTCGCGACCGTCTTCGCGCACGGCGAAGTACTCAGCCGTCATACCGGTGATCGGCACGCCGTCCGAGTCGAGCACCGTCACGTAGACCTCCCGCTGGCCGGGTTGCGCCTGGACGGACGCGGCTCCGGCCGCCGCCGCCGCCGCCGCCGCGAGGCCCAGCAGGAGACCGACCGGTAACACCGTCCGCGGTGCGTTCATCTCTCTGCCTCCAGTTCTTCCATCCTCAGGCGCACGCTCAGCACGTACGGCATCTCCCCCACCGTCCAGTAGCCGTACGTCGTGGTCACGATGGTGCCGTCAGGCAGCACCTGCAGCCCGGGGTAGCAGCAATCCCACTCATGGTGGTTGTCCGCCAAGCGAAGGCGAAACTGCCCGGGACGGCCGGTCGCGATGTCCTCATACGTGCCGACCCACGCCACCCAGTCACCTTTCGTCGGCGACTCGCGCCCCATGTCGCGGAACGTGACGAACAGTCGGCCATCCGGCGCGTACGCCGCCGTGTGTCGGTCGCCGGTCAGCACGTCCGGCAGCTCCCGCGGCGCACTCCACGTCTTCCCTTCGTCGTCGCTGAACATCACGTGGGAATTCCTCGTGCGCGAGTTCTCGCGCAGCAGAATCGCCAGTTGACGGCCGTCCGGTGACCTGATGGCGCCAGGCTCGCACAGGTGAACGCTGCCGCTCGAGAACATCGCCTCCGGGGCTGACCACGTCAGCCCCCCGTCAGCCGACCTCGTCTGGTAGAGCGTGAACCTGACGGGCGTCGCCCGCTTGCCGTCTCCGTTGATGAACCGCCCATCGTCATGGAAGAGCGCCAGATAGTGCCCGGGCGCGCCGCGGACAGGCACGACGCTGCCCATGGCCACGATGCCACCGAAGTCGCCGATGGGAGCCAGGTCTGACCAGGTACGCCCGTCATCCGTCGACAGGCTCATGCGGATGGGAAACAGCCCCGAGAACAGGATGAGGCGCTTGACGCCTGCCGCATCGACCATCCGGTGGATCGTGGGAGTTTCCTTGGACGTGCTCCAGCTCGCGGGAACCGGGAGGCGTTCCGACCACGTCCGCCCTCCATCGTCGCTGCGCTTCAGGATGATCCCGCCCTGGCCATGTCCTTTCGGGTAGACGACCAGCAGGGTCCGTCCGTCTTCGAGGAGCACGGTGGTGGGGTGGCCGAGGTACTGCCCCGACTCGCGATCGACGACGAACCGACGCTGAGCATCCCCGGCGAGGTCGACGAAGCGGGGCGCCCTGGCCGCCTGGGGCGCGGCACCCTGGCCGTTGAGCCATGCGCTGGGCGCGAGCAGAACGACGGCGACGGCGAGGATTCGAACGGCAGGCGTCACGAAGACCTCCGGTTTTCGGCACGAACGGCTGTATGATGACAGAGTTCTGCTTTCCTGAGTCCTGTCACGTCTCCCGGTTGCACCA
>CAYZYG010000004.1:56666-81398 GCA_964481395.1 uncultured Vicinamibacterales bacterium
GTATGATGACAGAGTTCTGCTTTCCTGAGTCCTGTCACGTCTCCCGGTTGCACCAGGGGTGTCCAGCCTCATCAAAGCCGTTCTCGGTGGGCCCGGCCGACGTTCGCCGTGCCGGCGCTGTGTCCCCACCGGGCGCAGGGCCGGTGCACCACACTACGGGTGTTGAGCGAGGACACGCATGGTCACGCGCCCGGCGGGAACGAACGCCTTCGAGTTCGTGGTGGTTTCGGCGAAGCGGGCCGCGCAGTTGATGCGCGGGTGCACGCCCAGGGTCGAGTGCGCGGACAAGCACACGACGACGGCGCAGCTCGAGGTGGCCGCGGGGAAGGTCTCGAAGACGCCCGATCGGCCAGGTCCGGCAGATGCCTGACCTGAAGAAGCTCGTCGCGGCAGCCGGGAACGGCACCGCGGCATTCCGGCGGTCGAGGTGACCGTCGATTCGTCAACGTCGACAAGGAAGACACGCACATGAACGGAACTGTCAAGCGCATCGTGGGAGATCGGGGATTCGGGTTTATCGCTGGGGAAGACGGCTCGGAGTACTTTTTCCACCGGGACCAGCTGCAGGGCGGGCTCGACTTCGACTCGCTCCGCCCGGGGGAGCGAGTCAGTTTCGACACGCAGGCCGGCCCGAAGGGCCCGCGCGCGGTCGCCGTCAAGCGCGCGTAACGACGCGGCCTGGCCCCGGCCGTCACCTGTGGTCGTAGCCGAACGAGCTTCGGCGTACGACCATCGTCACGTTCAGATCCGCGGCGGCGGGGCGGACCTCCTGGTTCCGGAATCACGGTACACTGAGGAAGAACCGGAGGACAGCGGGAAGGGCCCCGTCACGCCGATGTTTCGACTCTGGGTCGTCTGCCTCGTTCTGTGCGCCGTGCTGCTGACGGCGGTCAGCTCGGGTCACGTTCTGCCTGCCCAGCGGCAACCGTCCTTCGGCGAGTGGCTGGCCGGGCTCAGGACAGAAGCCCTCAGCCGCGGGATCAGCGAGAAGACGGTCACGGCGGCGCTGGGCGCCGTCGAGCCGCTGCCCGTCGTCGTCGAGCGCGACCGCACCCAGGCGGAGACCACGCTCTCGATCGATCAGTACCTGAAGCGGAGGCTGACATCGCGGATGGTGAGGACGGGGCGCGACATGGCGGCCCGCCACCGCGCGCTGCTCGGCCGGGTGTCAGCCGACTACGGCGTCCCCCCGCAGGTCATCGTGGCCATCTGGGGCCTCGAGTCGAACTACGGGCGCTTCACCGGGACTCGCCCGACCATCCCGGCGCTGGTCACACTCGCGTACGACGGCCGCCGGAGTCTCTTCCGCGAGGAGTTGTTCGCGGCGCTCCGCGTCATCGACGAGGACGGATTCGCGGCTGAGGATCTCAAGGGCTCCTGGGCCGGCGCGATGGGGCAGCCGCAGTTCATGCCCTCGAGTTACCTGCAGTACGCCGTGGACTACGACAAGGACGGCCGCCGGGACATCTGGACGTCACTTCCGGATGTCTTTGCCTCGACGGCCAACTATCTCAAGGCGAACGGATGGGAAACGGGCGTCCGTTGGGGCCGTGAGGTCTCGCTGACGAAGGCGGCGGAGGCACGGGTGAACGAGGCTGTGCCGCAGAGGGGCTCCGGACCCTGCACCGCCGTCCGCACGATGACCGAGCCGCGGCCCGTCAACGAGTGGCGCGCGCTTGGCGTGAAGCTGCCTGGCGGCGCGTCGCTGCCTGTCAGCGACATTCCGGCGTCGCTCGTGAGGGTCGATCGGCGGGTCTACCTGGTGTATCGGAACTACGAAACCCTGCTGGCCTACAACTGCGCGAACCCATACGCGCTCAGCGTCGCGATGCTGGCGGACCGGATTCGGTAGATCAGTTTTCAGTTCTCAGTTCTCAATTGTGAGTTGTGAGTTCTCATAACTCAGAACTCATGACTCATACCTGACGACTGGCGACTGGCGACTGATAACTGACTGCCCCCTCAGAACCGCATCGTTCGCGAGACGACCGTCATGTCACCGGTCTGGATCGTCGTCAACTCCGGCGGGCGAGGATCGAAGGTGCGCCCCGGAAGGTCCGGGAGCCCGGCTGCGCTATCCGTTAACCCGAGCGTCACGGGCACCTGTCCTTTGATCCGCACCTGCACCTGAAACCCCGTATCTGGCGGGTTGACGAAGCTCAGCGCCCAGCGCCCCTGTTCCCAGCCAGGACCGCCCTGTTCGCCCCCCACCCGATGGCCGCCCACCCACGTATCCACGACCGTCGCGTCCGGGATCCGCAGTGTGAGCGTCCGGGCCCCTCGGGGTGATGCCACACGCAGCGTGACGAGGCGGTCTCCCTGCGCGACGGTGTCGTCGACGAGCACGGCCTCGGGTGAGGCCAGCGCCAGGGCCGGAGCGTCGTGATGCCACACGTCTCCCAGCCAACGAACCCCGCCGAGCGCCGGCAGTTGTCCTCTGGACGGTGAGGTCGTGACAAATTGCTGGAACCACGGGTGGAGGCGGACCGTGCCAATCGCCCACGACGCCTTCCCGTTATCAGCGTCGAGCACGTACATCACGTTGACCGGCTTCGGATGCGATGGCCCGTAGGGCGCGGTCCACGCTCCAGCGGCCAGGGCGCCAACGCCGGCCAGCAGCGCCACGCCCGCCGGCCACCACCGGCGTCCGGAGGTCACGACGTCGAGTTGCGGCACCAGCGTCCCGAGCGCCAGCAGCGTGCACACGGCCAGCGCGGCCCCGCCCTCAATCCCGATGCCCACGGCAGAGAAGAGCGAGGCCCCCGTCGGCGTGACGATCGCGAGCACGACCGCAGCCAGCGCCCACAGAAGAACCAGGGTGAACAGAGGCGGCTGGCGCCCGGCGGTGTCCGATGGGAGGGCGAGGGTCGAGACGAGCGTGGCCGCCAGAGGCCAGGACACGACATAGCTCGCGCCCGGCAGCCACCAGGCCGCAGCGCCGGCGGCCAGCAACCAGAGGAACGACGCACCGAGCGCCAGCGTCTGAGCCGCGAACCACCGGCGCAGCAGCGCGTGCGCGGCCATCCAAACGCCCGCAATCAGACAGACGAGCGCCAGCGCGTACGCCGGGTTCGTCGTGACGGCGGCTTCGGGCAGCCAGCGGTCGTGGAGCCAGGCGGGGAACCGCTGGTACCGGACACCCGCGAACACGGCGGCGGCAGTCAGTGCCGCGAGAACCAGGATGGCCAGGATCGTGCCGCCGATGCTCGTGGTTCCCCGCCGTTTCAGATACAGGAAGCTCAGGATCCACAGCGCGCCGATCAGCCCGGTCAGCGGCAGCACCCAGAAGGTCGAGTAGGCCACGGCCAATCCGAGCGGCACCGAGAAGAACACGGCGTCACGGGCGTCCAGGTTGCCGAGGTCGAGGTCACCGAAGCGGCGGGTCAGCGCGAGCACCGTGGTGCCGTGGGCCTCCAGGCTCCCGCGATCGAGCGAGGCGGGCGCATCGGCCGGCGTGTGGTACGCCTCCACGTTGTCGATGAAGGCGAAGTTCAGTCCCTCGGCGTCGAGGCGCTTCAGTACCGTGAAGTCGGTGTCGTTGGGCAGCCGCTTGTAGATCTCGTACCCGAGCGACGAGCCGGTCGCGAACGGCGTGTGCCAGGCCCACTGCCCCGCCACGCGTCCGTTCCCGCCGGTCGTCTCGAACATCTGCGACGGCCCCTGGGTGCCTCGCGCCTCGAAGTTCATGATGAACCTGACGTCGCGCGCCCACGGATGCTCATCGACGAACGCGGCCGCGCCCATGAGCCCGTCCTCTTCACCGTCGGTCAGCAGCACGATGACGTCGTTCGTGAGGGGCGGCCCCTCGCGCAGCGCGCGGGCGGCTTCCAGGATCGCGGCCACACAGGACGTCGCGTCTGCGGCTCCCGGGCCGGCAGGCACGGAGTCGTAGTGGGACACCAGCAGGATCGCCCCGGTGCTGCCAGTTCCGTGGATGCGGGCCAGCAGGTTGTGCACGCGAGCGGCCCTGACCGGTCCGTACGAACCGCCTCGCGGCGCGACCCTGATGGCGGTCGTCTGCTGGTGTTCCACGGAGAGATCCATGCCCTGGAGCGCCCGCACGAGATAGTCGCGCACGCGCGCGTGCTCGGCGGATCCCATCGGATGCGGCCGCTGCGCCATGGCCTCGACGTGCGCCATGGCGCGGGCGGCGGAAAACCCGGTCGGGGCCACTTCCGTATCGGGCGGACGCGGCGGAGCGCTCAGCCAGACGCTGGCGACGGCGCAGCCAACCAGAACGAACGCGGTGATGGTCGACGCCGGAGACGGACGTGCTGCGGTCATGACCGTCGATTATGCGCCAGGAACGGCCAGCGGGGCCCCGCCGTACAGCAACCGGGGGTCGGGTGCTCCCCGACCCCCGGTATCCTGACGCCTGCCCCCTGACGCTACCCTGTCGCCTATCGCCTGACGCCTGACGCCTGACGCCTGACGCCTGACGCCACCCTGTCGCCTATCGCCTGACGCCTGCCCCCTGACGCTACCCTGTCGCCTATCGCCTGACGCCTGACGCCTGACGCCTGACGCCTGACGCCACCCTGTCGCCTATCGCCTGACGCCTGCCCCCTGTCTCTTGTTCCCGACCTGCGGGACTTCGCGCTGCAATTCGACCAGATCGACCGAGTCGGCCGCCTGTCCGAGCAGGTGCTCCGCGAAGTAGTCGGCCCGGAGCCAGAAGAAGTAGTCGTTCATCGGCCCAAAGCCATGTCGCTGGCCGGGCATGATGAAGAAGTCGAACCGCTTGTTGGCCTTGATGAGGGCGTCGGCCACGCGCAGCGTCCCGGCCATGTGCACGTTGTCGTCCATGTCGCCGGTGACCAGCAGCAGCCGCCCCTTGAGGTTCTTCGCGATCTCCGAGTTCTTCTCGATGCTGTACTCGAACTTGACCTTGCCGTCCTTGTCGGTCACTTCCTTCACGCCGTGGTGCTTTTCGCTCCACCACCGGTTGTAGACGTTGTTCTCGTGGTTGCCCGACGACGAGACGGCGACTTTGAAGAAATCGGGGTAGACCAGCATCGCTGCCGTCGACATGAAGCCGCCGCCCGAGTGCCCGTAGATCCCGACGAGGTTCTGGTCGATCCACGGGTGGCGACGGGCGAGCTGCTCGACGGCGGCCTTCTTGTCGGCCAGCCCGTAGTCCCGCAGGTTGCCGTACCCGAAGGCATGGTACCAGTTGGACCGCTGCGGGTTGCCTCCCCGGTTCCCCACCTCGATGACGACGAAGCCGAGTTGAGCGAGGGCCACGTTGGCCTGCCGCGGCGAGAACGTCTTCGTCACGCTCTCGGTCTGCGGACCGGGGTACACGTAGAGGATGATCGGGTATCGCTTCTCGGGATCGAAGTCGAACGGCTTGTACATCGTCCCGTACAGGTCCGTGACTCCGTCATCCGCCTTGACCTGGAAGCGCTCGGGGAACTTGAAGCCGGCGTCGGTGAGCGCCGTGACGTCGGTCTTCTCGAGGTCCGTGATCTTCGCGCCGGCCGCGTCGAACAGTTGCGACTCCGGCGCCGTGTCGACCGTCGAGAAGGTATTGATCCAGAACTTCCCGGAATCCGACATTGTCGCCGCGTGCGACGCGTTGCCGGGGTTGAGGAGCTTCAGGCCCGTGCCGTCGAGGTTCACCCGGTAGAAGTGGGTGAAGTAGGGATCTTCTCCGGGCTCCCGGTGGTTGGCGGTGAAGTACATCACGCGCAGTTTTTCGTCCACGTATGCGATGGGGCCCGTGACGAACTCGCCGGCTGTGATCTGGTTCTTCAACGTGCCGTCCGCCCCGAACAGGTAGTAGTGGCCCCATCCGTCCCGCTCGGACCAGTGGATGAACTCCTGACCGTTGCCCAGCGTCCACAGCGGCTGTGTTTCGATGTAGGTGTTGAGCCGTTCCTCGATGATGGTCTTCACGTCGCCGCTCGTCGTGTCCGCCACGCACACGTCGATGCGGTGCAGATCGCGGCTCGACCGCGAGAAGAACATCTTGTCGGACGTGTCCGAGAGCCACTTCGGCTCGGTCTTCTCCCTGTCGCGCTCGCGGGCGGTCGAACGGGCCGTGGCGACCTGGATGCTCTGGTCCTTGAAAGCGTCCGCCTTGACCCTGATGCGGGACCTCGCGCCACGGTCGAAGATGAGCAGTTCGGCCTGGTCGACGTGCTCCTCACCAGGCATGGCGTAGCGGTACGTCTCGAGCTTCGGCCTGGGATTGGCGAGCGAGTTGATCACCCAGAGATCGGCCACCTTGCGCTGGTCGTTCCTGACCATGGAGAACTTCGTGGAGTCCTTGGCCCAGTGGGCCGTGATGGCCGGCACGCGCGGGCCGTCCTTGTGCTTGGTGTCGCCTTTCTGGAACTTCTTGAGCTGCGTCTTGGCCTGGTCGTTCAGGCGCCGCGCGAAGCTGTAGTGCTCTTCCCCGTCGGTCGTGAGCTGCACTTCCTGGATCGTGGCGTCGCCGAAGTCCTTGAGGGCTTTCTGGTAGTTCTCGGCGTCCATCATGAAGAGGTTGTGACCGCGCGCGAAGAGCACGGTCTTGTCGTCCGGCGAGATCTGCGCCCAGCCGGGCTTATCCGGATCGGGCTTGAAGTCCGGGAGCAGCGCGATCGTGCCCGTCGCCAGGTCGTACTCGAAGTACAGGGTCTTCGTCGTCTTCGGCGGCTCGGCCTCTTCCTCGGCCGCCCCTCCCTCTTTCTTCTCCTTCTTGACGTCTTGCTTCTCTTCCTCCTTCTTCTGTTGCTCTGTCTTTTCTTCTGTCTTCTTCACCTCCTCCTTCTTGATCTCCTCCGTCTTGACGTCCTTCTTCTCTCCTGTCTCCTGACTCCTGACGCCTGACTCCTTATCCTCGACCTTCTCCCCCACGATCTTCGCGTCCTTCGGCACCTCCAATTCGAAGCGGATGGCCGTGTCGTTCTTCGTCCACTTCATCGTCGACGGCTGTATCGGGAGGTGCTGTGAGTCGTAGGGGATGCGCGTGATGTTCGTCAACATCGCGGCCATCTTCGCGTTGTCCCAGAGCGGGGCCTTGGTCCGCTTGATCGGGTCGACCAGCATGAACGTGCGCCCCTGCGCCGTCTCGAAGGCGTACCAGAAGCGATCGCTGGTCTCCGCCCAGCGGGGAGAGACGGACGTGTCGAACACGAGCTTGCCGACCTTCGAGGCCATCCACCTCGCGGCCAGTTCGTAGTTGGGTTTGGCCAGCGGGCGCTCCTGGGCCAGAAGGGCAGGCGACGACAGCATGAGTCCGAATGCGAACGCGACGACCAAGACGCGCCCGATGGCAGGCACAGCGCTCCCGCGGCGTGCAGACAATCGCATGGAACTTCCTCCTCGATTAGACGTCTTGAAGGCTGGGATCTTGGGCACTCGAGTCACGTTTCGCTGCGGCCTTCAAGACGTCTACGCCCCGCCGTCGGCGGGGCAAAGCCAATACTGTGACCTAGCGAGGCGAAGCCGTCACGACAGGACTCGGCGGTCTCAGGCGCAGCCTCGCCAGGTCTGGGCGGCCTGAGGGACGGTGCGGCCGCCGGAAAAATTGTAGCCCGGTTTCGCTGCCGGACCTCCAGTGGCCCGCCGAGCTACGAACCCGGGAGGAACCCCGTCCAAAGTCGGGGTTTCCTGGGGAGGTCCTGGGGCTTGCAGACGGGCATCCGACTTGCGAGAATGCTGGTGCACGCCACCAGCCCCCAGCCGGAGGCCTCGCCGGACGGCACTTGTCTGTGCGGTCGTCGGGGAGAGCCGGCACCCGGAGTCAGCTATGTTCCAACCTGCCCATCGCCGGCTGGCGGTGTCGCTCGTCTGCCCGCCCGCGGCCGTTTTGCTGTGGCTCGTGCTGCCGCAGGCCGCCGACGCCCAGACGACGCCCTCGCTTCGGACGAACGCCGACGTCTACGGTGCGGCCTGCTCCCACTGTCACGGCCCGGCTGGCCGCGGCGTGCCGGCAGCGCGCCTGGACCTGCCTCTTGATCCGCCTGACTTCACCAACTGCTCGTTCGCGACCCGCGAGCCGGACGGGGACTGGGGCGCGATCGTCGCCGAAGGCGGGCCGGTCCGCGGTTTTCACCGGATGATGCCGGCCTTCGGCGACGCGCTCACCAGCGAAGAGATTCAGCAGGCGCTCGATCATGTCCGCACGTTCTGCGGGGATCGTGCGTGGCCGCGCGGCGAGCTGAATCTGCCGCGGGCCCTCGTCACCGAGAAGGCCTACCCCGAGGACGAACTGGTCGTGACGACGGCGATTGCGACCGAGGGCGATGGTTCAGCCACGACGAAGCTGATCTACGAGAAGCGCTTCGGCGCGCGGAATCAGGTCGAGTTCGTCGTGCCCATCGCCGCGAGCGGCCGTGAGGGTGGCAGCTGGCAGGGCGGGCTCGGCGACATGGCCGTCGCCGTGAAGCGCGCGCTGGCGCACAGCCACCGCCGCGGCTCCATTCTGAGCGCCACGGCCGAGATGATCTTCCCGACGGGCGACTCGGCGCGGGGCCTCGGGAAGGGCTATCCGGTGTTCGAGCCGTTCGTCACGTTCGGCCAGATTCTGCCGCGGGACAGCTTCGTCCAGTTCCAGGGCGGATTCGAGTTCCCGACCTCGGACGCGGGCGCGAACGAGGCCTTCTGGCGCGTCGCCGTTGGAAAGAGCTTCGCCCAGAACGGGGGCACGGGACGCACCTGGTCGCCGATGATCGAGATCCTCGGAGCCAAGGAACTCGTGGACCACGAGCGCGTGCAGTGGGATCTCGTGCCCCAGGTGCAGGTGACGCTCAACACGCGCCAGCACATCATGCTCAACGTGGGCGTGCGGCTTCCGGTCACGGACCGGGGCCCGCGCTCGACACAGTTTGTCATGTACCTGCTGTGGGACTGGTTCGACGGCGGGTTCTTCGACGGGTGGTAGGAGGCCGCGATGCGTAGACTCACCGCGATGTCATTGGTGCTCGTGGCCGCTCTGACGACAGCCGCTGCGCTGCCGCTCGCCTCGGGCCAGGGCGGCCCGCCTCAGGGCATCCAGACTCCCACCCTCGTCACGGCCGAGACCTGTCTCGCCTGCCACACCGGTCTCGTGTCGCGCACGGGACGCGACGTGTCGTTCGGCGGGTCGTGGCGTGCCTCGATGATGGCGAACGCGGCGCGCGATCCGTACTGGCAGGCCGGCGTCCGCCGCGAAGTCCTGGACCATCCGACGCACCAGGCCGAGATCGAGCACGAGTGCAGCGCCTGCCACATGCCGGCGGCGCGCTATCTGGCCAAGATCGCCGGCAGGCACGGCGAGGTGTTCGCGAATCTGCCCGTCGGCGAGTCCGGCGCGCCCGACGCGGCGCTGGCAGCCGACGGCGTCAGCTGCTCGCTCTGCCACCAGATCGCGAATGAGGGCCTGGGCGACCGCTCCACCTTCACCGCGGGATTCAAGCTGGAGACCGCAGCCGGCGCCGCGGCGCCGCGCATCCTCGGGCCCTTCGAGGTGGACGCGGGGCGGACGCGCATCATGCACTCGGCGTCCGCGTTCACGCCCGCGAAGGCGGCACACATGCAGGAGTCCGGCGTGTGCGCGAGCTGCCACACGCTGATCACGACGTCGTTCGGGCCAGACGGCCAGCCCACCGGCCAACTCCCCGAGCAGGTGCCGTACCTCGAGTGGGAACACAGCACCTACCGCACGACGAAGAGCTGCCAGGCCTGCCACATGACGGAGTACCCGGAAGACACGCCGGTGAGCGGCGTCCTCGGAGAAGCCAGGGCGAACGTCTCGGCCCACAGCTTCGTGGGCGGCAACTTCTTCATGAAGCGCGTGCTCAACCGCTACCGGGGCGAACTCGGCGTCGAGGCGAGGCCGGAGGAACTCGACAGTTCGGCGCGCGAGACCGAGGCTCACCTCGCTGCCGAGGCCGCGACGCTGAACGTGGCGGGCGCGTCGCTGTCGGGGAGCCGCCTGACGGCCGACGTGGTCGTCACGAACCGCGCCGGGCACAAGCTGCCGACGGCCTACCCCTCGCGCCGCGCCTGGCTTCACGTCGTCGTCCGCGATGCCGCCGGAGGCATCGTGTTCGAGTCCGGCGCCTTCGACCGGACGGGCCGAATCGCCGGCAACGACAACGACGAAGACGGCGCGAAGTACGAACCGCACTACACGGAAATCAGCAGGCCGGACCAGGTGCAGGTCTACGAGCCGATCCTCGGCGATCCGGGCGGGCGGGTCACGACGGGCCTGCTCACGGCGAACCAGTATCTCAAGGACAACCGCCTGCTGCCGGACGGTTTCGACAAAGCGACGGCCTCGAACGACGTCGCCGTCCACGGCTCCGCGCTCACGGACGTGGATTTCGCCGCGGGCGGGGACCGCGTGCGCTACACCATCGACGTCGGCTCGGCTCAGGGCCCGTTCACCATCACGGCTGAGCTGTACTATCAGTCGATCGGGTATCGCTGGGCCAGGAACCTCGAGGCGCGCGACACCTTCGAGGCCAGACGCTTCCTGCGCTACTGGAACGAGATGGCGTCAGGCTCGGCCGCCGTGCTGGCGAGCGCCGCGATCACCGTCAGGTAGCAGCGCCTGTGGGCGAGCGCCTGCCTCCATGCGCAGTGCGGACGTATCCGGGCGCTCGAAGTAGGTGATCGCCTTCAGGCTGTACTGGCGGTGTGGCCGATTCCGCGCTGGGGCCGGACGCTGCGGCGGGTCGGCACGCCCGATCCAGCGCCGCAGCGGGTGTTTCGATGACGTGCCAGCCGCCCGCCGGGCTGACCGCGTCACTCGCTCACGTCCTCCAGTCCCAGCACCGGCTTGATGTACGCGTAGAGACCCGGCGAGCCGCCCGTGTGGACGAAGAGGACGTTCTCCCCTTTGCGAAAGTAGCCACGGCGGCTGAGGTCGATGAGCCCTGCCATGGCCTTGCCGGTGTACACCGGATCCAGGAGGATCCCCTCGGTCTTGGCCATCAGGTTGACCGCCTCAACCATTTTCTTGTTGGGGACCGAGTACTTGGGCCGCCAGTAATCGCCAAAGCTGACTACGGCGTCGGCAGGAATACTCTCTCGAATGCCCACGCGCTCCGCCGTCCGCTGGGCGAGATCGTGGACCATGGGGTTCTGGTCCTGCGGATCGCGGCTGACGCCGATCCCGACAATCGGGATGTTCATGTTGCACCCGAAGAAACCCGCGATCAGGCCCGCATGGGTTCCGGTGCTGCCGGAGGGAACCACGACCCGGTCGATACGGAGGTGTTTCTCGAACAACTGGTTCTGAATCTCCTGAGCGCAGGCGACGTAGCCGGTTGCGCCGATCGGGTTGGATCCGCCCCCGGGGATGATGTAGCCTCGGCGACCGGCGCGCTCGAGCTCGTCGGCCTGCCGTTGCATCGCGGCCATCATGTTCGAGCCGCCTGGCACCACGTCGATGTGCTCGACGCCGAGAAGGCGGAAGAGGAAGTTGTTTCCGCTCGCCTCGGGGTTGTAGCTGCCCGGGACGCGTTCCTCCAGGACCAGGCGGCATTTCAGCCCCTCCTTGACCGCGGCCGCCAGCGTCAGGCGGCAGTGGTTGGACTGGACCGCGCCGCAGGTAATGAGGGTGTCGGCCTTCTGTTCGAGCGCATCGGCGACCAGGAACTCCAGCTTGCGGGTCTTGTTGCCGCCGGCGGTCAGACCCAGCAGGTCGTCACGCTTGACGTAGATATTGGGCCCGCCAACTGCCTGGGTGAAATGCGGCAGAAACTCGAGTGGGGTTTCTCCGTCCGTGTAGCGTCGTCGAGGGAAAATCGCGAGGTTCATTCGGACTCCTTCACGTCATCTCAAAGGCTGACAATGGCCTCGATTTCGATGTCTGCGTTCTTCGGGAGGGCGGCCACCTGCATCGCCGATCGGGCCGGCAGGTTCGCCTGGAAGTACTCGCCATACACCTGGTTCACGGCCGCGAAGTCGGCCATGTCGGCCAGGAACACCGTCACTTTCACGGCCCGATCGAGACGTGTCCCAGCTTCTCGGGCGATGGCTGACAGATTCTTCAGACACTGGTGGGCGTGCTCGACGATGCCCCCAGGCACAAACGCGCCCGTGGCTGGATCCACAGGCAGCTGGCCTGAGATGAAGAGCAGTTGACCAGCCGCGACGCCCTGCGAATACGGACCGATGGCGGCCGGGGCGTGTTGCGTGGATACCGGGTACGGCTCGCTGACGTTCGACATCTCGTATGGCCTCTGTTGTGTGGATTACAGTTGACCGAGACGTTGCTGTGTCTCAATGTTCTTCAGGTAGTTGTAGACGGTATAGCGTGTGACCCCTAACAGGTGTGCCACCTGGTCGACGGCCCCCCTGATCTGGAACACGCCGCTCTCCTTGAGTCCCTTGGCAAGCAGCATCTTCTCCTCAGTGGTCATGTAAGCCGCCTGTTTGCCGATCTTCGCGGCCTCCTGTTCGAACAACGCCACAATCGTCTCGCTGATGGACATGGCGAAGGTCTCGACCTTGCCGGGGCCGTTGAAGGCGTTCGCCGTCGTGGTGAAGACCTCCAGCGCATGGGCCAGGCTGAGGAAGTCAGTCATGTCGAAGTTGATGCAGAAGGCGGCTGCCACCGCCCCCGAGCCGTCGCGGATGAACACGGTCGTGGACTTCAGTGTCCGACCGTCCTTGGTCGTGGTCTTGTAGTTGTGTCTGTCGCGGATGCCTTCTCCCTCCTGTTGGAGGGCCTTCACAACCAGGTCCGTGACGGGCCCGCCGGCCCTCCGCTTCGTGACGTCGCCCGCGATGTGGCGGATCGACTTGTGGGGCTGGGAGAGATCGTGTACGACCACCTCGAAGGCTCGAGGGAAGGTCTCGACGATGGCGTCGGCTATCTGCTTCAGCGCCTGGAAGATGCTCTCCCGCTCGCCACTGCCCCCCTCGTGGGTATCGCGCAGGTCGGTCTTCGATCTTCTTTTCTGCATGGCTCTGTTTAGCGCTATTCGACGCCGCGTGCAAGGCCGGCGCCGCCCTCGTTCCGCCCGACGACGTGCCCCCCGGTAAAAGCCATCGTGAGCCGGGGCCTTCGCGCGGATCGCGGGCAGACCAGCACTACCGCGCGTCGATATGCCGGTACAGGACGCGGTAGAGCGCGAACGCGGCCGGCATGGAATCGGCGGTAAACGCCACCGAATCGGGTGTTGGCCGTTCAACACCAGGGATGGATTCGGCCACCTCGGCGATGGCCGGATCGCGGTACCAGATCTGAATCCGGAACGGTCCGGCCCTGCGGGGCTCGACCTTCCGGGCGTTGCGGACCGCCTGCGCCGCGGCGCGCTGGATCTCGTCCCGAGTTTCTGCCGTGGGCCGCAGTTCGACCGTCCGCCCGTTGAGCGCGCGCTTGACCACCACGCTGCTGGCTTCGGTCGCCACTTCCTTGATCTGCGCGACGGCAATCTGGTCGCCTGTGACCATGACCACCGGCACGCCGAACCAGTTGGCGTAGAGCGTGCTGATTCCCCCCTCGCCGACCGAGCGCCCGTTGACCTGGACGTCCGCGATGTTGGCGTTCTGCGTGTGCGCGAACACACCGACCGACGAGCCCGCTTTTGCATGGTGGCCGATGAACAACACGGCGTCGAAGGTGTCGTCCAGGCCCTCCATCATGCCGTAGCGCCTCACCGAGTTCCCGCTGATCAGTTCGGCGCGCGGGTCGACGTCGTCGCGCTGAAGGTTCTGGCCGGTGCCGTGGGAGTCGATGACGACGATGTCGGTCGCGCCGCCGTCAACGGCTCCACGGATGGCGGCATTCACGTCATCCGCCATCAGCTTGCGGCCCCGGCCGTAGTCGGCGCCGGTCCCGCCAACCTGTTCGGGGCTGGACACGCCGCTGATGCCTTCGATGTCCGCGCAGATGAACACCTTCTTGGCGCCCTGGGCAGCCGCAGGCGCGGACAGCGCAACGACAAGCAGGCCGACAGCGGCAAACGAGGATCTGAGTGGTGTCATGGCCATCAGAAGTCGAAGCGGAACCCGAACTGCTGGCGGCGCATCGGAAGCGCCTCAATGGGCAGGCCGAAGTTGGACGCCGCAAGGTTGCCCTGGTACGTGGTGAAGTTGGTCGTGTTCAACGCGTTGAACATCTCCCAGAAGGCGGTCACGCGCATGTTCTCCGAGATCCTGACGATTTTGCTGATCCGGAGATCCAGGTTCGTCAGCGCCTCGCCACGCCGGGAGTTCCGGGGTTCCGGCCGGTCGGTGAACGGGTCGTTGTCCAGCTGCGCGTTGGTCGTCACACTCCACGGCAACCCGCTGCGGTACGCGAAAATCCCGGAGGCCTGGATGTCGAACGGCAGCAGGTACGAGCCGTTGATGACGAGATTGTGGCGACGGTCGGAGTCGTCTGGCCCCTCGTCCTCAGTCAGGTCCAGCGCGTTGGTCGCCGCCCCGCCCTTGATCCCCGTCGCGTAGTTCGACGTCGTCTTCGCGAGAGTATAGGACACACCAACACGGGCGCTGCCCTTGCGGTAGCGCGCCTGTGTCTGCAGGGCCTTGTACCGCGTCCAGCCGTCGTTGTGGTAAGCGTTGATGACTCCAAATCGCTGGTCTGGTGTGATGTAGGCGCCGTTGACGAGGGCCACGTTGTCGTTCCTCGCGACGATGCCATCCACCCCTTGCGAGTAGACGATGTCGGCGTCAACCGTGAGGTTGAAGGGAAGCTGGTAGCTGACGCCTCCTGAGTACTGACGTGTGAACGGAGTCGTCATGTCGTTGATGGTCACCAGCCGCTGCTTGGCGGCCGGCACCACGGACAGATCCGGCCAGTACGGGAAGTTCTGGGCGAGGAACGCGCGGAGCCGGCGGATGCTGCCCGGTCTGTCGGAAGGATTCCAGAACGGGTTGTCGAGGGAGCTGTTCGCATTCAGGGAGGCCGTGACCTCCGCGAGCAGGCTGTTGTTGATCGAGAAGATCGCGTAGTTGTTGTGACTCATGTCGTAGAAGACGCCGGCTGCCCCCCTGAACGTCATCCCTTCCCAGGGGCGCCACACGACCCCGAGTCGTGGCGAGACGTTGTGCTGCGCCTCCTGCGGCTTGAAGAATGGCTGGCCCCCGAGGTCCCGGACGATTTGGTCGTTCTTCGTGCCGATGAAGTCGTTGACGATCATGCTGGCCCGATCGATGTCGTACCGGAGGCCGACGTTCAGCGTGAGGTCGTCACGGACGTTCCATGAGTCCTGGGCGAACGCGTTGAGGCCCCACACCGCTTTGGTGTAGTTGGGGAGCGAGGATCCGCCCGACCAGCGATCCGGGTAGCTGTCTGGGTTGTTGATGTCGAAGGCGAGGTCCTTGGGAAATGTCCAGGCTCCGTTTCGCACGTTGATGCTGTCGATGATCGTGTTGACGTGCGACGCCGTCACGCCGACCTTGACCTCGTGCCTGCCCAGCAGGATCGACAGCGTGTCGCCGATGAACAGGTCCTCTTCGGCTTCCAGCCCGCTGAAGCCGCACCCGAACGTGGCCCCGGGATAGTTGCGCCGTGCGAACGTTCCGGCAGGACCGAGTTCCAGCAACGCCGAGCCGCCGGCGCCGGCCTGGTTGCAGATGATGGGAGGCTTGTTCGACAGGAACGAGACGCGAACCTCGTTGAACGCCGCATTGGCCAGCGTGCTGGTGAGCCCGCCCACCACGGTCCAGACCGGACCGCCGAACGTCTGGCGGGAAGACAGGACCTGCAGCGGGCCGCCCTGGTTCGTCTGCACGTTGATGCTGCGGTTGAACCGCACCGAGGACCGGTGATTGGAGGTCAGGTTGACGTCGATCTTCACGACAAACGGATGATCAGTGGTTTTCCGGCTGATCACCGTCGGCTCGCCCTGCTGACGCCAGTACTCGGAGATGCCCAGCACGTCGGTGCCCTTCGTGCTGAGGTTCTCGTTTCCCGCGAAGAAGAACATGCGGTTCTTGATCAGCGGGCCACCGACCGTGAACCCCCAACGCTGCTGGCTCATCGGCGCGGGTTCGTCGAAGTACACCGCCTCGCCATCCTCGAAGTAGCCCGCAAACGGCGCGCTGTCGAGCTTCGAATCCTGGAAGAATCCGTAGACGCGGCCCGTCAGCGTGTTGGTGCCGCTCCGTGAAATCACGTTCATGATGCCGCCCGAGGCGGTCCCGAACTCCGAGCCGAACGAATTGGTCAAGACCTGGAATTCCTGGACCCAGTCCTGGGGAAAGGTCGACGCCTGCTTGCCGTAAAACTGCCACATCGCCGACGCGCCGTCGATGAACACGCCGCTCGTAAACGCGCGCTGGCCGTTGAACGACAGCGACTCACCGGTCCCGGCCGCGGCATAGCCGCCGGTCCCGGTCGTCACCCCGGGCGTGAGCAGGGCGAGTGAGCTGAAGTCCCGCTCGACGACCGGCAGTTCGTCGATCTGTTCCTTCAAGACGACGGTCGCAACAGCGCTGCGCGTCGTTTCCACGAGCGACGTCTCGCTGACGACCGTCACGCTTTCCTCGAGTCCGCCCAGCTTCAACGTGAAGTCAAGGCTCACCTCCTGGGCAACCTGAAGCACGATGCCCGTGCGCCGCTCGCTGCCGAAGCCGAGAAGCTCGACTTTGACTTCGTACTCGCCGGCGGGGAGATTGCGAAGGTAGTACTGCCCCAGTTCGCTGGTCACACCTTCGTGGATGGTGTTGGTCGCGACGTTGCGGACGGTCACCGAAGCGCCAGGCACCAGAGCCGCCTGCTCGTCGGTGACCTTGCCCTTAATGGCCGCCAGCGTCACTTGCGCGTCCACGACGTGTGGGAGCAGGAGCACACAGACAAACGCCACCGCGCATATTCGCAAAGACATGGGATCCTCCCTGTTCGTCTTCTGCCGTCGCTCGGGGGCTGCTGCGACCTGTCGTGGGGGAGTCTAGCCGTGGCTCCGGTGGCGTGTCAACAGAAAGTTGAGGCCTTCAACAATTTTTGGTTGCCGTCGCCCTCGAAGACCTCCTCGACCTGGCGTCCGAAGACACCGGGGATACGGCCCGCCTCGTGGCGTAGGAAGGCGGGCGAAGCCCAGGCCGGGCGGCAGGCTTCGGTCAGTACCCTCTGGCGGACCCGGCACCGCGCGGGTCGGACGCGCCGACGAAGCGCACGGGCGTGTTCTCCGAGTTGTACTCGATCATGAGCCCATGCGCGTTCCCCAGCGCGCGCGTGGACTGCACCTTGTGACCCATCGCGGCGAGAGCGTCGCGCACGTCCTGCGGTATCGCCTCCTCGACGGAAAGGACGTCCGGCTCGACGAAGCTGACCCGCGGCGCCGCAATCGCCTGTTCGAGGCTCATCCGGAAGTCCACCAGGTTCATCACCATCTGCGCCATCGTCTGACCGATGGTATGGCCGCCCGGCGTGCCGAGCGCCGCCCACGGGCGCTGATTGCGCAGAATGATCGTCGGGCAGTCGCCTGAGAGCTTCCGCCGTCCGGCGTGCGCGTCCATCGGGTTGCCCTTGGGCTCGAACGTGCTGTAGGCCAGCGAGTTGTTGAGCCAGATCCCGGTGCCTTCCGGCATGATCCGGCTGCCGAAGGCGTTGCCGAGCGTCTGCGTCGCGGAGACGATGTTGCCCCACCGATCGGCGACGACGAAATGGGTGGTGTGGCCGTCGGTCCCCGGTGTCGTGCCTGGTGATCCCGGAGGCACGAACGGCCGCGCCTGCTTGGGATCGATCTTCGCCGCCTCGGGACGCCAGTAGTCCTGCGAGAGCAGCCAGTCAATCGGCGGCCGTGTCACGTCAGGGTCGCCGGCGTGGCGCAGCCGGACCCAGAACCCCTGCTTCGTCGCCTCTGCGAAGTGGTGCAGCCAGGCGGCCGTGTTGTGCCCGCCCAGGTTCTTCGGGCTGAACTGGCTCATGATGCCGAGCCGCACGAGGAAGTCGAAGGCGTTCGCGGGCGGAGATGCGGTGTAGATCTGGTAGCCGCGGTACTCGATCGAGATCGCGTCCCACCACTCCGCCTTGTCCCGCCGAAGGTCCTCGATGGAGAGGAAGCCGCCGGCTTCGAGCATGGCTCTGTGGATGGCCAGGCCGATCTCGCCCTTGTAGAACACGTCGGGCCCCTTGGCCGCAATCGTCGTCATCGTGTTCGCAAGGTCGCGCTGCACGAGCCGGTCGCCCGGGCCGAGCGGCTTCCCGTCCCGCCCGTAGAAGGCCTGGACGTGAGGGGGGAACGCATCGAAGGTCCGCTGAATCGTCCGGGCGTCGGCGTCGCGCAGTTCGAACCCCTGTCCGGCCAGTCTGATGGCCGGTCCGAAGAGATCGGCCCACTTGAGCCGGCTCCGCTTCTTCGCGAGCGCTTCCCAGGCGTGCAGGTTCCCAGGCGTCGACACGGCCTTGGCGCCGGTCCGGTTCCTCTCGAAGTCCGGTGTCGGCGCGCGGAACAGGTCCGAGTTGGTCGCGATGGGGATTCTGCTGCTCGCATTGAGGAACCGCACGCGCTCCTCCTGCGCGTCCCACGTCAGGATCGTCCCGTACCCGCCGAGCCCAGACATGGCTGGCTCCACGACGTTGAGGGCTGCCGCGACGGCGACCGCGGCTTCGAAGGCCGTGCCGCCGGCGCGCAGAATCTCCAGGCCCGCTTCGGTGGCGAGCGGATGAGCGCTCGACACCATGCCGCTCCGCCCTTCGGCACGCTGCAACGGCGGATCGGCCGGCTGGTCCACGACCGCCGCGCGTGGCATGGCCAGGCACGCGGCCGCCAGCAGCATCGCGACGATTACGGTTCGGCGACCCATGGCGTCCTCCTACGCCGTCAGTCTATCAAGGGCCCGGGACGGTGTGTGCGGCCCGGTCCGGTTCGCCGGCGGAATCGTCAGTGGAGCCCCGGGATGGCGATGTCGTAGCCGATTGGCGGGCGGTTGCGTGAACCGTCCCGATCCCTACCGTCGCCAGAAGGCCGGGGTCAGGATGACGATGAGCGTGTAGAACTCGAGGCGGCCGGCAATCATCGCCGTCGCGAGCGTCCACTTGGCGATCGCCGGCAGGTGGCCGTAGTGTTCGGACGGCCCGACCAGGCCGAAACCCGGGCCGATGTTGAACATGCACGCCACCACCGACGCTCCTGCGGTCAGCATGTCGACGCCCGCGGCCGCGAGGATCACCGCGCCGACCGCGCTGACGAGCAGCGCGAGGTAGATGAGGTTCAGCAGGCTCTGGATGACCGGCTCCGGGATGGCCTGGCCGCCGAGCCGAACGGCGAACACGCCCTTCCGCTCGACCATCCGCTTGAATTCGCGCGCGACGACGCGGACGAGGAGGACGACGCGAGCGACCTTCAACCCGCCCGCCGTCGAGCCGGTGCATCCGCCGACGTACATCAGCCCGAACAGAATCACGTGGGGCAGCGGCGCCCACAGCTCGAAGTCCTCGGTGGCGAACCCGGTCGTCGTCTGAATCGAGACGACCTGAAACGCGGCGGCCCTGAGCGCGCGGGCGGGCTCGAACCCGGATTGCCAGACGAGCGAGACGAAGATCACGCCTGTTGCCGCGACGGCCAGCAGCACGTACGCGCGGATCTCGAAATCACGGACGAACGCCCCTGGCTTCCGCTCCATGAAGAGACGATGGTGCTGCACGAAGGAGATCCCCGCCAGCAGCATGAAGACGATGACGATCCACTCGACGAGCGGACTCTGGAACCCGGCCACGCTCGCGGTTCTCGTCGAGAAGCCGCCCGTGCCCAGCGTCGCGAACGTGTGACAGATGGCGTCGAACGCGTTCAGGCCGGCCAGCCTGAGCGCCGCATACTGCGCCACGCTCAACAGCACGTAGATCTTCCACAGCGCGATGGCGGTCTCGGTCACGCGCGGCCGCAGCCGCTCCGACTTCGCGCCCGAGAACTCGGCGCGATACAGCAGCATCCCTCCGTGGCCGACGAGCGGCAGCACCGCAATCACCAGCAGGACGATGCCGAGGCCGCCCAGCCAGTGCGAGAAGCACCGCCAGAACTGGATCGGTTCCGGCAGCACCTCGACATTCGCCAGCACGGTCGCCCCCGTCGTCGTGAAGCCCGACGCGGCCTCGAAGAAGGCGTCAGTGTACGACGGGTAGTAGGGCGTCAAATAGAAGGGCAGCGCTCCGAACGCGGACACGCTGAACCACAGGAGCACGGTCAGCATGAGGGCGTCGCGCTGGCCCAGTTCTCGGGTGTGCCGCCGGAAAACGACCGTCAGCACGGTCCCGGCGGCCGCCGTCGCGACGAAGCTCCAGAGGAGCGGTGCCACGGGCTGCTGCCGCGCGATCCCCCACGCCACGGGCAGGAGCATCGTTCCCGCCAGAATCACAAGGAAGTAGCCGACGGCGTGGCCGATCGCGCGGTAATGGATCATGCGGACGACCGGTGGCCTGGGGCCAGAAACGCCTTCTCCAGCGCGGGGACGACGCTTTCCAGCGCGAACACGATGAGCCGGTCCCCCGGCTCCACTACCGTGTGCCCGCGGGGGATCACCATGGCTCCGGACGGTTTCGCCAGGGCGCCCACGACGGCCCCCTGCGGGAAGTGGACGTCGCGCAGCGGCCGGCCGACGTACTTGCTGTCCGCGCCGGCCAGCAGCTCGATCGCTTCGGCCTCCTCGTCGCGGAACGTCGTCACCGACAGGACCCGCCCCCGGCGCACGAACTGGAGGATGCGGTCGACCGCGGCCAGCCGCGGGCTGACGGTCGTGCCGATGCCCAGGCGCTGCACCATTGACAAGTAGTTCAGGCGGTTGATGAGCGCCACAACCTTCGGCACCCCGAGGCGGCGAGCCAGCAGCGAGGCGATGATATTGTCCTCGTCGTCCTTCGTTACCGCGAGGAACGCGTTGGCCTCGGCGATGCCAGCCTCCTCGAGCGTCGTCTCGTCCGTCCCGTCGGCATTGATGACCACCGACGTTTCGAGAATCTCGGCGATCCGGCCCGCCCTCCTGGCGTCCCGCTCGAAGAGCTTCACCTGGACGCCCTGCTTCTCGAGGTCCTGCGCCACCTGGATGCCGAGCTGTCCGCCGCCCGTGATGAAGACGCGCCTGAAGCTCGGCGGCGCCGGCAGCCCCATGAATGCGAGCATCCGGTCGAGGCTCGCCCGGCTCGTCACGACATAGACACGGTCGCCCTCGAGCAGCACTTCCGACCCGCGGGGGATGATGACCTGCGGGCCGCGGAAGATCATCGCCACCAGCGCGTCCTCGGGCGGGCCGTCCTTCGCCAGTGCTTCCAGGCTGCGCCCGACCACGCGGTTGCCCGCGTCGATGGACATGCCGACCAGGCGGACGGCTCCCCCCGCGAATTCGTGAATGTCGGACACGCCCGGCCGGCGGATGACCCGCATGATGCCGTCGGCAAGCTCCGTCTCCGGATGGATGATCAGGTCGACCTTGATGCCGGCCTTCTCCAGGACGCCAGGCCACTGCGCCACCTCGTGCGTCCGGAGCCGCAGCACCTTGATGGACGATGGCGTCTCGACCTGCGCGAGCTGGCAGACGAGCAGGTTGACCTCGTCCACGTCGGAGACGGCAATCACCATCTCGGCCTTCGCCAGGCCGGCTCTGCGCATCGTCAGGACGCGAGCCGCGCTGCCCTGGACGACCCGGGCGTCGAGCTGCGATTCCAGTTCGGCGCACCGGTCGGGACTCGGATCCACGATGGTGATCTCGTTTCCTTCACGGATGAGGCGTCGCGCGATGAGCGCGCCGACCTGCCCGCCGCCGGCGATGAGGATCCGCATGGCGGGAACGAGTATAGCCCGACCGGGGCCCGGGACCGGGGACCGGTTGGGCATGTCCCCAGTCCCCCTTGTCCCGACTTGACGTCATTCCCGCGCCGGCGGGAATCCGTGGATCCAGATCGGGAGTTATCGGGAGTCCGGAATCGGTGCGATGTCCGGCGGGCTCGGCGAGTCGCGCCGACCGAACCACTCGCCGGCACGAGGGAACCTGAAACGGCAGTGGACAGTGCCCTGCGAACAGGCGATAGTAGGCGCCATGAGAGGACGCACAGACTCCCGGCTCGCCTTCATTCTGGTGTTGCTGGCCGCCGCCGGCCTGGCGGTCTCGGCTCAGGCGCCCCGAACGCTCCAACCCGGCCCGGCCGCATCGGTCGGCATGGACCAACAGGCCCTGAATCAGGCCGTCGATCTCTTCCGCGAGGCTGTGGCCCGCGACGAGGTTCGCGGCGTGGTGCTCATGGTCGCCCGCCGCGGCACGATCGTCATGCACGAGGCGCTCGGGTGGCGCCATGTGGCCTACAGGCTGCCGATGGAGAAAGACACGATCTTCCGCATGGCGTCCAACACGAAGCCTGTCGTGGCCACGGCCGCCCTGATGCTCGAACAGGATGGCAAGCTCAGCGTCGGCGACCGTGTGGGCGTGCACCTGCCGGCGTTCGACACCTATCGCTGGCGAGAGGTCACCGTCGGCCACCTGCTCTCACACGCCTCGGGGCTTCGCATCGGCCCGATCTTCCTGCCGTTCGACGACGAGAAGGACAAACGGGAAGCGCCGACGCTGCAGAGCGCGGTCGCGAAATTCGCCCCGATCGGGCCGGAGTTCGCGCCCGGAACCACGTACAGCTACAACAACGCCGGCTACAACACCGTCGGCGCCGTCATCGAGCGCGTCTCGGGCCTGGCACTCGAGGACGTCCTGCGGACGCGCATCTACGAGCCCCTGGGCATGACCGACACGCTCAACCACGAAGACGCGTCGAAGCTCGCCCGCATGGCCACCGTCTACGCCGGCCGGAAAGGCGAGGACGGGAAGATCGCCTGGACGCAGCGCTTCACCCCAGGCGATCCGCCGGACTTTCCGGTCATCCGAGCGTCGGGCGGCATGATCTCGACCGCGATGGACTACGCGAAGTTCCTGCAGATGTACCTGAACGGCGGGGCGTACGGCGGGGCCCGTCTCCTGACGGCCGCGTCGATTGCCAAGGCCACGACGTCGCACATCGACGCCGGGAAGGACGGCGGGTACGGGTACGGCTGGATGATCGGGCCCGACGGCTCCTACGCGCACAGCGGGTCCGACGGCACCTACGCGTGGGTGGACCCGAAGCGCGAACTCTTCGGCCTGGTCTTCACGCAGAGCCCGGGAGGGATCAATCCGCGTCTGAAGTTCAGGGAGGCGGTCGCGGGGGCGGTGCGGGTTGGGAAGGAGGCGGTAGACAGTCGACAGTAGATTGTAGACAGTCGGGGACGAGTCGGCCTGATCGGCCGACGTTCCTCTCGCCGTAGCGGCGCGAACGACGACGCCACCTGCTCGCGGCTGAGGACGCAGGCGACGGAATCAGAAGACGACCGGGTCGCGCGATCAGCGCGACTCAATCTCTACTGTCTACCGTCTACTACCTACTGTCTACGGATCCGTGAGCCCATTCTCCCCCACCCTGCGCATTCCAGAACAGGGGCCGCTGTTGGCCCCACACTGGAGGCACTCATGGCTGGCACAAACATCATGGTGGAGACGCATCCGTCCCCGAACGGACACCATGTCCGGGCGCAGGGCAGCATTCTGGCGATCCCTGAAAAACGTGCGCTCGTGTGGATGGCGGAGCGGATGCCTTCCGGGGTGAGTTCCGACCATCTCTCCGCCATCGGCCTGCTGTCGATGCTCGGCGTCGGCCTGTCGTTCTGGTTGGGTGGGACCCATCCGTATGTCGGGCTCCCCCTGGTCGTCGTCTTCCTGACGCTCAACTGGTTCGGCGACAGCCTCGATGGCACCCTCGCGCGCGTTCGAAACCGGCTGCGTCCGCGGTACGGGTTCTATGTGGATCACGTCATCGACGTCACCGGCACGACGTTCATGATGGTCGGGCTGGCGCTCGGCGGCTTCATGACCTGGGCGGTGGCGCTGGCCGTCCTGTCAGCCTGGCTGCTCGTCGCGTCGGAGTCGTTTCTCGCTACGCACGCGCGCGGCATCTTTCGCATGTCCTTCGGATGGTTCGGCCCGACCGAACTGCGGATTCTCATCGCGATTGGCGCCGTCCGCCTGATGGGGGGCGCGTCCGTGTCGCTGTTCGGCCACGGCCCGTACCTGCTGTTCGATGTGGGCGCCGTCATCGCCTCGGCCGGCATGATCGTGGCCTTCCTCGTCGCGGCCGTGCGCAACACCATCGTGCTCTACGGGGAAGAAACGGAGCGCTCGTGATGCGCCCCCGTGGTGTGATGGCCCGCGCGCTCGCGCTGGCTCTGTGCCTGGCCGTGGCCGACCCCGTCGCCCCTGTCCACGCGGCCGAGCTCAAGCCGCAGACCGTGGAGGCGTTCAACGGGTACGCCGCGGCGGTGGAAGCGCGAATCGCCCGCGAACTGACGTCCTCCGCCGGTTTTCTCGGCCTGGACTTCGGGAAGCCCGCCGACGCGCAGGCCCATCGGCGGCAGGTCCTGGCCGGAGCGGTGCACGTCTCGCGCCTCGTGGCGCGGGGAGAGGACGCCGAAGAAATCAACGTCCCGGGCGGCCTGATCAACCACTGGCGGGGCGTCATCTTCGTGCCGGGCGTCACCGTGGACGACGCGATTGCCGAACTCCGGGCGCCGGCGCAGGGCCGTCACCAGCAGGAGGACGTCCTCGAGTCGAAGCTGCTGTGGCGGGACGGAGACCGGTCCCGCGTCTACCTGAAGCTCATGCGGAAGAAGATCGTGACGGTGACCTACAACACCGAGCACGACGTGGTCTACGAGCGCCGCGGGCCCGGCCGCTGGTCGAGCCGCAGCATCGCCACGCGCATCGCCGAGCTCGAGGACGCGGGCACGCCACAGGAACGCGAGAAGCCGATCGGCAACGACCGCGGCTTCATGTGGCGGCTGAACTCCTATTGGC
>CAYZYG010000004.1:81408-92768 GCA_964481395.1 uncultured Vicinamibacterales bacterium
CGCTACGAGGAGGTACCGGGCGGCGTCGTCATCGAGCTGGAGTCGCTGACGCTCAGCCGTGACATCCCGGCCATCATCAAGTTCATCGCCAAGCCGATCGTCAACTCGATCGCGCGCGAGTCGATCACCCGGACGCTGGAATCGGTCAAGGCGCGTCTGGCCAGGTCCGGCCGCACGGATGCAGGCGACTGACTGCTATCAGGGAGTCACAGGCGAGCCCGGCCGCGGCCCGCGGCCGGGGTAGGCGATGGTGTGATCCCATGGCGTCATTCCCGCGAAAGCGGGAATCCACGGCTGGATTCCGGGTTCCGCTGCGCCCCTCGGCTTTGCTCGGGGCAGCCCTGACCGACGTCGTCCCTCGGCCAGGCGCGGGACGCCCCTGCGTGTGTCGGAGGGGCGAAGGGCGCGGCCCCGGAATGACGTTGCTGGCGAGGATCACCGATGAACCCGCGAGGGCAGGATCACAGACGTGCGGTGTGTCGCTGCGCGTGTGCGCCTGCGTGGGTGAGGAGGTCCGTCACGTGTCGCGTCCCGCCATGTTCGTGACCGTCGGCGTCGCCGGCTACGTGATGCAGACGCTCGCACTCTGGGCGCTGGTGACCGTCGCGGGCGTCTCGGTCGTCCCCGCGACAGTTGCCGCCACGGAGGCCGCCATCCTCCACAACTTCGCCTGGCACCGGCGTTGGACCTGGGCGGACCGGCTGGCGGGCCCGCGCGAAACGGCCGCCCGCCTGCTGCGGTTCAATGTCGCGAACGGCGGCATCTCGCTCATCGGAGCCGTGGTGCTTACGGCGCTGTTCGTGCACGGACTGGGCATCCACTACATCGCCGCGAACCTGCTGACCGTCCTGGTCTGCGCCGTGGCCAACTATGTGGCAGGTGATCGCTGGGTGTTCAGGCAGGGATCAGGGATCAGGCGGCAGGCGACAGGGGAAGGGCGGGGGTCAGGGGTCAGGGGTCGGTCGGGGAGCGGGCGGCGGGGCGCCCTGCTCACCTCACGTACGTCGGCTCCACCACCAGTAGGCCGGCAGGCCCAACGCCATCAGGCCGACACCAGCGGCGGATTCGAACGGCCGTTCCACGAACGTATTGACGACGAAGAGCGCCGACGACCCCGTGAAGAGCAGGGGCACCCAAGGATAGCCCCAGACGCGGTATGGGCGCTCGGCGTCGGGCCGGCTTCGGCGAAGCACGATGACGGCGGCTCCCGTGAGGGCGTGAAAGACGAAGACGGCGAACACCACGTAGCCGAGCAGTTGCTCGTACGTGCCCGAAAGCGCGAGCAGCGATCCCCAGACGCCCTGCGCGACGAGGCTGGCGGACGGCGTGCGATACCTGGGGTGGATGCGCGCGAGTGAGGCGAAGAAGAGGCCGTCGGCCGCCATCGGCTGGTAGATGCGCGCCGCCGTCAGCAGGCATGTGGCCAGGCACCCGAACACCGAGATCACCACGGCAGCCGCCAGTAGCCGCCCCCCTGTTGGGCCGAAGAGCGCCGTCGCGGCGGCCTCGCCGATACGCGACTCGCCGCCCAGTGTCTCCACCGGCAGCGCCCGCAGGTAGACGAGATTGACGAGCAGGTAGATCGCGACCATGGTGATGGTGCCGGCGATCATCCCCCGGGGCAGATTGCGGCGCGGGTCGCGCATCTCACCGGCCGAGAACGCGGCCTGGTACCAGCCGTCGAAGCTGCCGAACACGCCGATGAACGCTATGCCAACCGCCGCGAAGAGGCCGTGGGCGGGCAGCGGCGCCGTCCAGTCGGGCGAGGCCGTCGGCTCGGCCAGCAGGCCGAACGCGACGAATCCGAGAACCGCGCCGAACTTCACCACGGTCAGGACGTTCTGGACCCCGGCGCCCTGCCGGACGCCAACGTAGTTCACGGCGGTCAGGCCGGCAATCGAAGCGGCCGCCACGGCCTGGACTGCGTTGACCTGGAGGGTCCACCCGCCGATCGGAACGGCCAGGAGCACCCGGCTCGTGGACACGGCCGGCACGAAGGCACCCAGGTATTCGCCGAATGCCACGCCCAGGTACGCGAGGGCGCCGCATTGAATGACGACGAACGAGGTCCAGCCGAAGAGGAAGCCGGCCAGCGGCCCGTAGGTCTCTTTGAGGTAGTGGTAAATCCCGCCAGCGCGCGGGAACATCCCCCCCAACTCGGCGAACGACAAGGCGCCGGCCACGCTGAGCAGTCCTCCGGCGAGCCAGATCGCCAGGACCAAGCCGGCGTGGGGCACACTCGCGGGCACGAATGCGGCGGCAATGAAGATGGCTGAGCCGAGGACCGTGCCGACGGTGATGGAGGCAGCGTCCCACGTGCCGAGCGCGCGCAGGAACTCCGGCTGCGTTTCGGCACGTTCGGCCATGCGTGGTCCGTCCTCTCCTGTGGCGGCCTGCCGGTTCGACGAGATCGGATGTCTGGCGGAAGTCGAGTCGGCAGCATAGCACGGCCACGGCTTGGTTCTCTCCCGGCCTTCGGGGAGAATGGGATCGATCCATGGCAGACGTGTCCCTTCCGCTGACCTCTCCGCTCGTGCTGGCCCCGATGGCCGGCATGACCGACACGGCGTTTCGCCGACTGGTGAAACGCCAGGGCGGGTGCGGCCTGGTCGTCTCCGAGATGGTCAGCAGCGAGGGACTGGTCCGGGGGATCGATCGCACGCTCGAGTACGCCGAATACACCGAGGAGGAGCGGCCGGTCTCGATCCAGATCTTCGGCGGCGACCCGGCGAAGATGGCCGCGGCCGCGCAGATCGTCGAGGGCATGGGCGCCGACATCGTCGACGTGAACATGGGCTGCCCCGTCCCGAAGATCGCCAAGCACAGCGCGGGCTGCAGCCTGATGCGCGAGCCCGGACATGCGGCGGCGATCGTGGCCGCCATGACGAAAGCCGTGCGGATTCCGGTGACCGTGAAGATGCGTGCCGGGTGGAACCAGCGCGAAATCAACGCGCCCGATCTGGCGAAGCGAATGGAAGACGCCGGCGCGTCAGCCGTGGCCGTCCATGGACGGACCGCCGCCCAGGCCTACCGCGGCCGAGCCGACTGGGATCTGGTCGCCCGCATCGCCGCTTCGGTTGGTATTCCGGTGTTCGGATCGGGAGACCTCGTCGAGGCGGCGGAGATCGTCGAACGCCTGTCGGGTTCGCCGGTCGCCGGGGTGCTGGTCGGACGAGGCATCCTTCGCAATCCCTGGCTGTTCGCGCAGGCCGCGGATCTGCTGGCGGGACGACCCGCTCGCGTCGTCACGCCCGAGGATCGCGGCCGGTTCCTGCAGGAGTACATCGACCTGCTCCTCCGCGAACGCGTCGACGAAGCGGACGGCTTCCGGCACGAGGCTCCCCACGCGGAGCCGGACCCCGACGGCGCCCCGCTCACGGTAGCGGCTCCTGAGCGGAACCGCCCCGCACGGGGCCGGGAACGCTGGGTCATCAACAAGCTGCGGGCCCTGTGCGCGTATTACACGAAGGGGTTCGAAGGCGGCTCCCACCTGCGCGTCGCCGTCAATCACGCCGAGTCGATGGAAGAACTGCGCGACCTGATTCGAACGGCCTTTGCCGGGGCCGGCGATCGGGGACCGGGGATCGGCTGACACACCCCGCCGGTAAATCAGCGACTCTGGTGTGCCCCGGCCGGGGAGAGAGCCTGACGGCCCGTTTGGACGCTCCGGAACGATCAGAATCACCTACCATTGCCGTAAGACAATCACATTTAAGCGTTAATGTTTTGCTGTTAACCGTATATGTGTGGATTTTTATGCTACCATCCTTCAGTTTTGTTCGACCGAAGGAGGAGACCGTGGACCGGACACCGTTGCGCGACTTTCTGGAGATTCCCTACGACCAGCTCGAAGCCCTCAATCTGGGCGCCAAGCAGCAGCGTCTGGACCGGGTCCCGGCCGAACAGATTCAGGAGGAGCGGCTCAAGTACCTGACCGACGAGAAGCGCATCAAGGCCGTGACGGTTTGTTTCACGGACCTCGAGGGCCGGCTGCACATGCTCGATTACGACAAGAAGTTCCTGCTCAAGGCCGCCGACAACCTCACGTTCGACGGCTCGTCGATCCGGGGCTTCTCGCAGCAGGCCGAGTCCGATCTGCGCCTGGGCATCGACTGGCCCGCGTTCTATTGGCTCCCGGCTGACATCTTTGGTCCGGGCAAGGTACTGGTCTTCGGCGAGGTGATGGAACGCGACGGGTCTCCCTACTCCGCGGACATGCGGAACCGGCTGAAGCGCTTCACGGCGGATCTGTGGGCGAAGGACCGAATCACCGCGAACGCTTCGAACGAGATCGAGGGGTTCCTCTTCAAGGGCCGCGATGCCGAACGGCAGTATCACCACACCGGCCACTTCGACTTCATCTCGACCGGCGGGTACTACCACTCGCTGCCAGGCGACGCGCTGCGCACGTTCATCGACAAATCGGCCGAGACCCAGCGCGCGCTGGGCTTCGCCAACGAGAAAGACCATCCTGAGGTCGCCCCGTCGCAGTTCGAGATGAACTACAGCTACACCGAGGCGACCATCGCGGCGGACCAGGTTCAGCTCTACAAGCTCATCTGCCGGCAGGCCGCCCAGCAGCTCGACATGACCGCATCGTTCCTCCCGAAGCCGGTCACGGGCGTGAACGGGAGCGGCATGCACACGAACCTGTCCCTGACCAGGGACGGCAAGAATCTCTTCTGGGACGCCGCGGGCGAGGATCAGCTCTCCGCCCTGGGCTGGACCTTCGTCGACCGCATCCTGGCCAGCGCCAACGACATCTGCCTGATCCTCAACGCCAGCGTCAACGCGTACCGGCGGCTCGACCCGCATTTCGAGGCGCCGAACCAGATCAAGGCCTCTCCCATCAACCGCGGGGCGATGGTGCGCATCCCGCTCGGTAACGAGCACTCGGCCCGGATCGAAGTCCGGTCGATTGGGCCGGATGCCAATCCCTACCTGGCGATCTACGCGTTGCTGCGGACGGGTCTCGAAGGCCCGTTGCCGGAAGACGCGGACACGGAGATCCGCCGGTCGCGGACGCGGTTCCTGCCCGACAACATCTACGACGCCATCCGGCACTTCAAGTCCAGTGCGTACGCCGGCGAGCTGCTCGGACAGGACGTGCAGGCGAAGTACGCCGAGGTCAAGCAGCTCTCCGCGGATCGGTGCCCGAAGGCGCTCGGCAGCGTCATCAAGACCTCGGAGGTGCAGTTCCACCACGAGGTGACGAACCAGTATCTGTGGAGTCAGTTCTAAGAACAGGGGCCGGGGACCGGGGACCGGGGTGCCGCACGGCCGTCTCCTCCCGTCTTTCCCGCGAAGGCGGGAATCCAGCGGCTGTCAGATCAGGCAGAGCGCACCGGCAACGGTCAGCGCCACCAGCCACAGCGCCCACGGCGGCCAGTAATAGAGCGGATAGGGATAGGCCCGGCTCGTGAACGCTTCGCCCGCCGCCGCTCTCGCCCGCGCCTCGGCATCCGCGCGGTGGTCCGGGTGCCAGCGGTGGCCCGTCGGCGACACGTACGACGGGGCGTCGAGCACGGGCTGGAAGTACTGCTCGAGCACGAGGTTCTCGCGCCACGCGGTCTTCACGTCGCCGCCCTCCCACGCCGCGTTCCGGGCCTGCACGTGCTGCAGGCCTTCGGTCATGTACTGGTCCTCCCGCGATAGACGTGCCGGCCTCGTCAGCGGCGGGGCGGTCTTCCACCGGGCGGCCCGGTCCGCGCTGAGGTCCGCCAGTTCTTCGACTGAGAATCGCGAATCGAATACGCCGATCTCCGGGTCGCGAATCTCCTGACCCAGGTGGACGATGTGCACGAAGGCCGCGAGCGCCAGCACGACGGCGGCGGCCAGGCGCGTCACGGCGCGACGCGAGCCGGGCCGCCATCCGAACGTGAACGGCATCGGCGGTTCCAGACCCGTCGCGAACAGCAGGCCGCATCCGATCGCGACGCCGTTCAGCCAGACGTCGCGCAGCTCGCCCACGCGCGCCGGAATGAACCACTGGTACGCCTCTTCCGCGATGCCAACGACGAAGGCGGCCATGAACGGCAGCGCGATGGCCGACCAGTCACACCTGTCGCGCCACGCCCGGTAGAACAGCAGCGCGATGATGCCGAACTGCACGAAGTGGATGCGTTCCACCGCCCGGACGTTCGGATCGGCGCTGCCCGTGGCCCAGTCGTACACGGCTCCGGCGGTCACCGCCAAGGCCATGGCCGCATAGCGCAGCGAGCGTCGCTCGCGAATCAATGACAGGCCGTAGAGAACGGCCACCAGGAGCGCCGCTCCGATCGCGCCGTTCACGATCAGGCTGAACTGTTCGGGAAAGATCCTGCGTAGCTGGCTTCGCGCTTCGCCCAGGAACGGCGCCGACGCCACGAAGACCGCCGAGACGACGATCGCCACAATCAACCGACGGCGCGCGACGCTGGATTCATTCATCGTCTCTGATCCCTTCAGGCTGCGTCATTCTACCTTCGTCAGCGCCGAGCCGGCGTTCGCGTCGCGCGGACTCGCCGCCGCGTGTCATCATGAAATCATGACGCTGCAGCCGTGCCGCCAGACGGTCTTCCGCTACGTGACCGTGTTCGTGCTCACGACGGGACTGCCGGCCGCGCTCCTTGGGCAGCTGGCTCCGGGAGCCTGGGCCGATCAACCGGCCGGCGGTTCGTCTGTGATCTTCGCGCAATCCGCTCGTCACGCCGTTTCGGCGCATTCGGCCCGCCTTCGCCCTGCAGGGCTTCGGCGCGGCAAGCTGCACGCGCCCTACCATGACATCGAATGGGGCCAGGGGGCATCCACACCCAATCCCCGACCCCCGGTCCCCGGTCCCGACTCGGATCACCGTCTTGTCTCCTCCGGCCGCAGGCCGCAGCAGGACGTGCCGGCCATGCGCGGGCGCCTGGCGATCGACGGCCGACGCTTCGTCTATCCCGACGGCCGGCAGTTCCACTGGCGCGGCGTCACGGCGTTCCGGCTGCTCGACTACGTCGCCGACGGTGATGAGGGCAAGGCCGACGCGTTCCTGCAGTGGGCACGCGTCAACGGCTTCAACCTCGTCCGCGTCCTCGGATCGCTCTGCTGCTGGTTCGACCTGAAGCCGGAGGCCGCTCAGGCCGCCCTGCCCCGTCTCCTCGAAATGGCCGCCCGGCGCGACCTCTACGTGGAAGTGGTGGCCCTCGCCGGCACGCGCATGCGCGGGTTCGACATCGAGCAGCACGTGCGGGCCACCGGCGAGATCTGCGGTCGTGCCGAGAACTGCCTCGTGCAGATCGCCAACGAGCCGTACCACCCGACGCAGGATCCGCGCCTGTCGCGAACCGCGTACCTGCAGTATCTGGCGGGTCTGCTGCCGGACCGCGTGGTGTACACCCTCGGCGCTTCGGCCCACGACAAGGCGCATGAGCCGGGCGGCGAGTACGTCACGCGCCACCTCTCGCGCGGAGGCGAGGTCTGGAAGATGGCCGCCCGCGTCCGCGATCTCGAGCTGCTGTCGGCCGAAACGGGGAAGCCCGTTGTGAGCGGCGAACCCATCGGGGCGTACGAAGCCGTCCAGGCGGGACGCCGCTCGGATGACCCGGCCATCTTCTTTGCCTTCGGCATCCTCGGCCGCCTCTTCGACGTCGGCACGACCTTCCACATGGAGGACGGCCTGCACACGGTCGTTCCACGCGAGAACCAGCAGCGCTGCGCCGAGGCCTTCATCGAAGGCACACGCCTGATTCCCGGCAACGTCAGGCCGGAGTTCCAGAACGCGACCTGGCCGACGAGCCCGGTCAGGTCGGCACGCTTCGGCCGCGACGTCTGGAAGGTCTACTCGGGCGTCAGCGGATCGCAAGGCTGGACGGTCGCCCTCGGTCTCCGCCGCGATCCCGGCATCGTCTGGGCCAACGGCTGGGAGCCGACGGGCGTGATCGCCGAGAAGCCCGGCATCCGAGTGTACGCCATCACCAGATTGCCCTGAGACGAAGACGCTGAGTCATTCGGTGAGGTGCATCCGAGAGCAGGAACCCCGTGACGCTGCGCCTCCCACCACCGAGGACCAGCGTTCCCCGCCGTCATTCCCGCGAAGGCGGGAATCCAGGACTGGGCCCCCGCTTCCGCGGGGGTGACGGAGAACTTGCTTCATCCGGTGAGATGAAGCCCGTCGAAGATGCCTACAGCGGAAACACCTGCCCTTCGTTCACCACGTCCGTGGCGGTGTCCAGCTCGAGGTTCGTGTGGTTCAGGTGGATGAACCACAGCTTCGCGCGCGAGCCGCGCAGCAGGTCGCGGGTCACGCTCATCAGCGGGTGGGGGATCTCTTCGATCTTCCGTCCCTTCAGTTCCGACGCCGCCGCGAACGTCCCGTCGAGGAGCAGCACGTCCATGTCGGCGGCGAGGTCACGGATGCTGCGCGTCCAGGTCTCCCAGCGGTCCGTATCGGGAACGAAGAGCACGCGCGCGCGCGGCCCCTGGATGATGTAGCCCACCGTGTCGGTGAACTCGTCGCGGTGGGGAACCAGAAGGGGCGTGACGGTCACGCCTCCCGGGAGCGTCGTCGCGACATCCGGCGTGACGATGCGTACGTCGATGTGGGCGTCCTTGACGAGCAGGCTCCACGGTGCGTTCGACGTGAGGAATTCGGCCATGCGGCGGGTGCCGTGCACCGGCACGCCGCGCGCGGCGGTGCCCTCCTTGCCGAGATACATCAACCCCGTGTAGTGGCCGATGTGCGCGTGGGTCAGGAAGATGCCGTCGGGCAGGCGTCCGCCGGCGAGGGCGTGGATCTGCGCCGGCATGTCCGGCGTCGCATCGAACAGGTACGACTGGCCGGAGACGCGATCGATGATGCCGATCGACGAGATCTTCTCCGCCTTCCGGCGGCCCGCCCGGACGTCCTCGCATCGCGCTTCGAGGCAGCGCAGGTGCGGGATGCCGGCGTCCTGGGCGATGCCCAGGACGACGAGTTCCCACCGAGGCGGGGGGGTCTGCGCGCGAAGGCTCACGATGGCCAGCGCCGTGAGACCCGTGAACAGCGCGACGGCCGCCGCTGAGTGTCCGCGCCTCCAGTTCCGACTCCGTCGCATCGTCCAACTCCTTCTGTCAGCGCCGCCAGGCACGCAGTTCCGCCACTTCCCAATTCCACTTCGGGGACTGCCCCGTCTGCGCGATCCGAATCCGTGCCGAGTCGTTCGGCGGCAGAGCGAGTTCGATGAACGGCTCGCGCGGGTGGCGCGTGAGTCCCGCAAGGACGTGGGGAAGCACCGAGCCCTCGAACAGCACCGCCACCGAACCGTCCGGACCAACCGACTCGACCCGCAGGCGCCTGGGATAGTTGGCCAGCGCCCTGATTGGCAGCACGAGGTCCAGCCTCGCAACGTTCCGCTGGCGGGCCAGCTCGAGATCGAGCCACTCATCGCCGACCTGCGGCTGGCCGTTCAGCCACGTCGAGTGCGCATCACCGTCAACGGCGGCCCACAGACGGTCGGACCGGTGGGACGTGGTGACCAGGAAATCGTGCCCCACCGCCATGGGTTGCAGCTCGCCCTGCGCGACCGGGACCGGTGGGGCCCCCTTCAGATGCCAGGCTTCAAAAGGCAGGAACTCGCGCGCCTCCAGCGTCCACGACGAGCGCGTCAGCGCGTCGCTGAGCGGCTGCGGGTCGATGAAGACTCCGGCAGTCTGATTGCCGAAGTCCGACCGGTGCAGGACGACGAATCGGATACCCAGCCTCGACAACGCTTCGAGCAGATCGTCGGTCTCATCCGTTCGGTGGACAGGGGTGCCCGGTCCAGCCAGGAAGTCCTGGAGGATCGAGCCCCAACCGCTGTAGCCGTTCACGATCGGGCGCCCGTGCGCGAGCGTCGCGTACTGGTACGGCAGCGTAAATGACTCGAGGTGGGGGCCCGCGATGGGCAACTCGAGCATCGCGCCCTCACTTTGCGTCGCGAGCCACGCATGCAGCGCCGCGCGATGTCGCTGCGCCGCGTCGAACGGTTCGACGTGCATCGGCGTGCCGAGCCCTTCGGCGAAGATCAGCAGGCTCGCGCCAGCGGCGACGAGCATCGCCAGACGAGGCCGGGGCGCCCTGGCAAGCAGCCAGGCCATGCCAGCGCCGACGAGCACGGCCAGGGCCAGGGCGACAATCACCACGAACCGCGCCGGCACGCGAAGTCCATCGAAGCCGGGGACGGCCGCCATCAGCCAGCCGTAGACTCCCTCGCGAGGCCCGAGCGACAGCAAGACGGCGACGACGGCGAGCGCGTCGTACGACGCCACGTGTCTGCGCCACCCCTCGAACGTGCCGGCCCCGTGCCTCCGGGCCAGTACCGTGAGCACACCAGCGCCGGCGAGGACCACGCTCGCGACACCAGGGAACACCGAACGTTCGGCCGGTGCCTCATCGAGGACGCGTCCCCAGATGGCGAGATCGGCGTCCGCGCGCCAGTAGTCCGTCATCCTGGCGCTGTAGTTCTCCGCTTCTGCCGGGCTTCGCCTGAGGCCGAGGTCCCGCTGGAGACCGTAGTACGCCGCGGCCACCGGCGCGAAGACGAGGCCGACCACGAGCGCTCCTGCGGCAAGCTCGGCAAGCATGCGCGCCGGCCGGATCGGGATCGGCTGTTTCCTCAGTGCGGACACGAGCAGCGACACCAACTCGACGCCGCCGACCACCACGACCGCCACCGCGAAGAAGTACAGGAAATAGCCGTTCGACAGTCCCTGAAGGCAGAAGGCCGCGACGAATCCCGCCAGGGCACGGCGTGACCCGGTCCGGAAGTACCGATGCAGCGCCCAGAGCGCCACCGGCATCCACCCGGACACGAGCACCTGGATGTGGCTGACGTGCATGACGCGATGTGGGGCGAACGCGAAGGCGACACTCGCCACCCAGGCCGCATCGCGGCGGCCCCACAATTCCCGCGTGAGGCCGTAGGCCCCGACGCCGGCGAGCACGTACGACGCGAGGAATGCGGTGTTGTAGACGAGGACCGGGTTGCCGGTCAGCCACTGGAGCGGCGCGGTGAAGACCGCGATGCCGAGCAGGTGTTCCGAGTACGCCAGCGTGCTGCGGAACGGATAGAAGAAGGGTGCGTCCCACAGGCCGCGCAGGCCGTGGAGGATCCGGTCGGCGTCCCAACCGAGGATGAAGGCGTTGAGGAGCGGGTCGCCCAGATCGCCGGGCAGCGCGGATCCCATCCGCCACACGAGCGGCCAGGTGGCCACGATGGCGAGCACGGCGTGTGCCGCGGCGACGGATGTGAGTTCGTAACGCCGCAGGAGTCGCTTCACGTAATCAGCCACCGGAGACGGTCGGGATGCACATCGCGTCGCGGTCCCGCTCGCCCGCCTTCGCCCTCACGGGCTTCGGCGCGGCAAGCCGCTCGCCGGCA
>CAYZYG010000005.1:0-24820 GCA_964481395.1 uncultured Vicinamibacterales bacterium
AGCGAGGCGGAGCCGCATCCACATGCCTCGACGGTCTGAGGCGCAGCCTCGCTAGTCAGTAGTCAGTAGACAGTAGACAGTAGATCGTAGACAGTAGGGGGCGGCTCGGAGGGTGCTGATGCGACGTCACGTGGTGGTGATCGTTCTTCTTCTGCTGGCCGTCTCGGTCACGGTGTTCACTCAGCAGGCCGGGTCCGCGGGGGCCGTGCGGCAGAGCCTGCTGCCGGCCGAGCTGGAGGATCGGCTGCTGGCGCTGTTCGAGCGTAACGAGTTCAACACGGATCCGTTCGGCCCGACGCGCTGGCTGGACGGCGGCCGGCGGTACACGAGTGTCGTGCGCCACGAACGTGGCGCGGATCTCGTCGCCTACGACACGGCCTCCGGCCGGAGCGAGACGCTTGTGGCGTCCACGGCACTGACGCCGCTCGACCGGACCTCGCCCCTCGCCCTGAGCGGATACGCCTGGTCCGGCGACCGCTCGAAGCTCCTCGTCTACACCAACACGCAGCGGGTCTGGCGCCAGAACACCCGCGGCGACTACTGGGTGCTCGACCGCGCCGCGGGAACGCTGACCAAGCTCGGCGCGAATGCGCCGGCCTCGTCGCTGATGTTCGCCAAGTTCTCGCCGGACTCCAGGCGGGCGGCCTACGTCCGTGCCGCCAACCTCTACGTCGAGGACCTCACGACGCACGACGTCCGCCCGCTGACCTCCGATGGCGGCGGCGACGTCATCAACGGCACCGCCGACTGGGTCAACGAAGAAGAGTTCGGCATCCGGGACGGGTTCCGGTGGAGCCCCGACGGCCAGCGCATCGCGTTCTGGCAGTTCGACACGACCGGCGTCGAACGGTTCACGCTCATCAACAACACCGACAGCCTGTACCCCGTGACAACGGTCTTTCCGTATCCCAAACCCGGCACCACGAACTCCGCGGTCCGTGTCGGGATCGTGCGTGTCGCCGATGGAGCGGTCACGTGGGTGCAGGTGCCAGGCGATCCGCGCCAGCACTACATTCCCTGGATCGACTGGGCGGAGGACGGCACGCTCCTTCTCCAACACATGAATCGCCTGCAGAACACGAACGATCTGCTGGCGGCCGATGCCTCGTCGGGAACCGTGCGGCGGGTCTTCCGCGACGAGTCCTCGACGTGGCTCGACGTCGTCGACACCGTCGTGGCCATCTCGGGAGGCCGCGAGCTGACCTGGATCAGCGAACGCGACGGCTGGCGGCACGCCTACGCGATCGACCGCCGGTCGGGCGAGGCACGCCTGCTCACGCCGTTCGAGGGTGACGTCATGGACGTGGCGGCCGTCGACGTCGAGGGAGGGCGGCTGTACTTCACCGCGTCACCGGAGAACGCGACCCAACGATATCTGTATGCCTCCCCGCTCGCCGGCCCCCCGCGCGTGCAGCGGGTCACGCCGGCGGATCAACCGGGCACGCACGGCTACGACGTCGCTCCCGACGGCCGATGGGCGATCCACACATGGTCGCGCTTCGACGTGCCGCCGCGAACTGACGTCGTGAGCCTGCCCGACCACCGCCCGGTACGCGGGCTGGTCGACAACGCCACACTCGCCGCCAAGGCCGCGCCCTACCTGAGTTCACCCGTCGAGTTCGTCCGCGTCGGTATCGGCAGCGCGGTCGTCCTCGACGGCTACGTCCTCAAGCCTCGGAGCTTCGATCCCTCCCGGAAGTACCCGGTCCTCGTACATGTGTACGGCGAGCCGGCGAGCACGACGGTCAACGACCGGTGGGGCGGCACGGGCACCCTCTTCCATCGCGCGCTGGCCGATCAGGGCTACGTCGTCGTCAGCTTCGACAACCGCGGCACGCCGGCGCCGAAGGGCGCGGCGTGGCGCAAGGTCGTGTATGGCACGGTTGGCGAGCTCTCGGCGGCGGACCAGGCGGCCGCCATCAGGGCGCTCGTCGCCGAGCGGCCGTACCTGGACGGCGGGCGCATCGGCATCTGGGGCTGGAGCGGCGGCGGGTCGAACACGCTCAACGCGATGTTCCGTTTTCCGGACGTCTACGCCGTGGGCATCTCGGTCGCGCCGGTCCCCGATCAGCGTCTGTACGACACCATCTACCAGGAACGGTACATGGGATTGCCCGACGCCAACGCCGACGGGTACCGCAGGGGGTCGCCAATCCACTTCGCGGAGGGACTCAGGGGCCGCCTGCTGATCGTGCACGGCACGGGCGACGACAACGTCCACAGTCAGGGAACGGAACGCCTCGTCAACCGGCTGATCGAGCTGGGCAAGGCCTTCGACCTGATGCTGTATCCCAACCGCAGCCACAGCATCTCGGAAGGCCGGGGCACGACGCTCCACGTCCGGCAGCTCGTGGCCCGATACCTGCTGGAGCATCTGCCACCGGGGAGTGGGGACACGGACACAGACAGTAGATAGTAGACAGTAGACAGTAGGAAGACAGGAACCTGGGGGCCGGGGTCAGGGACCATCCCCTCCTGGCCCGGGTTGCCGAGAGGACGCCGAGGACCGACTCCTATCTCCGGTCTACTCTCTGCTGCCTGCTATCCATTGTGGAGCTAGAACCGCGCGGTCGCCGTCACCACGGCCGTAGTCCCGGGTGCCGGCACGGCCCGCGAGCCCGGGCTCACCGGATACGTCCGGTCGAGCAGGTTGCGCACGGTCAGGTTCACGTCAAGCCACTTCGTGACCGTCATCCCGCCCATCGCGTCGAGGAGCGTGTACCCCGGCATCCTGATCTCCGTCGGCCCCGGGCGGTCGTCGGCGCTGTAGAACGCGCCGCGAAGTTGGGCGAACGCTCGCCCACCGATCGGGCGCCTGACCGTGAGCGTCAGTGTCGGCGGGGGAATGTCGTCCAGCGCGGTGTCGTCGTCCAAGGCGCGGCCGCGCGTCACCGTCCCCGTGAGTTCCATCGTCGTCCTCGCACCGAGCACCGCCTGGAGTTCCAATTCCACCCCACGGATGCGCGCCTTGCCGCGGTTCCGGAAGAAGAAGAAGTCCGTCTCGGTCTGATACCGCTCGATCAGATCGGTGATGCGGTACTGGTAGTAAAACAGGCCGGCGCGCACGCGTGACGCGGTGTACCGCATCCCGAAGTCGACCTGCAGGCTGCGTTCGGGATCCAGATCGGGGTTGCCCGTGATGAAGCCGCGGCCGGTCGGGCCCCGGTAGTAGCGGTCCGACACGGTCGGGTCGCGGAACCCGGTCCCCACCTGACCGGTGAAGGTGAGGCCGCCGAACGGTCCGACGCTGAGCGACGCGCTCCCCGCGAGCGCACCGTTCGACGTCGAATGGTCGCCGAAGTAGCCGCCCTGGTTGTGGCTCGTCACGTAATCGCCACGGACGCCGGCGGCCGCCGTCACTTTGGGATTGAGGGCGAAGTCCACTGTCCCGTAGGCGCCGGTATTCGTCCGTCCGGCGTCCTCGATGGACACGTTCGCGACCTCGCTGGCGAGCGCCCCCGACAGGGCATACTGCTGGATGATGTCGAGCGCCTGAACGTCGTAGCGGCCGTTCACGTCGACGCCCATCTCGAACCGCACGTTCTGGAACAGCCGATCGGCCGACGCGCGCACCTGGAAATCGTTGGCCTCGTACTCGGCCCGTTCGAGCGAACGCCCGCGCGTCGGGGTCGCGAACCGGTCCTGGTCCGTAATCTGATGGTAGCTGCCGAGAAACGCGTTCACCACGATGCGCTCGAAACCTCCCACCTGCCGGAGGTCGTATGTCGCGGTGAAGCGGTGCGAGTCCTCGATCGGATAGAAGAAGCGAACCGTCCGGGAATTCGTCCGCGGGCGATCGATGTTCTTGCCGAAGTCGCTCTGCCAGATCGCGCTGACGATGCCGCGGCCGAGCGCGTACTCGCCTCTCGCGAGGAAACCCTGGTCGGTCGCGCCCGAGTTGTAGACGTCGCCCTGAGGACTCCGGTAGTCGTCGAAGTCGCGGTAGTGCGCCTGGATGACCATGCCCCCCTTGCCGAAGCCCTTCGACAGTTCGACGCCGACCCGCTCCTGCGGTGTGCCCGCACCGAACGCCGCGACCACCCGACCACCCCACGGCGCGTCTGGAGCGATGCGCCGGGTACGCGCATAGATGACCCCGCCGAACGCATCCGATCCGTACGCCACGGATCCCGGGCCTCGGGCGATCTCGATCCCGTCGAGCACGAACGGGTCCAGGAACGTCGCGCTGGGGCCGACCCGGCGGTCGCTGGTGACCCGCGTGCCATCGATCAGGATGAGGGTTCTTCCGCGGGCCAGCCCCCGGATCGCCGGTACGGCGGCGTGCCCCTCGGAAACCGACGACACGCCCGCGACGTTCTCGAGCGCCTGTGTCAGGTTCGCAGGCTGCCGCAGGACCATGTCGAGGGCGGGCAGGAACGTGGTCGCGCTGACGGGGGTGGCCTCGATGTCCGGGGCCGCGCCAGCCGTCACCGTCACCGTCTCGTCAACCAGCGGAGCAATGCGAATCTCGAGGGGCCCGTTGTCGGGCAGCTTTTCGATCAACACAGGCTTGGTGAAACGCTCGCCCGGCAGGATCACCAGGATCTCGAACGGCGGCGCCGGGTCTGGCTTCCACACGAACCGGCCGTCGGCGTTCGTATACACGGCACCGGGCTTGCCGAGGATCGTCACCTCCGCATTGGCGATCGGCTTCCCGCTCCGGTCGTCAATGACCCGCCCCTCAATCGCGAGCGCCACCGCCGGCACCACAGCCACCATGACGGCACACCACACCCCCACACGAGCCAGCCGCGCCATCATCGTTCGTATGTCTGGATGGATCTCCATCTGCACGCCCACGCCGTCATTATATAGGCGCGCGTACTACCGGCGCTGCTGAGGGCGCCGGGCGAAACCGGGACGGGCTCCCCGGCAAGGCCAACACGACCTATTACTTCTGCGTCCGGGCATTTCGCGACGGACGGTACTCCGGGTACTCGAACGTCGTGCGGATCAAGACCCCCAAGCGACGCGGAGGCGCGGCCCCGGTGGGCACCGCCGCCCCCGGGAGCGCCGCGTGGACCGGCCGCGGGTCCGTTGATCGCGCCCGTCGCTTCCTGCTACGCTTCATGCCGCCTGGCGGGCGGCCGGACGCGCGTGTGCGCTGCACCGCCCGGGGACAACTGGGGGACCTCGATGCCGGAGCCGACGATCCGCGTGGACATGGCCGTACTGGACAAACTCATCGAGACGAGCCGCGAGCGGGCCGTGCTTGACGACTACCGCCGGCGGGCGGAGCAGAACAAGGACCGCGTCGAGGAGCCCGTCTACCAGCGTGTGGTCACCGACTACACCACGCGGCTGCAGGCGCTGGAAGCCGCGACCGAGCCGCTGCGGGCCAAAGCCCGCGCTGAATTCGACAAGCTCAAGGCGGGCTACGATCACGTCGACGACACGGCGAAGCGGGCGCGGCTGGCCAAGTCGGAACTCGAGTTCCGGCACGCGGTCGGAGAGTTCGACGCGGCCGAACTGGCGCGCCGGATCCAGGAGCCCGTGCGACTGCTGGAGGAGTGCGAGAACAGCGGCCGGGACCTGGACGCGCAGAAGGCCCGGTTCGTGGAAGCGTTTGGCAGCGAGGAGGCACTGTTCGGCATCAAGACCCGGAGACTGTCGCCGGGCGATCCCGATCTCTCGCCTCCCGGGTACCGCCGCCGTGCGGTGGCACAGGTCGAAGGCGACGACATCGACGCGATGACGTTCGCGCTCGGCGCCATCGCGCGGATCGGACGCGCCGAAGACAACGACATGTGCATTCCCAGCCGGGGACTCTCGCGGCACCACGCCATCATCCAGGCCACCGTCGAGGGGTTCGTCGTCCGCGACCTCGGCTCGCAGAACGGCACCGCCGTCAACGGCGAGCGTGTGGACACGAGGGCGATCCGCGACGGCGACACGATCAACCTCGGCCAGGTGCGCATCCAGGTGCGCGTGTCGGAACCGGCCTGAGCGACGACTGGCCGTGCCCGCCATCCCGCCCGCCGGCGGGCACTTGCGCCCCGGCCCCCCGCAAGGTGTAAAATCAAAAGGAGTTGTGAGAACCCGCTCCCATCAGGAGACTGCCGTGATCAAGAAGTCCGTTCCCAGGTACATCGCAACACTGGCGCTCGTCGCCGCGCTGGCCGCTGCGTTCCAACTGGTGGCCCCGGTCGCGGCCGAGGCCCAGGACAACTACAAGACGCTCACGCGGCTCGGGTCATCCAACCGGTTCGATCGGCCGCTGACCAACGTCGCCTCGGTACAGAAGTGGGTCGCCGCGAAGGCGGTGCAGGGACGGATCGGGACCGTCATGGACAAAGCGGGGCTGGCCCCGCTCACGCCGACCGTCATCGACATCCTGACCAAGGCCGATCCGGCCCAGTTCAAGGAGACGGTGTTCGAACCTGGCGGCACCATGGTGTGGATGGCCTTCCGGCGAGGCGGCCGCACACCCGAAATCGTCCGGAACATCAAGTGGGGCGGCAAGAAGGGGTTCGACGGCTGGACCTTCGTGATCGACGACATGGTCCAGACCTATACCTTCGTCCTGCCCAAGACCTGCGCGAACATCGCGCTGGTGTCATCCGAGCCCAGCCGCGAGAAGGCGCGCCTCGACGCCGAGCGCGCGGAGAAGGAGCGGCTGGAGCGCGAGCGCGTCGAGAAGGAGAAGGCTGCACAGGCCAAGCTCGAGGCCGAGCGCCGCGAGAAGGAACGCCTCGAAAAGGAGCGCCTCGAGAAGGAACGACTCGAGAAGGAGCGACTCGAAAAGGAGCGCCTCGCGGCCGAGCAGGCCGAGAAGGAGCGCCTGGAAGCCGAGCGCCTGGCGGCCGAGCAGAAGGAGAAGATCGACTGGTTCGTCGGCGGCTTCTTCGGCAAGGAGCGGCGGACGCGCGAGATCGAAGAGAGCGGGCACACCCATGACGTGTCGCAGTGCTCACCGCTGCTGGGCGTGACCTTCGGGCCGGAGTTCAAGGTGTCGCCGCAGTTCAAGCTGGCGCCGACGTTCGGCGTGGCCGTCAACTTCGAGGACTCCGGTCACACGTCGGTGTTCGCCGAGGTCCAGGCGAACTACTACACGACGACCGACATGACGACGTACTTCGGTGCCGGCGTGGGCGTGTGGGACTTCAACCACACCGACTGGGTGGCGCCGACGTTGTCGATCCAGTTCGGCCACCAGTTGTGGACGAACGACAGGAACGACAAGCTGTTCCTCACGGGTGAAGGACGCTTCTTCCTGGGCGATTCGCTCGAGAACAACTACCAGTTCTGGGCGGGCATGCGGTACGTCATCCGGTAGTACGCAGCCCGACTCATCGGACACGGCAGCATGCGGGCGGCAGTCGGGGAGACCCGGTTGCCGCCCGTTGTTTTCGTGGGCCAGCGCGCATCGTCGCTGGCGACGGGGCAGGCGGTCAGCGGCCGTTGGACTCGTCGACGACGTATCGCTCGGCAAGCGCCTCGATGGTGAGCGGCGCCGAGCCCTCGGCCTTGTTGTTGACCAGCACGAAGGTCGGCAGTGCGGCCGCCGCCGCGCGCCGGATGAGGGTCAGCACGTCCCGGCGCATCGCCTCATCAGGCGACGCCAGCTGATTGAACGGGGCGAACACCTCGCGCTGCTCCTCATACCACGTGCCCGGCCTGAGCAGGAGGCGAATCACCACGAACGGCTGGTCTTCCGGCGGAAGCACCCGCGCCTGAGCCCCGGGCATCGGCATCGCCGACCAGTAGTTGTACACGTGGGCGGCACCGTGACGGGTGAGAACCCGCCGGTAGCCGTCCGTGAGTGCCCATTTGTCGCGCACTTCGACGGCGCAGCGCCACCCCTCCCCCACGCCCTCCAGCAGCCGGTCCAGGCCCTCGATGAAGGCACTCGGAGAAGCGTCCAGGCTGCGTGCCGGGGGCGGGAACTGCAGCAGGATGGGGCCCGTGTGCGCGGCGAAGTTGGCCGCCAGCGGGTCGAGCAGGTCGGACCGCAGGCGGTCCGCTGACAGGTAGTCCGGGTTCCCGGCGTGCCGGCCGAACCCCGTGAGGACGGGAGACGTCACCGCCGCTGGCGCCTTGATGCAGCATTCGAATCCCGGCAGCAACTGTCCGGCGTAGCCGCACAAGTCATCGGCGGGAATCGGCGCGTAGTAACTGCGGTCGATACCAACGGTCCGCAGCAGGGGGTGCTGCACGTACTCCCGAAGCCCTTCGCGAGCCAGGTGCGCCGTGCCTCGTCTACGGCTGTAGACGATGCCCTGCCACCCGGGGAAGCTCCACGAACTGGTACCCATTCGCAAGTGCGGCGGCAGGCTCGCCGCGAGCACTCGATAGCGCTCGTACCGCTGCTCCAGCGGCGACCCCGGCGTCGGCCATGCGCCGGTCCGTCGGCTCTGCGTCACCCGATCCGGCTCGCTCCCGTCCCCGAACAGATCCAGCTGATCCGGCACGCCGATGATTCTCCTCTACGCCGCCTCGCCCCGGCAACCGCCCCCTGATCCCTGATCCCTGTTCCCTGATCCCTGATCCCTGATCCCTGTTCCCCGATCCCCGATCCCCGATCCCTGATCCCCGATCCCCGGTCCCCGGTCCCCGATCCCCGGTCCCCGGTCCCCGATCCCCGGTCCCCGGTCCTCCCTGTCGCCTGTCGCCTGCCGCCTGCCCCCTGTATTACGATGCCCCGCCATGGCCCACCTGAAGCGTTCGCTCACGACTTTCGACATGACGATGATTGCGATCGGGGGCACGATTGGATCCGGCATCTTCCTGACGCCGGCCACCATCGCCCGCGACGTCGAAACGCCCTGGCTCATCTTCGGTGTGTGGATTGCTGGCGGCCTTATCACCCTCGCCGGCGCGCTGACGTTCTCCGAAGCCGCCTCGCTGCTGCCCGAAGCCGGCGGTCAGTACGTCTTTATCTCCCGCGCGTTCGGCAGCCTGACCGGGTTCCTCTTCGGCTGGGCCTACTTCATGGTGGTCAACGCCGGTGGCCTGGGCGCGTTGAGCATCGCCTTTGCGACGTACCTGGGCTACTTCGTGCCCCTCGGACCGGCGGGGCTGAAGGCCGTCGCAGTCGGCGGCCTCCTCGCCTTGACCACGGTCAACGTGCTGGGGGTGAAGGCGGGCGCCATCTTCTCGGATGTCTTCACCGTACTGAAACTGGCAGGCATCGGGGGACTGGTCGTGGCGGGGCTGGTGTTCGGGTCGAGCGGGACTACCGACTTCTCGGCCGCAGGGTTCGCGCCGCCGGATGACCTGTGGGGCGCGCTCGCCCTGGGCATGGTCGGCGTGCTGTGGTCATTCGGTGGATGGCAGCACGCCACCTACGCGAGCGCCGAGGTCCAGCGTCCGCGGCGGACGCTTCCGCTCGCCATGACCGTTGGGGCGTCGGCGGTACTCGTGATCTATCTCGCCACCAACCTGGCGTACCTCTTCCTGATGACACCCGGCGAAATGGCCGCGACCCCGACCGTGGCAGCCGACGCCGTCGAACGGGTCCTCGGCCCGGTCGGCGGGTCGCTGATTGCCATGGCCATCTTCATCTCGACGTTCGGCGTCGTCGGCATCTATACGCTGACGGCTCCCCGAATCTACTATGCGATGGCGGCCGATGGCCTGTTCTTCAGAAAGGTCGCGGACGTCCATCCCAGATTCCAGACGCCGGCGTTCGCCATCGTGCTCCAGTCGCTGTGGGCAGCGGTCCTGATCCTCTTCTGGGGTACCTTCGAGAACCTGATCTCGTACGTCGTCTTCACCGACTGGATCTTCTTCGCCCTCGGTGGAGCGAGCGTCATCGTGCTGCGCCGTACCATGCCCGATGCGCCACGCCCGTACCGCGTGCCGGGTTATCCGTGGGTGCCGCTGTTCTTCGTGGTCATGTCGGCGTCGTTCGTCGTCATGACGCTGATCCAGAAGCCGGCCCAGGCCTGGGCCGGACTGCTCTTTCTGGGTCTGGGCGTGCCGGTCTACTACGGGTGGAGACGGCAGAACCGACTTGCGGCCCCGTCGCCGAGGCCGTAGACTTCCCGGTCATGAAACTGAAGCTCTCGACACTCTTCCCCCGCATCCTCGATGGCATCGAGGTGGTCGGCAACAGGCTCCCCCACCCCGCCACGCTGTTCCTGCTCCTGGCGCTCATCGTCGCGGGCGTCTCCTGGCTCGGTCACGCCGCCGGCATGCAGGCGACCCATCCTGTAGACGGATCGGTCATCGCGACGCGCAGCCTGCTGGACTGGGACGGCATCCGGTGGATCTACGAGAACGTCACGAAGAACTTCGTCGACTTCCCGCCGCTGGGACTGGTGCTCGTCTGCATGATCGGCATTGGCGTGGCTGAGGGGTCAGGGCTCTTCACCCTGATGATCCGGGCGCTCGTCATCAAGGCACCGAAGCGGATGGTCACCGCGGCCATCGTGGCATCGGCGATCGTCTCGCACCTGGCTTCCGAGGCGGGCTACGTCGTACTCATCCCGCTCGGCGCGGCGGTGTTTCACGCGCTCGGGCGGCATCCGATCGCGGGCCTTGCGGCCGCGTTCTGCGGCGTCAGCGGCGGATTCGGCGCCAATTTCCTCATCGGCTCCGTCGATCCCGTCCTGGCGGGACTGAGCCAGTCGGCCGCGCAGATTCTCGACCCGCAGAAGACGGTGAACCCGACCGTCAATTTCTACTTCATGTTCGTCTCGGCCGTCCTCATCGTCGTTTTGGGCACGTGGATTACCGAGCGAATCGTCGAGCCGAGGCTGGGAGTCTACAAGGGAAATGCGGAGCGGATTCGCCTGGACGAGATCTCGCCGGCGGAGAAGCGGGGCCTTCTGTGGGCAGGAGCCAGTCTCCTCGTAATCCTGGTCCTGCTCGCGCTCAGCGTCGTCCCTGAGAACGGCGTCCTGCGGGATCCGAAGACGGGCGACGTGCTTCGCTCACCCTTCTTTCACGGCATCATCACGGCCATCGTCCTGTTCTTCTTCATCCCGGGCCTCGTGTACGGCGCGGTGGTCAAGACCATCAAGAACGACAAGGACCTGATGAAGCACATCATCAAGTCGATGTCGGGCATGGGCACGTACATCGTCCTGGTGTTCTTCGCCGCTCAGTTCGTTGCGTTCTTCCGGTATTCGAACCTGGGCATCATCCTCGCCATCGACGGCGCCACCGGACTCCGGGCAATCGGGCTGACGGGGATTCCCCTGCTCCTGTGCTTTGTGGTCCTGTCGGCGTTCATCAACCTGTTCATGGGCAGCGCGTCGGCCAAGTGGGCCATCATGGCCCCGGTGTTCGTACCGATGTTCATGCTCCTCGGCTACGACCCGGCGCTCACGCAGGCGGCGTTCCGGATTGGGGATTCGATCACGAATCCGATCACGCCGATGATGAGCTACTTCGCGCTGATCGTCGCGTTCGCCCAGAAGTACGACGAGCAGTACGGCGTGGGGACGATCATCGCCACGATGGTCCCCTACACCGTCATCTTCGGGATCTTCTGGTCCATCCTGCTGGTCATCTGGATGGCGATCGGGCTTCCCCTGGGCCCCGGCGGTCCCCTGCACCTCGCGCCGGCTGGCTGACGGCCGGCGCGCGCCCGGACCGGCGACAGGCGGTAGCCCGCCTTGCGCATCGGAGACGCGAGTGCTCCGATGCGCGAGCCCGGCGACGCGCTGCAATCGGGCGTCGCGTGCTCCCCGCTGGCTCTGCCCTCAGCCCTGGGAGCGCATGAAGCGTTGCTGTACTCGTGCGCCGAAGGCTAAAGTGCAGGTATTCAGGTCCCCTCGGTGAGTCCTCCGCCCCCCGGTTGCCAGAAAGATGCGATACCTACGTCCCGTGTGCGCTCTCGTCGTCCTGACGGTCGGCTGCACCGCTCCTCCAACGCAGCCGACCCCGAGCTGCACGTTCAGCCTGTCCTCGACGTCAGCGGCGGTCGGCGCCGAAGGCGGCACGGTCTCTGTGGCCGTGGCCACGCAAAGCGGATGCGGGTGGACCGCTGCGTCAGGAACCGCGTGGGTCACGATCGCCAGCGGAACGGCGGGCACCGGACCCGGCACGGTCGTGGTCGCCGTCGAGGCGAACCCGGGGGGAACGCCGCGGTCCGCAACGCTGACGGTCGCTGGTCTCACGGTCAGTGTCAGCCAGGCAGCGCAGGCCTGCACGTACGTCGTCACTCCCGAGGAGCGTACGTTCGGCGCGGCCGGCGGCACGGGCGCGTTCGACGTCGCGGCTCCCCCGGGGTGCGCGTGGGAGGCGACGAGCGCAGACGAGTGGATCACGGTGGCCGTCGGCGTCCGTTCGCCGGAGCAGCGGGCAACCGCGTACTCCGGGCACGGTACGGTCGGGTACGTGGTCGCCGCCAATTCGGACGAGCGGTCGCGCACGGGACGGATAACCGTCGCGGGCGTCGCCCACGTCATTCAGCAGTCGGGTGTCGTCCCGTGTCAGGTCACCATTGCGCCTGACGACGAGGATTTCGGGCCAGCAGGGGGAACCGGTGCGTTCTCGGTCAGCGCTGCGCCGGAGTGTGCCTGGGCCGTGCAGAGCACGGTCGGCTGGATCCAGGTCACGTCTCCGCCTGTCGGCTCCGGGAGGGGCAGCGGCACCGTGTCCTACCGCGTCGAGGCGCACACGGGCCTCGGGTCTCGAACCGGGACCATGACCGTCGGTGGCCAGACATTCGTGGTCCATCAAGCAGGAAACCAAACGTGCACCTATGCGGTCTCGCCGACGTCTTTCGCCGAGTGCCTCAGGGGACGCGAACGGACCTTCGCGGTCGACACGCAGTCCGGCTGCGCCTGGACGGCCTCGCCCTCTGCGGCCTGGCTGTCAGTGATCTCAGGCCACAGCGGAACCGGAAGCGGATCCGTGCGCTTCGCGTTTTCGGACAACTTCCTTGACACCCGCGACGCGAACGTCGAGGTGCGGTGGCTGGCGCCTACTCTGGGCCAGAACGTGCGTGTCGTGCAGACGGGGTGCCTCTATGCCCTCGCGCCCGCCATCCTCGACGTGGCTGCCTCCGGCGGAGACGTCGCGTTCGAGGCGTACGCCAGCCCGGTCGACCCCGCGTGTGGTGGACCTCTTCAGGACGCCTGCATGTGGACCGCCGTCTCGCAGTCGTCGTGGGTGAGCGTGCTGACCTCGATGCCCCGTTACGGAGACAACCGCGTGACGTGCCGCGTCGCGCCGAACGCCAGCGGGGCGGAGCGAACGACCACGATCACCGTCGGTACGCGGACAATCGTCATCCGCCAGGGCGGATGAGGGTCGGCGGGCCGGGCCGCGATCGGGATACGGTCCCCCGGGGGTCGCTCGGCGAAGCTACCGCACGAGGGGTTTGTAGCCGATCAGGTCGTTCCACCACTGCGGGTAACCTGTGGGGTGGCCGTCGACCATGCCCATCGCGTACTTGCCGAGCAGCGCGTCGCCGAGCTTCACCCAGTCCTGCTGCCAGGCCACGGCGTTGGCCGACCCGAACTGGGTCAGCATGTTCAGCGCCGCGGCCGGGTCCTTCGCGTAGACCTGGGCGACGAACTCGAGCACCTTGGGCGTGAGGGCGTACAGCATGCTCAGCCGGGGCTCGCGCGCCGCGGTGACGTGCTTGATCGCCTCGCTGAAGTGCAGTTCGGCCATTTGCTGCACGTAGATGTTCGTCCAGAAGCCGGACTCGCGGTCGAACGCCCCGTAGCGATCGCCGCGGCTCAGGAACGCGGGGATTTCGGTCATGGCCGGCCAGAGCGGGGTCAGATAGGACGTCGCGGGCGCGCCGTAGCCGAACCAGCTCGTGCCGCGCAGCGGCTCGGGCAGCGACGCGTTCACCTGTCCGATGTGCAGGTAGTACGTCCGCTGGACGTTGATGCTGCGCTCGAACGATCCCTTGCCCCCGCGGTTGACGTACCGGATGGGATTGCCCCACGGGCCGGCCGCCGGGCCCTTCGTCATGTCGTACGGCGTGCCCTCGTAGTAATCGGCCTGGATCTTCCGGATGTCTTCGAGCGTGAGCGGCTTGTCGGGCTTGACCGAAAACGGGTACCGCGCTTCGCTCGGCGACAGCTTCAGCGACGGCGCCACCAGGTCGTAGACCCGCCACTCCCGGCGCGACGAGGTGACCGGGTCGTCGGGGGCGTAGATCTCGTGCACGACGAAGGGCTTGCCGGCCTTCGGATCGAACCAGCCCTGTTCGACTGCGAAGGAGACGATCTTGGGCGACGCCATCACGTTGGCCTTGTCGGCCAGGTCGATGGCGCCGATCCGCGCCCGGTTCGCCGCCACGAAGATGTGGTCGTCCGGGATGCGCACGGCAGCCCAGATGTCGCGGCCGTAGAATTCCGCCGCCCACGTCTCGCTCCCGTCGGTGACGGTCATCGTCTCGCCGCCTCCGCCGGTCTCGGTGAGGAAGCCGAACTCCTCCACGAGCTTGCCCATGATCTGGACGGCCTCGCGCGCGGTCGAGGCGCGCTCGAGGGCCACGTCCTGGGCCATCCAGCAGTCGACGAGCCCGTCCCCCTTCGTCCACATCACGTCGCGGACCTTCTTCCCGTAGTCGGTCGTCGTGTCGATGCTGAACGTGGACTCGGCAATCGCCACGCCCTTCTCGTTCATGAAGGAGTAGCGCGACATGAAGTACCGGTACGTGTGGGGCACCTGCGGCATGTCACCCAGCACGTTGCCGCCGTCACGGGTGTGCGCGTTGGCGACGATCTTCCGCCTGGCGCCCTCGGGCCAGTCCTGCGCCGGGACAATCCGCAACGGGTAGTCCGCCACGCTGGAGTCGTCGTTGTGCGTGATGACCGTCGTTCCGTCCGCCATCGCCCGCTTGCCGATGCCGAGGATGGTGCACGCATCCAGCACCGGTCCCCACTGCAGGACGACGACCCCGATGAGCAACCACGCGATGCCGCGCACGTACGTCTTCTTCATGCTCTCGCTCCTGAATTCCTGATCGTGACCGCCGCTCTCCACCAACCGTTCTCTGGGTGTCACTTCCTGCTCACTGCGGTTCTGCGACCTGCCCGTCTTCCGACGGAGCCTGAAGTCGGCCGATCAGGCCGACTCTTCCAGTCCCCGTCTTCTGTCTTCTGTCTTTCCCGACCGTCTACTGTCTACTGTCCCCTGTCTACTGTTTGAACGCGTCCCTCGTCAGTTCCTAAACACCCGTCCCGGGGCTGCCTTCGTGGGGTCGTGGAGGAAGCGCCCGACGCCGTCCTTCATCACGTCCGCGTACGTGGGCCACGTCACCCGCAGCGACTTGTCCGGGTAAAACTCTCCCATCTGCTTGATTACTTCCAGGGCGCCCGACAGGTGTCGCCCGACGCGATAGTCGAGCGACGCGCCGGTCTTGATGTCGTAATCGGTGTACAGCAGCCCCCGCTCGGCGGCCGTCTGCACGAATTCGTCACGTCCCGTGACCATGAGGTCTTCGGTCATCGGTCCCACGAACTTGTCGATGAATGGCTCCGGGGTCTCCATCAGCACGGCGAACGACTCGGTGAAGTCGCCAATCTCCCGGTGCGTGAACCCGCGGAGCGACACCGGGGAGGTTTCGGTCTTCATCGGGAACTGCTCGGCCGACAGCATCATCGACGCCATCATGCAGATCTCGTCCGCCCGCTGGTGGCACACGTAGGTCGATACGACCGGATAGCCGAGCGACGCCTCGTGGACGTCAATCGTCATGTCGATTTTCTCGCGGCGGATCAGTTCGGAGATGGCGAACGACGTCCGCTCGGTCAGGTTACCGTCCGGACGGCCGGGAAACGTCCGGTTGAGGTTCCGGCTGTCCTGGTACGCCTGGTTCTGCTTCGATGGGTAGTGGACGAACGTAAACGGATCGGGCCACTGCTCGAGCGGGCTCGTTTCACGGTCTCCAATGCGGAACGTCTTCTCGCCCCAGGGCGTCTTCACCCGGAAGAACGGGGGGTACGCATTGCCCAGCATGCCCTGCGTCGCGGCGCTCATGTTGGCGCGCGCGATGACGAACACCCGCCCCTTCGTCACCGCGATGTTCTCCATGACCACGTACGCCATGAGCGGGCTGGCCGGCTCGTACGGGTGGGCGCCGCCGAGAATCAGCACCGAGCCGCCCGGCTCGCCCGAGTCGAAGAGGTAGACCGGGGCGTCCATGAGCGACCCGGCGATGCCGTCGAAGTACGTGCTGAGCGGCACCTGGCGGGTAAACGCCGGGGACACCACCACCGTCTCACGGAACGCTCGGAGCGCTCGGATATCTCTGGTGCCGACGACCATGAGCACCGCCGCGGCCGCCAGCAGGAGCGTGCGCCTGACCATCCCTCACCTCACTTGATGTGCAGCGCCCGCAGCACAAACGGGATGATGGTGTACGCGTACACGAGGTCGTACGCCAGGCTGCGGCGGGTCCTGCGCCCGAAGAGGCGCGTGACGAGCAGCAGGGCGATCGCGGCCGACATCACGAAGTAGCTGTAGTGGATCAGGTCCTGCAAGAGGATCACCGTGGCCTCCGCCTCAGTACTTCACCAGGAACGCATACCGTGCCGGGAAGATGATCATGGAGAGCGCGACCAGGCCCATGATGATCCACGGGATGGCGGTCGCCCTCAGGAACGAGAGATAACTGCCGGTGTACCCGACCGTCTCGATGGCCGTCCGCCCGACGATACGCGAGGGCGGCAGGCAGTCGCCCAGCGCGAACAGCAGACTGAACGCGGCCGCCACGACCGTCACGTTCGCCCCAACGGCGTTGAACACGAAGATCAGGGGCGTGCCCAGGATGACGGCGCTTCCGAATCCCAGCGAGCCCTGGGCGAGCGGGCAGACGAACAGCGACGTGGCCCAGATGCCGACGATGGGCAGGGCCACGAAGCTGATGGCGATGAGGCCCCGGACGCCGGTCGCAGCCAGGATGTTGACGAGCACGCCCACGCTGACCATGGTGGCCACCAGCGGGAAGACCTGCTCGACGGTGTCGTTGACCACCTCGCGCCATCGGGAGAACGGGCGGCGGACCGGGTCCAGGAGCACCGTGGCTGCCGCACAGATCAGGAAGATGAGCGGAAAGCCCAGCGTCGGGACGTGGAAGGCGGCGTACTTCGTGGCCAGGCTCAGCCCGAGCAGGATGAGCAGGGGAATCGCCGCCCGCCACCACGTCATGCCGGGAGGCAGCGGTGGCAGACCCGCCAGGATGGCCTCCTTCGGCTGCGGAACCGCGCCCCATCCGAGCGTCACGACCGTGGCCAGCGTCACGGCGAGCACGGGCACCAGGAGGACCAGGTCGAAGCCGACGTAGGGCATGTTGGCCCCGGCGGCCATCAGCATCGCCCACACGTTGATGGGCGGAGCCACCGCGGACAGGATCCCGAGCATGAAGACGAACGCCGCGACCTTCCCTTCGGCGAGGCCCATGAGTCGCAGGACTGCGGCCACGAGGCCGCCGACCACCAGAACGGAGACGACACCGGCTCCGGTCAGGGCCCCGGGCACGAGCATCAGGAGCGCCAGCACCGTGAGCAGCAGCCACTTCCGGCGGTGCAGTCGGGTGACGAGACCACGGACCAGCGCGTTCATCGCCCCCACCTCGGCGTAGGCGTTCATGAAGACGCACGCCGTGATGAAGATGAACGCCAGGTCCAGGAAGGTGAACGTGCCTTCGACGAAGAGGTGCGCCGGGAACCCGAGTCCGGCCACGAGCGCCCCGACGAGCGCCGTCACCACCATCGACAGCTCCGGCGATTTGAACCGCCAGCTGCTCAGCGCGAAAGTCACCACCATCGCCGCGAGGGTGTACGACGTCGTCGTGTAGGTGCTCACGTCAGGCTCCGGACCGGGCTGCCAGAAGGGGCGCCGCCTCGCACGCCGCGAGTGAGGCCGATCTGCCCCCTACTTCGCGTACATGGCCTTCGCGATTTCCTTGAAGTCGATGGCGTCGTCGATGAACGTCAGCGGCGCGCCCGTCTTCTTGGCGATCGCATCGAAACGTCCGTCCTCATTGCCGTCCTTCTTGACGACGAGGTACTGTGCGAAGGGCGCGATGGCGTCGATGCACCGCTCGTCGGCGCCGCCCGGCTTGCCGCGCCGCGTCTTGCCCTCGAGGAGCACCGCCACGACCTGGAGCTTCAGCTTCTTCGCCTCGGCCATCATCGCGTTGAGGCGTTCGATCTCCTGATCGATCGTGATGCCGGACGCTCCCAGTCCCTTGGCCGTGGAACCGAGCACGACCATGAGCGTCTTGTAGGGCTTCGCCTTGAGATCCGCAGGCTGGGGCTCGGCGTTGTAGTCGAAGTCGCTCACGGCCCCGCTCTGCTGGACCAGCAGGCGCACCATCTTCGCCCCGGGCCCCTGGCCCGCGTTCGTGATAAGCAGCGGCGTCTGTCCCTTGACGGGAGGGGCCCCTGACACAGCGGCATTCACCGTCACGACCGCAGCCAGTGCGGCGGCAGCGACACTCGATGTCCATACGGCTCGTCTCATCGTGTCTCTCCGATTCCTGTCCAGCGAAATGCGTCCGGCAACGGCACCGGATCGAACGGCAGATCGTACGCGCGCGCCAGCCCGCGCGCGTGCAGCAGGTGCACCACGGGAACCAGGCGCGACGCAAACTCGAACAGCACGCCTCGCACGGGCCCGTCGGGCATCCGGCCGACGCGACGAACGAGGCCGTTGGGCAGCGCCAGCGATGCCTCGGTCGGCCCGACGCTCGCCGAGGCGCCGCCGATGTTCACGTAGCAGCGGATCGGGCGGCCCAGGCTCGCGGTGCGATAGACGCGCAGCCGCTCCTGAATGCTCGCCTCAAGGGACGGCGCCGCAATCACCGGAAGGCCGTACCGACGGGTCTCGGCCAGCAGCGCCGAGCCCTCCTCGTCGAAGAGCACGCCCGTCCCGCGATCGCCGTCGCCGCCTGCCGACACCGCCGCGATTCCATACGGCAGCAGTCCGCGCTCGCGCAGCCCCGCGAGCATATCGACGAAGGTGAATCCCGGCAGGTTGGCGCCGTACATCGAGGAGCCGACCGAGTAGATCACGACGGGTTCCAGGTCGAGCACGCGCGCGGCCGACAGCGTCGCCAGCAGCAGGGCAGGAAACGATCCGCTCGCCCCGACGGCCACGACGTCACCCGCCCGGAGGCTGGTCTCCTTGAAGATTCGGACCATCACGGCCGCGAAGACCGGGTTGGTCGTCGTCCGCTTGTCCGCGACCTCGCCGAGCGACGTGGTGAGCGGCGTGAACTCGTCGCCGATGAGTCCGGTGCCGTTGGGATCCAGCGCCGGGTCTATCGGCAAGCCACGACCGAGGCGAAGCGTCCGGATGGCGTCGATCGACGTGTCCATCAATGTGATGGCCCGCCCTTCGTCTCCGTTGCCGGCGGCGGAGGGCACGTCCATCGACGACGCCAGGAACGGGGGCGCCTTGGGGCCCGCCGCGGCGAGTGCGCACACGATGAGAACCGCGCCGGCACGTGGACGGAAGGACTGACGCATCAGGTGGTGTTCTGGGTGCTGAGGAGCGGAGGGTGCCGGTGGGGGCCGGGGGCACGCTCCGTCAGCAGCGTGCGCCATCTTAACCCGAAAGCGGCGACACCAGTTCGGCCACCACGCGGGCGGCGAGGGACCGGGCGGACAGGACCGGGTGCCCGGCCCCGCGTTGCACGAGGCGCTGGTGCGCGAGGCCGTACCCGAGGCAGTCCAGGATGGTGAGATCGCCGGTGCCCTGAGCCGCCCGACCGGCCGCCTCGAAGTCCGTCTCACCGTATGGCGCGACGACCGACACCCGGACGGGCACACGCCGGCCGTGCCATCGGCGCCGCTGGCGTTCGACCTGGCCGTCGACCGGAACGAAGACGTTCAGGCGCAGCCCCGGCGCAAGGCTCGCCGCGACCGCGTCGAGCAGGGAGCCCGGCCACACGACGGGCACCGGGGCGAACAGCGGGGGCGGGTCGCCGGCGCACAGGATGACGACCGCACGCGCCCCCGTCACCGCGCGGTCGACGGCGGCCTGCAGGCGCGGCGCGATCGCCCGCTCGCCCACGACCACCGTCCGGTCGAATGCCCGCGTAATCAGCGGCACGTCATCATCTGCGGGTGCCAGCGCGGCCACGACCTCGGCATCCAGACCGTCGAGGGCGCCGGCCTGCACCCACTCGACGTCCGGAGCGAGCACCGCCAGATCAGCGACGATGTCAGGCCGGGGCGACTGTCCAATGGTAACGGCGGCGACCACAGGGCTCCTGGCGTGCATGGTGGGCACTGTAGCGGCCGCGTGAGGGCCGTGTCTAGTTCCCAGTTCACCCGGTCTCATCTGTGACCTTGGAGTCGGGAATTGGGGGTTGGGGACTGGGGATTGGTTCTCGCCAGGATCGTCATTCCGGGGCCGCGCCCTTCGGCGCAGCTCAGGGCTGCCCCGGGCGAAGTCGAGGGGCGCGGCGGAACCCGGAATCCAGCCGTGGATTCCCGCTTTCGCGGGAATGACGCCAAGGCATCACAGGCCTCGTCTGCTCCAGCCGCAGACTGCGGCTCCGTTCGTCTGGAGCGTGCGCCGGCGGCAAACCGGATAAGATAGAGGCCCAGTCCACCATGGCCTCTGCCATCCCAGCCCCGCCCCGGCCCACGCGGCACTGGTTCCGCCGTCTCGTCCTGCTCGTGCTGGCGGTCGTGCTTGTCGCGGGCGCGTTCGCGTTCTGGCGACTGCGCGCTCCCCTGCCGAAGGTCAGCGGCACCGTTCACATCGACGGCCTCCGGGACCGCGTCGACATCATTCGTGATGTCGACGGCATTCCCCACATCCGTGCGTCGAACGAGGCCGATGCGCTCTACGCGCTCGGCTACGTCCACGCTCAGGAGCGGCTGTGGCAGATGGAATTCCAGCGGCGGGTCGCGCAGGGGCGGCTGTCCGAGTTTGCCGGCCCCGACACCCTCAGCGCGGACCGGCTCCTGCGTACGGTCGGCATCGCACGGGCGGCGCGGACGGCGTGGCACAAACTCGACGCCGACACGCGGGCGCTCATCGAGGCCTACGTCGCCGGCATCAACGGCTTTCTCGCCACGCGCCGGGGCGGAGGTCTTCCGGTGGAGTTCGCGCTCCTGCGCGTTTCGCCCGACCCCTGGCGTGGCGAAGACGTCCTCGCCTGGCAAAAGGCGATGGCGTGGTCGCTGAGCCAGAACTGGTCGCAGGAACTGCTGCGCGTCCGCCTTGCAGCCCGGGTGGGCGACGCGGCCGCCGACGACCTGATGCCGTCGTACACCCTGAACGGTCCCATCATCCTGCCAGGCGGTTCGGCCGACGCGCCGCTGGCGCCGGGGTCGGGTCCGTCCGCGGGCCCGCCGGAGCAGACGCCGCGCGCGCGGGTCCCCCGCGCCAGCGGGCCTCGCATGCTGGCTGACCTCGAGGGCCTCCACGACCTCGTCGCGTCGCTGCCGGTGGGCCCGGCGCTGGGTGGAGGCAGCAACAGCTGGGTCGTGTCGGGACTGCGCAGCATCACGGGCCGGCCTCTGCTGGCCAACGACCCGCACCTCGGCGGCCAGGCTCCCGCGGTGTGGTATCTCGCCCACATCAGCGGCGGCGCCCTCGACGTGATCGGTGCCAGCCTGCCGGGAACGCCGGGGATTCTCGTCGGACACAACCGACGCGTGGCGTGGGGCATCACGGCGATGCTCGCCGACGTCCAGGACCTGTATCTCGAGCGCGTGAACACGCGCGACCAGGTCCAGTACGACGGCGCGTGGGAACAGATGACCGTGCTGCACGATGTCATCAAGGTCCGGGGCCAGGAAGACGTGCCCATCCGGATCCGCATCACGCGCCACGGCCCGCTCATCTCGGACGTCCTCGACCGCCCGCAAACGGCGCTGGCGCTGCGCTGGACCGGTCTCGACGAGAGCGACCCCACGGCGGGCGCGTTTTTGGGCGTCAATCGCGCCTCGGACTGGGGCGAATTCGTGGCGGCGCTGTCGCCGGTACACGTGCCGACGCTGAACGTCGTCTACGCCGACGTGGACGGCAACATCGGCTACGTGGGTCCCGGCGCGCTGCCGGTCCGGCTGAACCACGACGGCAGCCGTCCCCTCCCCGGCTGGACGAGCGAGTTCGACTGGCGCGGCTACCTGCACGAGAGCGAGTGGCCGAAGGTGCTGAACCCCGGCCGCGGATTCCTCGTCACGGCCAACAACCAACCCGTGCCGGACAGCTATCCCTTCAACCTGGGCACGAGTTGGGAAGCGCCGTACCGGGCCGCCCGCATTACCGAACTGCTCGAGGGATCCAGCCGGCTGGCCGTCGAAGACATGGCCCGGATGCAGCGCGACGTCCGCTCCTCGCAGGCGCGCACCGTCCTGCGCTTCCTCCTGCGGGCCAGGCCCCTGGACGCGGCGAGCCGCGACGCGATGGATCGGCTACAGGACTGGGACGGCACCCTGAGCGGCGAAAGCGCCGAGGCCGCGCTGTACGAGGCCTGGTACGAGGCCGCCGTGCGCGCCCTGTTCGAAGACGACCTGGGCGACGAACTCTTCGCCGACTACAGCGCGGTCCGCTACGTGGTGGCCAAGGCCGTCGATGCCATCGCGCAGGCGGGCACGACGCCGTGGTGCGACGACGTGCGCACGAGCGAACCGGAAACGTGCGACACGCTGCTCGGGCAGGCGCTCCAGCGGGCGATCGCCGAGATGGGCAGCCGCCAAGGCACCTCGAACATCTCGAAATGGCGGTGGGACAGCGTCAACGCCGCCGCGTTCCCGCACGATCCGTTCGACACGGTGCCCGCCCTGCGGTGGGCGTTCAGCCGGACGGTGCCTCGCGGCGGCGACGGATTCACCGTGACGCCCGTCATGCCCATCCGCGACCGGACGTTCGTCTCCTCCTACCGGCAGATCGTCGATCTCGCCGCGCTCGACGCCTCTCGCTTCGTCATTCCCATGGGGCAGTCCGGGCACGTGTGGAGCGATCGCTACGCCGACCTGCTCGAGAAGTGGGACAAGGTCGAGTACCTGCCGATGCGCTTCACGAAGGACGCCGTGGATGCGGCCCTTGCGGAGCGGCTCGTGCTGGAACCGAAGTAACGGGAAACCAGGGGACTGGGATCGGGGACCGGTTCTGGATGCGGGGACTGTCCCTCGACCTGTGCGAAGCCACAGGAGGCCGCCGATCATCGCGGCCTCCTGTGTGCCGCCCGCGACTGTCTGCGACCTGCTGTCGTCTGCCTCTTGCGTTTCGATCGTGCCCGCGTCAATTCAGCGGCCGAGGCCGGCTCCACCGCGCCGTCAACCGTGACACGACGGGCAACAGCACGAGTCCTGTCGCGGCCGCCAGTGTCTTGTACGGGAACAACAGCGCACCGGACGCGTCGTACCACCGGGCGGGGTCCCCAATCGGCAGCACCAGCGAGGCCACCTCTGGATACGGGATGACCGGCGCGAGCCCGAACAGCGGCTCGCCTCCGCCCAGACGCAGCACGAGCGAGACGGCGAACGCGGTCGCCGAGCCGACCAGGTTCGCCTTGCGGTCGAAAAGCGCGTACACGAGCTGGGGAAACAGCAGCACGAACACCAGGTCGCTGGTGAAGAACCAGAGGGCCTGGACGCTCTGGACCTTCAGCGCCATCACGGCGGCCATCCCGCCCAGAACCGCGATCGCGACCCGAATGACCCGCTGCATGGCCGCGACCGACAGGTTCGGCCAGAGGAGGCGCTTGCCGGCATTCCAGCTGAACATCGAGCCCGCGGACAGGATGGACGAGCTGAAGCTGGACGTCACAGCACCGATGATGGCGGCCAGGCCCAATGCGGCCACGAGCGGCGGCGCGACGTGCTTCAGCAGCAATGGCAGCGTGTCGGCAGGCTGGGCCTGCAGTCGCGCCGCCAGGTCCGGCGGCCACCCGTAGCTGAAGGCCGCCACCCCGAGGATGAGCGGCGGCACGGTCAACGCGATGGTGAGGAACCCGGACAACACCGAGTGCCACTGCGCGCGCGCGGGGGTCTGGCACGACAGCACGCGCTGGAAGTAGCAGTTCCACGGAATCCCGCCGAAGACCAGCATCAGGCTCACGTCCCACCAGCCGACCAGCGACTCGCGCGTCCAGAACGTCCCGTGCGCCTGCCACGGCGGCAGCAGACCACCACGGTCCGGCCGGGCCGCGACGTACGTCCGCCAGGCCTCCGGCAGGCCACCGACGGTGTCGAGCACGAACGGCACCGCGACGGCCAACCCGAACACGACCAGCCCGAGCTGGATGGCGTCCGTGTAGGCGACCGACCACATGCCGCCGAGCATCGTGTAGATCGTCACGACCGCGGCCGAGAGCAGAATCGCGGTCGTCAGGTCGAAGCCAACGACGACGCCGAGCGTGGCCCCCAGGGCGACGAGCAGCTCGGCGCTCCAGAAGACCTCGGCCGCCATCGCCGGGATGGAGAGCACCGCCGCCCAGCGCGGGCCGAACCTCGCCTCGAACGCGTCGACCAGCGTCGTGAACTCCATGGCCCGCATGCGCCGTGCGAAGAACAGGCCGCCGAGGATGAGGCTGATGCCGAAGCACAGCCCGCCCTGCACGCCGGACGCGAGGCTCGACCGGTACGCGCCTTCGGCCGAACCGAGCAAATAGCCGCCGTCGACCCAGGTCGCCGTCATCGTGAGCGTCGCCAGCCACAGCGGCATGGCGCGGCCCGCGACGATGAAGTCGGCAGCCGATCCGGCGCGGACCTTGCGGGCGGCGATGAAGCCGACCAGGAGGAACGCGCCGTAGAGGCCGGCGACGGCAAGGATGGCCATGGCGCCCAACAGCATATCCGAGGCGGGAGCGTCTACCGCATCTGTGGGCCACGGCTGATGGGTCGCTCCGCAAACCGTTCGACACGCCGGTCACACGCACCTTCAGGGTGCTGGCGGCGGCACGCGGGGGCCCGGCGTCCGCGCCCCGGTCGAC
>CAYZYG010000005.1:24920-71128 GCA_964481395.1 uncultured Vicinamibacterales bacterium
CACGCGTCGCCACCCCGCGAGGACTTCGGCCCCTCCGGTGCGTGTGTCGGCACCGGGCGTCGGCGTGCTCACATGGTTTGCTTCGCGACCCATCAGCCGTGGCCAGCGATGCCGCTCACCGCCGCGTCCCGCAAACCGTTCGACACGCCGGTCACACGCGCCTTCAGGGTGCTGGCGGCGGCACGCGGGGGCCCGGCGTCCGCGCCCCGGTCGACACAGGCCACGCGTCGCCACCCCGCGAGGACTTCGGCCCCTCCGGTGCGTGTGTCGGCACCGTGCGTCGGCGTGCTCACATGGTTTGCTTCGCGACCCATCAGCCGTGGCCGTCGCGGTGTACACTCGCGGGAACGAGCCGCGACTGGGATTCGTCGATGACCCGGCCGGCGCACGGAGGGTCTCTCCCATGTCCAACAGCGATCGTCGTCTTGGCATCCATACCACCGCCATCCATGCCGGCGAATCGCCGGATCCAGTCACCGGCGCGCTCGTGCCGCCCATCCAGCTCGCCACTACCTTTCACCTGGGGACGGCCGAGCAGGGTGCCGAGATCTTCGCCGGGCAGAAGGAGGCCTTCGTTTACAGCCGCTGGGCGAACCCGACGGTGGCGACGTTCGAGCGGAAGGCGGCTGCGCTGGAGCGCGGCGAGGCCGCGGTCGCGACGGCGAGCGGCATGGCCGCGATCGCGTCCGCCATCCTCACCATCCTGAAGGCCGGCGACCACATCGTCTCGGCCAAAGCCATCTACCCGAGCACCGTCCACCTGATGCACACGCAGTTCGCGTCGCTCGGGATCGAGACGACGCTGGTCGACGCGACCGATCCGGCGAACGTGCAGGCGGCCATCAGGCCGAACACGCGCCTCATCTATCTCGAAACGCCAGGAAACCCCACCCTGGCGCTGTGCGACCTCGCGACGATTGGCGCCATGGCGAGAGCCGCCGGCATCACGACCATCTGCGACAACACGTTTGCCTCGCCGGTCAACCAGCGCCCGCTCGAGCTCGGCATCGACGTCGTCATTCACAGCGCCACGAAGTACTTCTGCGGGCACGGCGACGCCGTCGGCGGCCTGGTCGTCGGCAGCCGCGAGTTCATCCAGCGCTGCCTGACCGAGCCCGTGCGCTACTACGGCGGCATCATGGCCCCCTTCACGGCGTACCTCATGCTGCGCGGCACGGCGACGATGCCGCTGCGCGTCGAGCGGCACAACGCGAACGCGATCGCGCTCGCCAGATGGCTCGAGGCGCACCCGGCGGTCTCGTGGGTCAGCTACCCCGGACTGCCCTCTCATCCGCAGCACGAACTCGCACGGCGGCAGATGCCCGGCGGTTTCGGCGGCATGGTCTGCTTCGATCTCAAGGGCGGGGTCGAGGCCGGCGCGCGGCTGCAGAATGCGGTCCGCGTCTGCACGCTGGCCGTGAGCCTCGGCGACACGCGCTCGCTCATCACGCATCCGGCCTCGACAACGCACAGCGTCGTCTCGCGCGAGGCGCGCCTCGCCCAGGGCGTCACCGACGGCCTCGTCCGCCTGTCCGTTGGGCTCGAGGACATCGAGGACCTGATCGAAGACCTCGACCAGGGGCTACGCTGAGGCCACACGCGCCGTGACCGCAAAGAGGACCGAAGACGGTTGTACGGTAGGGCGCGCTCAGCTTGCCTCGCCGTAGCCCGCTAGGGCGAAGACGGGCCGAACGCGCCGAGACAGAGGCCACGACTTGGAAGGCACGAGGCACCCATCGGGCTTCGTCCCGCCGCTCGACCGCGGGCCGGTATGTTTGTATACTATCCACATGAAACCTATACAGGTCATGTTCGACGAAGGCCTGCTCCGCCAACTCGACGCCGATGACGAGGTGCGGCGCGACGGGCGGTCGGCGGTCCTCCGGCGGGCAGCCGCCGAGTATCTGCGTCGTCGTCGAAGCCGACGCATCAAGGCGGCGTACGCGTCCGCCTACGGATCGGGTGAAGGGCTGGGCGACGAGTTCTCGGGCTGGGTCCGGGAGGGTTCATGGCCCGAGGAGTGAACCGGGGCGAGATCTGGATGTATCAGTTCTCTGCGCCCGACAAACGCCGCCCGGTCCTCGTTCTGAGCAGGCAGGACGTCATCGGCCTGCTGCACACGGTCATGGTGGCCCCCGTCACCACGGCGATTCGGGGTGCGCCGAGCGAAGTCATCGTCGGAGTCGACGAGGGATTGAAGACCCAGTCGGCAGTCAATCTCGATCACGTTCAGACGGTTGAACAGAGCCGCCTTGAACGCTTCGTCGGCCACCTGTCGCCCTCGAACATGCGGAGGGTCTGCCGCGCGCTCGCCATCGCCGTCGGCTGCGACGAGTGAACGTCCGTACGCCCAGCCGGCAGTCAGAAGACTCGCGTCACGTCAGGGGGCTTCGCTCGACTCTCATGGCCCAGCGGGCGCCGCAGCGTCACTTGTGCCCGACGGACGGCAGGAAGTTCTCGAGCGCCCAGACCTCCAAGGACTGCCGCTGCGACGTGTAGGCGATGCGCCTGCCATCCGGAGACACCGCCAGCGAAACGATGTGGCCCGTGTTGACGAACAGCCTGCGCGGCTCGCTCGCCGGCACGGGGTAGAACCACACCCCATAACGGTCGTCCCCGGTGCGGGTGAGGCCGAACGCCGTGCCCACCAGCAGGAGCATGCCGCCGAACATCCATTGCCGGCGGTCGCTGCCCGAGAGCATGGCCTCCGGGTGTCCACCAGCCACGTGCCACGGCCCAGATCGTCGTAGAGCGCCGTCGCGCACGTCCGGAATGCTATCCGACCAGAGTCGACCCCGCGCATGGTCCCGCATGCCTCGAAGCGTCCGAGGAGCGCGGCAGGCACGGCCCCGACCTGCGCATCGACCTCCGCCAGTTGCTCGAAGACGCGGCGCGCCTCATCGGCGCGTCCGGCACGTCGGAGCGCCCGGCCCAGGCGGTGCAAGACGACAGCCTGCGCGCCGGGGCTGCTCCCCGACGCGAGCAGCCGTTGGTAGGCCCGGATGGCCGCGTCCTAGCGCCGCTCGACGAGTTCGATCCGCTCGGCCTCCGTGAGGCCGCTCGGCGCTGACGCGGCAGAGTCGGCGCGGGCGCCTGGCGGCCGTGGGTCGTAGAGGATTCGGCCCGGAGGCCAGGCCTCGAACGAGGAGCCAGCCACGCGAACGACGACCCCGGCATCACTGAAAACAGACAGGAGGCTCTTCGGCCACGGCCACGCCGCAGGGTCGAGCATGTCGGCGCGGGTTATACCACAGCGCGGCTGGTTCGGACCCAGGCGTGCCTGCCTTGACCGAAGTCTGACGTGTGGCGTCGCCTGCGGACTCGGCGGTGTGGAGGAGTTCTGAGAACTCACAGCTCATGACTCACAACGTGGCTCCCCACTCCCGCCCGACTTCCCGAATTCTCACGACACTAGTGAATTCCGGGGGTAGAATCACCGACTACATGACACACGACGCCATTGCTGTCATCGACTTCGGCGGCCAGTACGCCCATCTCATCGCCACCAAGGTCCGGCGCCTGCACGTGCTGGCCGAAATCCGGCAGCCGGAGGATCCCATCGAGGCCTTCCAGGGCTACAAGGGCATCATCCTGTCGGGAAGCCCGAGCCTGTCGGCCTTCGGCGAGGACTCGACCTACAACAAGGGCATTTACGACCTGGACATCCCGATTCTGGGCTTCTGCTTCGGTCACCAGGAAATCGCCAAGCACTACGGGGGCACGGTGGTGCACGGCGGTCGCGAATGGGGCCCGGCCGACCTGCACGTCGTCTCGGATTGCCCGCTGTTCAAAGGGCTCGCGAGGACCGAGCGGGTGTGGATGAGTCACTTCGACTCGGTGACCAGCGTCGGGCCTGACTTCGAGGAGGTGGGCTACACCTCCATCGGCGAAGGCGGCCCGGCTCACCGATTCGCGGCCATCGGCTCGAACACCCTCCGGCGCTACGGCTTCCAGTACCACCCGGAGGTCGACGACACGGTCCACGGCAGCGAGATGATCGCGAACTTCGTCTTCGAAATCTGCGGCTGCCAGCCGTCGTGGACGATGGAGCGGTACATCGAGGAGCAGATCGCCAAGACGCAGCACCAGGTCGGCAGCCAGTCTGTGTTCCTCCTGGCGTCTGGCGGCGTCGACTCGACGGTCGCCGCCCGCGTACTCGGGCAGGCGCTGGGCCCGGACCGCCTGCACCTGCTGCACATCGACAACGGCCTGATGCGGAAGGACGAGAGCCGCGGCGTCCTCGAGACGTTCAGGCAGTTCGGCCTCGACCGCAATCTCCACTTCGTGGATGCCAGCGAGACCTTTCTCGGCGCGCTGGCCGGCCTGGTCGATCCGGAAGCCAAGCGGAAGGCGATCGGGAACACTTTCATCGAAGTGTTCGAACGCGAAGCGAAGAACCTCGGCATCGAGGGCCACCTGCTCGGCCAGGGCACGATCTATCCGGACACGATCGAAACGGGCGGGACGAAGCGCGCCGACACGATCAAGACCCACCACAACCGCGTGCCCGTCATCGAGCGGATGATCGAGCAGGGCCGGGTCGTCGAGCCGCTCGCGGACCTCTACAAGGTCGAGGTGCGCGAGCTCGGCGAGAAGCTGGGTCTGCCGCACGACCTCATCTGGCGCCACCCGTTCCCCGGCCCTGGGCTGGGCGTCAGGCTGCTCTGCTCGTCGGGCATCGCGACCCGGGACGGCCTCGAGGACGCCGAGCCGAAGCTGGCGGCGGTAGCCGCTCGATACGGCGTCACCACGATGGCCCTCCCGATCAAGTCGGTTGGCGTCAAGGCCGACCTGCGGTCGTACGAGCACCCGGTCCTCGTGAGCGGCGACGCCCCGTGGCCGCGGCTGCTCGAACTCGCCGCGACGATCTTCAAGGATGTCCCGGGCATCAACCGCTGCATCTGGAATCTGGGCGCGGCCGCCCCGTCGCGGGTAACCCCGCTCGCCGCATCCGTCACCCGCGATCGCCTCGACCTGCTCAGGGAGGCCGATCACCTGGTGATGGACGGCCTGCGCCGTCACGGGATCTACGACGACATCTGGCAGTGCCCGACGGTCCTGGTACCGATGAGTGTCGACGGCGAGGGGCGCGAGTTCGTGATCGTCCGTCCCATCCACTCCGAGCGCGCGATGACGGCCACACCGGCCGAACTTCCCTTCGCGCTGCTCGCGGAACTGCGCGGGTCGATCCTGGCGCTACCCGGCGTGAGCGGGCTCGCTCTGGACATCACGACGAAGCCGCCCGGGACGATCGAATGGGAGTGAGAACAGGGACCAGGCGACAGGCGACAGGCGACAGGCGACAGGCGACAGGCGACAGGCGACAGGCGACAGGCAACAGGCAACAGGCGACAGGCGACAGGCGACAGGCGACGGGCGACAGGGCACAACGGGGACCAGGGGTCAGGGACCGGGAGGCCGACATGAAGAACCTGTGCTGGATGCTGATCGGACTCGCGGCGGCGGCGTTCGCGGTGGGCACCTTCCTCGCGTTCGGCAAGACGATGTTCGTGCTGGAGCCGTACGGGTACTGGCGCGGTGCGGTCGGGCTGCTGCTGTTCGCGATTGCCCTTCGGGTCATGGATGACCGCAAGGGGTGACGGGCACGGGCCGGGCGGCTCCTACAGCCGCCCAGACCGCATGATGCCGATCACCAGCCAGATGCCCAGCAGGGCCGCCGTGAGGAAACCGGTCAGGCCGAGCGCTGGATAGCCGAAGAGCGTGGGTCCCGCGCCCGACTGAAAGATCAGCGACGACCCGACGATTAGCGCGGCGATCACCACGGCGAACGAGAGCCGGTTGCTCGAACGGTCCATCTCCTGGACGAAGTGATCCAGGTTCCTGTGCACGAACTGAATCTGCAGCCGGTCCCGCCGGGCCTTCGTGAGAATTTCCCGCACTTCCCCGGGGATTGCCCGGATTGTCTCCGCCGCTTCGCGGCCCGCCTCGCCGAGGCGTGACGCCAGCGCCGACGGGCTGAGACGATCGCGCAGCACGTCTTCCATCATCGGCCTGGCGTGTTCGACAAGCTTGAACGACGGGTCGAGCTGCCGCCCGACGCCCTCGATCGTCACAAACGCCTTCGCAAGCAGCATCAGGTCCGGCGGGAAGCGCAGCCGATGCCGAGACATCACCGACGCGGCCTCGGCGAATAGGTCCCCAACGGCCAGGTCGTTCAGCGTCACGCTCGCGTAGGCGTCCAGCAGTTCGGCGATGTCCTGGCTCAACTCGAACCGGGACACCTCCTCAGCCGGCTCCGCGATCGCGAGCACGGCGTCAGCCATCCGGTCCGGGTCCTCGCGAACGATAGCGTGTCCGAGCGCCGCGAGCCGATCCCGCATCCGGCGGTCGAGCCTGCCCACCGTACCGAAATCCAGGAAGCAGACGACGTTGCCTGGCAGAACGAACAGATTCGCAGGATGGGGATCGGCGTGAAACAGACCGTGCCGCAGCACCTGGCGCAGGACGGCGTTGCCGCCGTTCCGGGCCACGACGGCGCGGTCGAAGTCGCCGCCGCGGTCGGCGAGGTCGGACACTTTGACGCCGTCTACGTACTCCATCGTGAGGACGGCGCTCTTCGTGCGATCCCAGTAGACCCGCGGAACGAGAATGGTCGGATCGCCGGCAAAGTGCTCGCGGAACCGATCGATCGTACGGCCTTCCCGCGCCAGGTCCTGTTCCCGCCTGATGGCACGGGCGAATTCACGGACGAGACGCGTCGGCTGGAGCAGGTCCGCGTCCGTGAGGTACCGCTCCGCCAGCCGGGCCAGTTGGCCCAGCAACGCCAAGTCGCCCTCGATCGTGGCGCCGATCCCCGGCCGTCGCACCTTGACGGCGACGTCTTCGCCCGAGGGCAGCGTGGCGCGGTGCACCTGGGCGATGGACGCGGCGGCAATGGGTTCGGGATCGAACCGGACGAACAGCTCCGGCACTCGGCGCCCGAGCGCGGCGGCGATCGTCTCCTCGGCCATCCCCGCGGGCATTGGCGGCACGGCGTCCTGGAGCTTCTCGAACTCCGCGACGAGATCGGCGGGCAGGAGATCGGCTCGGGTGCTGAGCGCCTGGCCGAACTTGATGAAGGTCGGGCCGAGATCCTCCAAGGCATGCCGAAGGCGACGGGCGGTCGCCAGGCGCGCGCGGCCGTCGTCGGCCAGGCGACCCTTGCGCGGCCGCGGGGCGAGGCGCAGCCTGGCCGCCACGTCCTGGAACCCGTACTTCACCAGGACCTGGGCGATGTCCCGCAGGCGGCGCAGCTGGCCCGTGCCCTGGGCCGGCGTTGCTCCAGGCATACGCGGCCGGGCGGGTCTAGGCGGCCGAAGGCTCCGCCGGCTCCGGCGGCGGCGGGGCGACCTTCCGCTCGAGTTCCGCCACGCGCGCCGCGAGCGCCTCGTATTCGCTCACGCGCACGTATCCCATCGCCTTAAGCCCTTTCTGAACCGACTCATCGACGATGGCCTGCACCTTCTGGCGTTGCTCGTCGGCACGGTTCTTCCAGGACGCGATGGTCTCCTTCGCATCCTTCTCGTTCATCTCGCCGCGCTTCACCAGTTCGTCGAAGACGGACTTGAGCTTCTCCTCCGTCAGGTCCAGCGTACCCAGACCCGCCAGCAGGAGCTTCCGGAGTGCGTCAGCCATGGGTCGACCTCCTTCCGTGGGGACAGGATCAGACTACCACTTCGGCGTCCAAAGACGTGTCGGGATCGACGATCGGCGACCGGGGACCGGGGACCGGGGACCGGGGATGGGTTCTGCCCGCCGGGCCCAGGATCAACGTCTCGAGTCCGGATGTTCGCCTGTATGCTGGCACGATGGAAGTCCCCACAAGGGGGTCGCACTTCGGGGCCCGGTCGTTCATTGTTGGCGCCAACCTGCCGTGGATGGCCTACGGCTGCGACTTCGGCGCCAATGCGTGGTCGCCCGGCGGTGGAGTGGCGCGGCCCGCCACGCGAGCGCGGGTGCGCGACGCGCTGGCACGCCTCGCCGACATCGGGGCCACCCATGTCAGGTGGTTCGTCCTGTGCGACGGGCGCGCGGGCGTCGCCGGAGCGGGGCACGGGCGTGATTGCCGTCTCGACGACCTCGCGCGCGCGGATCTCGACGCCGCCCTCGAAGAACTGGACCGCGCGCGGCTGGCCGCTATCTTTGTCCTCTTCGACTACCTCTGGTTCGCGCCCGCACGGTTCGTCACCGGCGTGCAGTTGGGTGGGCGCAGGGCATGGCTGTCGGATCCCGGTCTGCTCGATCGCACGCTCGACAGGCTTGTGGCGCCCCTGCTCCAATGGGCGTCGGCCCATCCGGCCGTCGCCGCATGGGACATCGTCAACGAGCCGGAGTGGGTGATCCGACGGGACCTCTGGAAGACCACGCTCAAGCCGGGGAACGGACCGCGCGGCCTGGGAGCCTGGACGGCACGCGTGCCCATGCGGCACATGCGGGCCTTCCTCCGTGGTGCATGCGCGCTGGTTCACGAGTTGACGCCCCACGCCACCACCGTGGGTCTGGCCTCCGTCCACGGGCTGCCACTCGTCGACGGGCTGGGTGTAGACATCCTGCAGGTGCACTGGTACGACCGCTTCGCGCGCCGTCACCCGATCGACCGGCCGGTCTCGTCGCTGCAGGCGGCCGCTCCCGTCCTGCTCGGCGAGTTCCCGACGCGGAACTCGCGTCTCGCACCGGCGGAGGTCCTGACCGCGGCCAGGCAGGCGGGCTACGCGGGAGCGCTGGCGTGGTCGGCGCTGGCCACGGACAGCGCGTCGGACTGGCAGGCGCTCGCCGCAGGCCTCGGTGGATTTCGTCAGGCGTGACGACGGATATCCCTCCGGCCACCACCGTCGGTCGCGCCCGCCACTCCATCGGCTTTCGCCCTCAGGGTCGTCCGCACTACGATAGTTGGCTGGGCCCGGAGTCCAATGCCCCTGTCCCCGAGTCGCGGCACTGTCATGAACCACCAGACCATCCCACTCGCCCGCCGGAACGAACGCGCGGTCGCCAGCTTCCTGCGCGACCTCATCGCCATCAGGTCCTTGAGCTCTCAGGAAAGCGACGTCGTCCGGCGTATCGAGCGCGAGATGCGCGCGCTCGACTACGACGAGGTCCGCGTCGATCCGATGGGCAATGTCCTCGGCCGCATCGGCCACGGGCCTCGAATCCTCGCGTACGACGCGCACGTGGACACGGTGGACGTGGGCAACCCGGCAAACTGGACCGTGGACCCGTTTGCGGGTGACGAACGGGACGGGATCATCTACGGGCGCGGCGCCTGCGACATGAAGGGCGCCCTCGCGTCGATCGTCTACGGCGGCGCCCTCGCGAGGCAGGCGGGCATCCCGGACGACGTCACGCTGTGGGTGGTCGGAAGCGTTCAGGAGGAGGACTGCGACGGCCTGTGCTGGCAGTATATCCTGAGCGAGGACGGCATCCGCCCGGAGGCCGTCGTCGTGGCCGAGCCCACCAACCTCGGCATCTATCGGGGCCATCGGGGCCGGATGGAAATCGAGGTGCGGACGAGCGGCATCTCGTGCCATGGGTCCGCTCCCGAACGGGGCCTCAACGCCGTCTACCGCATGGCGCCCATCATCCAGGACATCGAACGGCTGAACGACCGTCTCGGCGGCGAGCCCTTCCTCGGGAAGGGCACGGTCACGATCGCCGAAATTCGGTCGACGTCCCCGTCGCTGTGCGCCGTCGCAGACTCGGCCACGATTCACCTCGACCGGCGTCTGGCGGCCAGCGACACGCTGGAGTCGGCCGTGCGCGAGATCATGGACCTCCCCAGCGTGCGTGCGGCAGGCGCCGAGGTCGTCGTCCTCGACTATGCCGTGCCAAGCTGGACTGGCCTCACCTACCCCACGAAGAAGTTCTACCCGACGTGGCTGCTGCCGGAGGGCCACCCGCTGCTGGGCGCCGCCGTCGACACCTACGCCGGGCTCTTCGGCGAGGCTCCGGCCGTCGGGCGCTGGGTCTTCAGCACGAACGGTGTGGCCATCATGGGCATGCGCGGAATCCCGTGCATCGGCTTCGGGCCCGGCGACGAGCGGTACGCCCACATGGCGACGGAACAGATCCCCGTCGAGCACCTGGTGAAGGCGGTCGCCTGGTACGCGGCCTTCCCGCGGGTCTTCGCCGAATCCGGAGCCTGACCCCCGTGTGACGGCGGAGCGCTTCGCGCGCCCCGGAACGAAAAGGGCCGCGCGCGAACGCTCGCGCGCGGCCCGCTCTTCCCTGTTGCCGGTCGCCTGACGCCTGTCGCCTGACGCCTGTCGCCTAGAAGTTCACCTTCAGTTCGCCGATGAACGACCGTTTGATCACGTCGCCGAAGATGTGCTGCAGGATGTCCTGGTTCGCCAAGTTGGTGGCCTTGATAGCCGTCGTGAAACGGCCGTTCATCCACCGCACGCCGAAGCTGCCGTTGACCAGGGCGAATGAATCCGTCCAGCCGGCGAAACGGCTGTCGAGCACGTCCTGCCAGTAGGCGTCATCCTGGTAGTTGACCGACAGGTCACCGAAGAACCGCCCGGCGCTGACGTTGAACCCCGCGTTGATGCGGTTGTTCGGCGGCAGGTTGAGCTCGGATTCGGGAATCTGCGCCTTCGGATCGCTCTGCCACGAGTAGTTGGCGTAGAAGTTGACGTGGCGGGTGAGCGCCATGTCGAGGCCCAGTTCGACGCCGTACGTCTCGATGAGCCCGCACTTCCCGGTGCACCCCTCGCGGTAGATGTCACCGGTGTTCAGGTACGAGAAGTCCGACGGCAGGCCGTTCCCGGGGCCGAAGGCGCCGGCCGCGATCAGCGCGTCGAGGATGTACGGCGGCAGCGGCCAGCCCGGCGGCACATTGCGCGACGAGTATGATCCCACCTGGGTGAAGTAGATCTCGTCGACCTGGCGGTTGTAGTACCAGGCGAAGCTGACCGACGCGCGGTTCTTGATCACACCCGAGTACCCGATCTCGTAGGCGTCCAGGGAGTTCTCCCGGAGGTTCTCATTGCCGTAGGTCGTGATCGGGAACGTGTACACCCGACCGGCGAACGCCGGGCTGATGAGGCCGAGGTCGAGCTGGTTGAGGATGTTCGCGCCCAGGAAGTTGTTGGTGAGCGACGGCGCGCGGTAGGCCTTGTTGTACGACACGCGGAACGTCTGATCCGGCACCGGCTTGACCATGAACGTCGTCCGCGGGGAGAACACCACGTCCTCGAGGACGTCGAAGTGGTCCATCCGGACGCCGACGAGCCAGCGGAACTTCTCTCCCAGGAAGATCTCGTCCTGGATGTAGACGCCCTGCTCGCTGCGCGAACTGCCGTTGGGGGCGATCGACAGGTCGAACGTGTTGTAGCGGACGTTGCCGCCGTAGCTCAGCACGTGGCGCGTTCCGACGGCCGTGATGTTCGACACCTCGAAATCGAAGGTCTTCGTGTCGAAGTCGAACTGGATGGGGTTGCCGTCCACGCCGATCGCCAGGAGCGCCGGCGCGTCGCCGTTGAGCAGGTTCGTGAAGAACTGAACCTTCAGCGGGCCCTTGTTGTAGGCCGCCTTCACGTACGCGACGTTGGACCCCTCTTCGATCCGGAACGGTCCGATGCCCGAGTGGATGATGCCGCTCGTCCCGGCGTAGCCGCCCGACATCGTGATGCGCTGCTGCCCGTCACCGAAGTCGTAATCCACCCGGCCGTCGAACTTCGGCTGGGTAGTGCCGACGTTGGTGAACTGGGGGTACGGCGTCTGGAAGCTGTTGTCGATGTTGCCCACCGGGCGAGCGAACGGGTCCTGCGAGTACACGCCGCCGGAGAGTTTGAACGACCACTTGTCGTTGATGGCTTGGGCGTGCGTGCCGCTCACGTAGAAGAGACCGCCTTGGCCGGGGTCTTCGGTCTGCCCGTCGACCGCCCTGTCGAACCCGCCGAAGCCCATCGTGAAGCTCGTGCCCTGCATCTCCCGCGGAGACTTCGTGATGATGTTCACCACGCCGCTCATGGCGTTCGCGCCCCAGACAGCGGAGGCCGGACCGCGGATGATCTCGATCTGCTTGACCTCGGCGAAGTTGATCGGCATGAAATCCCAGCCGACGAACCCGAAGAAGTCGAGGTAGACGCTGCGGCCGTCGATCAGCGCGAGCTGCGACGTGGACAGCGTCCCGGTCGCGCCACGGCTCGTGATGTTCACGTCGCGAGCCGACGTCTGCGACACATTGACGCCGGGCACCGCGCGGAAGAGACCCGCGTAGTCGGCCGCCGGCTTGCTCGCCAGCGTCTGGGTATTGATGACGCTCACGGTGGCCGGCGCGTTGATGAGCTGCTGCTCGACCTTCGACGCCGTCACGACGACCTGTTCCTCGTAGCGGGGCTGCTCTTCGACCTTCTTTTCCTCCACCGGCTTCTCACCGGGCTTCGGTGGCGGCTGGGTCTGCTGAGCGCCCTGCGTCTGCTGAACCGCCTCGCCCGCCTGAGCGGGCTGTTGCTGCGCCTCGACCGCCATGGCGGGAGCAGCCGCCACGAGCAGTCCGAGCAGGACAGCAAGTGTACGCAACACCATTCAAACCTCCTCCAGAATCCGCAAAACGTCGCGACGCCGCTTCAGGGGCGCCGCCCTCGTCTGCCGCTCCCTGCGGCCGAGGCCCTCGAACCCTCTTTGATGCGGAAGCTGCCGCCCCCCCGGGCGGCAGTAACAGCGCAGTATACTCCAAGCAGGTGGATTCCGGCAGCCGGAATTCTTGAACGCCTGTTCAGACCTTCCAGCGACCGCCGGGGGCTCCCCAGGACCATTCGTCGCGTCCGGGCGACTTCGCGTCACCAGCCGGACTTGAGCATCCAGATCACGCCAGTCACCGTGAGCGGGCTGAGGATCGTCGACACGGCAACCACGGCCGTCACGAATGCCGGCGCGGCTCGGAACTCGAGCGCCACGATCGTCGCGAGCACGGCCGTCGGCATCGCCGATTCCAGGATCGCCGCGTCGCGGGCTGGCCCCGAGAGCCCCAGGACCGCCGAGGCCGTCCAGCCGAACGCCGGCCGGCCCACCAGCACCAGCACCAGGGCGATGGCCACGAGCCCGGGCCGGCCCGGCCACGGATGGCGGTGCAACTGCATGCCCAGGACCAGCAGCATCACCGGAATGGCCGCCCCGGCCAGGAGACCGACCGGCCTGGCGATCGGCACCGGGACGCCCAAACCGCTGAGACTCACCACGGCGGCCGCGGCGATTGCGTAGACCACGGGCACACGGGCCACTCGGACGAGAACCTCACGCCGCCCAGCCCGCCCCCCCGACGCGATCGCGACGCCCAGCGTCAGGGTCAGCACCGAATTGGCCACGAAGTAGATGGCCGCCCGAGCCGCAGTCTGCTCGCCGAAGGCGAACATGACGACCGACAATCCGTAGTTGCCGGCGTTGGCGAACATCACGGCAATCAGGAACCCGGCCCGGGTCGGCGGGTCCAGCCTGAACGGCAGGGACGCGACCCAGGCAGCCCCCCCCGCCGCCACGACCACGATCGCCGTCAGCACCGCCAGCCGGCCGATTTCGCCGCCTCCCAGGGTCGACGTCGTCAGCAGGTGGAAGACGAGGCATGGCGTGAGGGCGTTGAAGGCAATCTTCGAGACGGTCTCGACATCCAGGCGCCACACCTGCGCCAAGACGTAGCCGGCTCCCGCCATCAGGAGGATCGGCAGCAGGTCGTTCTGGAGAATCTGGAGCGGGAGCGCCATGGCGATCCGATTCGTGCCCCTCGGCGGCCGCTTTCCGCGGACGACGGGAACGCACTACGATATCATCAGAACGCATTCCTGCCCGCTCGCGAGGTATCTCTGTGCATCGTCGCATCCTCGATCGCCTCGTCCTGCTCGGGGCGCTGCTCGCGCTCTCGTCTCCCGTCCTGGCTCAGCCGACCGCACGGCTGACGATCCTCCATACGAACGACACGCACGGCCATCTGATGCCCTTCAGCTACCCGGCTGTCGCCCCCGAGGGGTCCGTACTCGACACCCTGAGCGAGCGGCGCGACATCGGCGGCATCGCCAGGCGCGCGGCCATGGCGGCCGGGATTCGTTCGCAACTCGCCTCCCAGGGCGTTCCCGTGTGGCTGGTGGACGTCGGAGACTTCTCCGACGGTACGGCGTTCTCGACGGAGTACCAGGGCGAGGCTGACGTTGCCGCGATGAACGCGGCCGGGTACGACCTCGCCACCTTCGGAAACCACGAGTTCAACTACCCCGTCGCGCACGTCCTGAGGCTCTTGACGCTCGTGAAGCACCCCGTCCTGCTCGCGAACGTCGTCGACCGCCAGACCGGCCTGCCCATCGCGTCGCCGTCGCGAATCGTCCAGGTGGGCCCGGTACGGGTCGGGGTCTTCGGGCTCGTCACACACGAGGCACGGACGTACCCGGCCGTCAAGGAGGGCTTCACCGTCCTCGACGAGATTCCCACGGCGCGCCAGGTCGTCGCCGACCTCCGCGCGCGCGTGGACATCGTCATCCTGATCTCCCACTGCGGCGACGAGATGGACGCGCGGCTGGCCGCCGAGGTGCCCGGGATCGACGTCATCGTCGGGGGACACTCGCACTCCAGGCTGCCGGTCGGTGAGTTCGTCTGGCGCTCCGACGATCTCACCGCGGACGGCGTGAACGGGACCGTCATCGTGCAGGCGTTCCAGTGGGGCGGCGAACTGGGCCGCCTCGACCTGCTGTTCCGCAAGCGGCCGGGCGGCTGGGTTGTGGACCGCTACCGGTCGCGCCTCCTGCCCGTCACGCGCGACGTGACGCCCGATGCGACGGTCGGGGCCGTCGTGGCCCGTTACTGGGACCCGATTGCCGCCAAGTACGGCGAGGTTGTCGGCCAGGCCGCCGACGACTTCAGCAGCCGCGGCGACGATGAAGCCCCGTACCATCTCGTGGCCGATGCCATTCGGGAGACCTTCGGCGTGGAGATCGAGCTGGAGAACCGCGGCGGCATCCGCGCGCCGCTCGTGGCGGGCCCGATCACGCGCGGCGACATCATCACGATGGACCCCTTCGACAACACCATCGTGCTCTTCAAGGCGACCGGACGCCAGATCAGGGACATCATCACCCGACACGCGCCACACGTGTCCGGCCTGCGGTACCGCATGGTCAAGGGTGCGGTCGTCGATCTGACGATTGGGGGCCGGCCCGTCGAAGACGACCGCGTCTACGCGGGTGCAGCGAATTCGTACTTCGCCGGGTTTGCGCTGAAAGACGTAGCCACAAACGACACGGGCAGAAAGCGCCTTGACGTCGTCATCGACTACGTGCGCGCGAGGGGAACCGTGCATCCCGCGTACGACGGCCGACGGATCGTCGTGGGATCAGCGCGCGAGTAGCATCGGCACCGGCTGCTCGAGGCCGGCTTCGTTGAAGACCTCGGCCTGAAAGGTCAGCAGGCGGGCCCCCGACGACCGCCAGGCGTCCTGGTGGAGGCCGGCCTTGACCGCCAGGTTGTCGAGCAGGTCCTTCCGCCCCCAACCTTGCTCGGTCGCCACCTGCGGCAGGAAGACGGCGGACCGGCCCTCGGCCTGCAGCACGACGCCGTCCCGGCCTGGGACGATTGCCCTGAAGTCCTGTACCGGCGTCAGGGGCGTCAGTACCGCGACCTCGAGTTCGAGGGATGGCAACTCGCGGGCGCGGACAGCGCCGAATCGAGGGTCCCGGAATGCCGACTCGAACGCCATCGCGCTCACCAGACGGATAAGCGGTCCTTCGGGCAGCAGCCGCCCCACGCATCCTCGCAGGTCACCGTTCTTCCGAACGGTCACGAATGCACCCGCCTCGCGCAGCAGCGCCGCGCTTCCGCCACGCGGGAGCGGCAGCGTCTCGCTGGTGAGGTAGCGCGCGATCGTGTTCCGCGCGAGCGCCAGCAGGACCTGCCGGTCGGCTGCGGTCAGCTGGCCACTGGCGTCGGGTCGCGGACGGTTCAAGGCCGCGAGGTCAGGCTCACCGTGTCCTGGTGCGAACGCGACGGCTCCGTAGCCCACCACGCGATCCAGCGTCCCGACGGCCACCGCCGACGAATTCGCGTAGCTGAGCACGATCCCGCGCGCGGCGCCGAGACGACGGGCGGCCTCGATCGCCACCAGGATCGGGCCGAGTCCGCAGGCACGCGTGACCAGGCCTGGCGTCACCTCCGACCCGACGCCGCGTTCGGCCCGCACCAGACCACCGACGTCCATCCGGGCCACCCGCTCCAAGGTGGCCGCATCCACGCGCGCGGCCGCCTCGGCCGGCGGGTAGTGCGCCAGGTCGGACGACGCCACGATCAGCGCACGGCGCCCCCGCACCGCATCAGCCAGTACACGTCCGAACCGGGCGCAGGCCTCAGGATCGCCGGTCGCGACGACGACCGGCACCACCCGTGCGCCGGGGAAGACGCGCTGGACGAAGGGAACGTGAACTTCCACGGAGTGTTCACGCTCGTGGAGCCGCCGGTCGGGCACGGCCAGATCGCCATCCTGCACGAGCGCCATGGCGAGTTCCCGGTCCACCTGAACTGTTCCCAACGGTGTCCGCAGCGCATCGCCATCGTAGACCGAGGCCCGATCGAAGCCGGCCGTCGTGTGATTGGCCCCCAGGATGACCACGGTGTCCACCGCCATGCGGGAAACCTGGACGAACGCGTCTGCCGCAATCTGTCCGGAGAAGAGGTACCCGGCGTGCGGCACGATGATGACCGGCGGAGACTCGCCGCGGTACGGGAGGGCTTCAGCGAGGTATTGGTCGATGGCCGCCTCGAGCTTCGCGCGGTCCAGGGGGTAGAACTCGCCGGCGACCGCCGGGGCACGGATCGGCAAGGACGTCCGGGCGGACCCCAGCGGCGCGGCGCACGCCGCGAGCAGCGCCGATCCCACGACAGCTGCCGCGACGATGACGGGCCGGTGCACCATGCTCAGACGCTCCGAAGAGGATGCGTTACCGCTCTCCGATCCTACCCCGTGGCGGCGGACGCTCACCAGCACGTTCCCGCTTCCGCCCGCTCCTCCGACGGGATAAGCTAGCAGGGTCCCTCAACCGCCCCCCGCCGAGGACCCACATGGCCCACGACACGAAGCACCTCGAGTTCGACAGCAAGCTGATTCACGCCGGCGCGTTCGAGGAACCGTACGGAAGCGCCACGGTACCGATCTACCAGACCTCGACGTTCGCCTTCGACAACGCGCAGAACGGCGCGGACCGCTTTGCCGGCACCTCGTCCGGGTTCATCTACACGCGCCTGGGCAACCCGACCATCGGCGCCCTCGAGCGCCTGGTCGCCGAACTCGAGAACGGCTGCGGCGGCATCGCCACCAGTTCAGGGATGGGCGCGGTGTCGATCGTCTACATGTCCATGCTCGCACAGGGCGCGCACATGGTCGGGACCTCCGCCGTCTACGGGCCGTCCCGCGTGCTGGCCGAGAAGACGCTCTCGCGCTTCGGTGTGACGTCCAGCTGGGTGGATTCGTCGGACCTGGACGCCGTGCGCCGGGCCTTCCAGCCGAACACCCGGCTGCTCTACGTTGAAAGCCCGTCGAATCCGACGCAGCAGGTGACGGACCTCGAGGCCTGCGCGGCCATCGCCCACGAGCACGGCGCGGTGCTGGTCGTCGACAACACGTTCGCCAGCCCGTTTCTGCAGAAACCGCTCGATCTCGGCGCCGACGTCGTCCTGCACTCGGTCACCAAGTTCCTCAACGGACATGCCGACATCGTCGGGGGCGTCGTGGTGGCGAAAACGGAAGAGCACTACAGGCTGCTCCGGCCGCACATGATCGCCCTCGGCTGCAACATGGACCCCCACCAGGCCTTCATGGTCATCCGGGGAATCAAGACGCTCGGCGTCCGCATGCAGCGGGCGCAGGCCAACGCTCTGATCATCGCGCGCTGGCTGGAATCGCACCCGAAGGTGGAATGGGTGCGTTACGTGGGCCTCGAGTCGCACCCGCAGTACGAACTGGCGAAGCGGCAGATGAAGGGCCCCGGGGCGATGATCGCGTTCGGGCTCAAGGGCGGGCTCGAGGCTGGCCGGACGGTGATGGACAACGTCAAGCTGGCCACGCTGGCGGTGTCGCTCGGCGGGGTCGAGTCGCTCATCGAGCACCCCGCGTCGATGACCCACGCCGGCGTCTCGCGCGAGCACCGCGAGGAAGCCGGCATCACCGACGGGCTGGTTCGTTACTCCGTCGGCATCGAGGACGTCAACGACCTCATCAAGGACCTCGACCAGGCGCTCGCCGCGGTGCAGGACGCGTAACCCCGGATTCGCATCACGTGGAAACCCCCGGGCCGGTCCGGGATTCGGGTCTGTCGATCCCCGAATCCCGACTCCCGACTCCCGGCTCGCGTCTAGCTGAGATCCGCCTTGTAGTAGACCGCCGTCTTCGCCACCATGTCGTGGATGGCCTGGCGCGCGGCGCCGAGCACGAGGAAGCACCCGACGAACACGATCAGGCCGGCGACGGTGCCCAGCGTGCCGATGAGCGAGATGCCCGTGAGTGCGCCGATCGTGCTCAGGAGCGAGCTGCTGTACTTGATCGCCCACCGCGTGAGGTAGGTCGATACCGGAGCCGTGCGCCCATCGTCGGTACCGATCTTGAGTTTCAGGACCATCTTGCCGGGCGAAGCGCCCGTCAGCCCCTCGATGAGGCTGTAGAGCAGTCCCATCAGGCTGATGCCGATGGCGAATCCCGTGGCCGCCCCGAGCACGGCCGCGGCCGCCGCGGCCTCCTCGCCGCCTGTGGCCATGCCGGTCGCTGCGCCAGCGCCGAGGCCCAGCACCGCAGCGAGCATGCCTCCGAACACCCCGCCGAGGATCATGATGATCACGGCGTCGATCACTGCCGCGCCGAGCCGCAGGCCGAACCCGATACGCTTCTCCATGTCGCTCCTCCTCCTCTCACGCCGACAGCCGGACGGCCTCGGGCGCGCGCGCCACGAAGCGACCCCGTCCGGGTTGTCCGGTGACGCGCCCATCCTGCCACAGGACGGCCCCCCTGGAAAGCGTCACGTCGGGCCAACCCGTCACCCGCCAGCCCTCGAAAGGCGTGTAGTCCATGGCATCGTGCAGCCCGTCGCTGGTCACCGTCTCGACCCGATCGGGATTCCAGATGACGATGTCCGCGTCGCCGCCGACAGCGATCTCTCCCTTGCGCGGGGCCAGGCCGTAGATGCGCGCCGGGGCAGCCGCCGTCAGGTCGACGAACTGCTGGAGGGTCAGGCGGCCCTTCACCACGCCTTCCGAAAACAGCAGCGGCAGCCGGAGTTCCAGCCCGGGCATCCCGTTCGGGATCTTCGTGAAGGGCGCGTCTTCTCCGTGGACGAGCTTGCCGCGGGGATCGCGCAGACGATACGGCGCGTGATCCGAGGCCACGAGATCCAGGTGGCCGTCGGCCAGAGCCGCCCAAAGCGCGACCTGGTCGTCCGTCGACCGCAAAGGCGGGCTGCAGATGAACTTCGCCATCTCGAAGCCAGGCTGATCCATGTCCGCCGCGGTGAGCAGCAGGTACTGCGGGCAGGTCTCTGCGAACACACGCGCCCCGCGCCCCCGCGCGGCGACGATCGGCGCGAGGGCCTCGCGGCACGACACGTGGACGATGAACACGGACGCGCCGACGGCTTCGGCGAGGGCGATCGCCCGCGCCGTCGCCTCGGCCTCGGCGAGCGCCGGACGCGAGACGGGATGATGCCTCGGCTCCGTCCGTCCCTCTCGAACCAGCCGCTCGGTCGCCCAGGCGATGAGGTCCGAGTTCTCGGCGTGCACCATGACCATGGCGCCGGCACCGGCCGCCGCTTCGAACACCGCCAGCATCTGGCGGTCGCTGAGTCGCAGCGCGTCGTAGGTCATGTAGACCTTGAGCGACGGACATCCCTCATCGATGAGCGCCCCCAGGTCCTCCGCGAATCCGGGAGCAGCCGGGTCGGACACGATGAGGTGGAACCCGTAGTCGACGAACGCCCGGTCCCGCGCGCGGGCGTGATAGTCGCCGACGACGGCCCGCAGCGGCTGTCCGCGGTGCTGCGCGGCGAACGGGAGGACCGTCGTCGTCCCCCCGCAGGCCGCTGACACGCCGGCGGTGTAGAAGTCGTCGGCCGTCATCAGGCCGCTCGAAGACTTCTGGTCGATATGGCAGTGCGCGTCGATCCCCCCAGGCAGGACCAGGCGGCCGGTCGCGTCGATCGTCGCGCCAGCCGGCCCGAGATCCCCGCCGATCGCCGCGATGCGGCCGTCGCGAATGCCGACGTCCACCCGCCGTGATTCTGCTGACGTGACAACGGTTCCGTTGCGGATGACCACGTCGAACGGCAAGGAGCCTGGTTCCAGGCCCCGCTGCCCGGCTGGTCCAATCCCCAATCCCCGATCCCCAGTCCCCGCGACCGTGTCACTCATGGCTGGACCTGCCGTTCCAGGCGCTGGATGAGAGCGTCCAGCTCCTCGACGTCGGCCGGGCGCAGTCGCGGGCCCGGCGCCCGTGCGGCGGAGCAGCGGATCGCGCCCCGCCGCCTGAGAATCTCCTTACGCACGGCGAGACCGAATCCGGGCTGCTGCTCGTAGATGACGAGCGGGAGGTAGGCGTCGAAGAGATCTTCGGCTGCGTCCGTCTCGCCGGTCCTGAATCGTTCGTACACCTGCACGAGCATGTCGGGAAAGGCGAATCCCGTCATCGCACCGTCGGCGCCACGGCGCAGGAACTGGGGGAAATAGAGTCCGCCGTTGCCAATGAGCACGCTGATCCGGCGCAGATGATCGCGCTCGGAATCGGCGCGGATGCGCGTCAGCTTGTCCAGCCCCGGGCAGTCCTCGAGCTTCAGCATCACCAGCGACCGCAGCGTCCTGACCATCTTCAGGAACAGGGTCGACGACAGAAACACGCCGGTCGTCGGTGGGTAGTCCTGGTAGATCACGGGCACGTCCGGCCCCAGCGCGTCGATGACGGCGCGATAGTAGTCGAAGATCTGGTCGTCGGTGCGAAGGCCGGCCGGAGGCGCGACCAGTACCGCGGCCGCTCCGGCGTCCATGACGCGCTCGACCAGGGCCCGCATCGGCGAGAGGCCGCCGGCGCTGACCCCGACGACGACAGGCACGCGGCCGTCGATGCGGTGCAGCATCCGTGTGGAGAAGGCCACCGCTTCGTCGAGGCTGAGCTTCTGTGCCTCCCCCATCATGCCGAGCAGCGTCAGGCCGTGGACGCGGCACGACAGGTAGAAGTCCGCGAGGCGGTCGACGCTTTCCCAGTCGATCTCGCCGGTTTCGGTGAATGGTGTCGCCGAGATCGGATACACGCCGCGGGCCTGTTCGTCGAGTCTCGCCATGGCGTCACCGCTTCAGCGCGTCAAGAAGTTTCGCGTTCTGCGGATGGTCGAGGAACCGCTCGAACTCCAGAAAGTAGCCTTCGGGATCGTATGCCACGAACCCGCGCGTGGGATGACGTGTCGCATCGCCAATCGGGCCGCGCATCTTGACGCCTTTCGACACGAGATAGTCGTACCACTGGTCGATCTGCTCCGTCACGAACGAGACTGTGACCGGCTTGGCCTGAGATGCCCGGTGCAGGCCCTGCGACTCGTCGACGAGACCGATGAACGACGTCGGAGAGACCTGGTAGATCTTCGCGAAGCCCTGATCGACGGTCAGGGCGAGCCCGATGATGTCCTCGTAGAACCGCTGCGCCGCCGGGATGTCCTTGTAGTAGAGGAAGATGATGTTGGCCTGAACGCCCAGCGCCGGAGGTCTGGACATGGACGGATCCTTTCCGCCACCCTGGGCGAGGACGCCCGCCGTGACGACGAACCCCACGAGAACGAGACAGCACGCAGATCGCATAAGTGGCTCCGAGGGTCAGGGCGCGCCCGTCACGGGCGCGCACGCTGGCGCCAGTCTAGCAAACCCCGCGTGAGTCAGGCATCCGGTCGCGTCCGTTCGCCGGAACGTCTTGCGTCGGGCCGGGCTTCGGACCCAGAATGCGCGCGGGAGGAACCCTATGACCCGCTTGATCCGCTTCACGACGATCGCCCGGACCGCCTGGTGCCTGGGGCTGATCCTGTGCCTGGCCGTCCCGGTCCTGGCCCAGCCGGCTCCCCGCTTCCTCGACAAAGACACGTTCATGGATCTGGAGACCCTCAGCGGGCCGGCCATCTCTCCTGACGGGTCGCAGATCATCTTCTCGCGGGGCTGGACCGACAAGATGAAGGACCAGTCGCGCAGCAATCTCTGGATCGTCGACGCCGCCGGCACGCGCCTGCGGGAGGTGACGCGGGGCGACTGGCGTGACTCGGCCCCGGTCTGGTCACCGGACGGCACGAAGATCGCCTTCCTGTCGGACCGCGACGGGACGACGCAGATCCACGTGATGTTCATGGCCACCGGCGAACTGGCGCAGTTGACGCACGTCCAGCAGTCGCCGGGCGGACTGACCTGGTCTCCCGACGGCCGGCAGATCGCCTTCACGGCGTTCGTGCCCGACGAGGACCCGATCCTGCCGGTGCAGTTGCCCAGGCGGCCGCGTGGCGCCGAGTGGGCCAGGGGCGCCACCATCGTCGACCGTCTGACCTGGGCGCGGGACGGGCAGGGCCCGGTCGAGAAGGGCTACACCCACGTGTACGTGGTCGATGCGATCACCGGCGGCACACCGCGCCAGATCACCGACGGGAAGTACAGCCACTCCGCGCCCGAGTGGTCGCCCGACGGCCGGACGCTCTACGTGTCGGGCATCCGCAAGCCCGACGCCGAATATCTCAACAACGACAGCGAGATTTACGCCGTCAGTCTCGCATCCGGCGCGATCACTCCGCTCACCGAACGGAAGGGCCCCGACACCAATCCCACCGTCTCGCCCGACGGGAAGTGGATCGCCTACACCGGCTACGACGACCGCAACTACACCAGCCATCTGGCGAGCCTCTACCTGATGGATGCGGCCGGCGGCGCCAAGAAGGCGTGGGCCACCGGGCTCAACAACTCGCCGTCGGACGTCACATGGGCTCGCGACGGCTCCGGGGTGTACTTCACGGTCGGCGAGATGGGATCGACGTCGATCTACTTCCAGCCCGTCACCGGCGAGCGCCGGAAGCTCGGCGGCGGGACCCAGACGTTCAGCGGGCTGTCGATCTCGAGTGCCGGACAGATTGCCACCATCCGGTCCACGCCGCTCCAGCCCGGCCACCTCGTCACGTTCGACGCGGCGCACCCGACGGCGGCGAAGACGCTCGTCGACGTCAACGCGGATCTGCTGGAGGGCCGGGCCCTCGGCCAGGTCGAGGAGCTGTGGTTCGAATCGAAGGACGGCCTGAAAGTCCAGGGCTGGCTGGTCAAGCCGGTCGACTTCCAGCCCGGCAGGAAGTACCCGATGGTGCTCTGGATCCACGGGGGACCGTGGTCGATGTACGACGTGTCGTTCAACTGGAGCTACCAGAACTTCGCCGGCCTCGGCTACGCGGTGCTCTACACGAACCCGCGCGGCAGCACGGGCTACGGCCAGGACTTCGTGAACGGCATCCAGTTCTCCTACCCCGGCAAGGACTACGACGATTTGATGGCCGGCGTCGACGCGGCCATTGCGAAGGGCTTCATCGACGAGAAGAACCTGTTCGTCTGCGGGGGATCGGGCGGCGGCGTCCTGACGGCCTGGATCGTCGGACACACGACCCGGTTTGCCGCGGCGGTGTCGATGCGGCCGGTGATCAACTGGCACTCCTTCGTCGGAACGACCGACGGGCCCTCCTGGTACCGGCAGTTTCAGAAGTTCCCGTGGGAGGACCCGATGGAGTACGCGGTCCGGTCGCCGCTGCACTACGTCGGCAACGTGACGACGCCGACCATGGTGATGACCGGCGAAGCCGATCTGCGGACGCCGATGCGCCAGAGCGAGGAGTACTACCGGGCGCTGAAGATGCTCAAGAAGGACACGCTGCTGGTCCGCATGCCCGACGAGTTCCACGGGTGGCGCCGCCCCTCGCACCGCCTGCTCCAGCAGCTGTACCTGCTGGCGTGGTTCGAGAAGTACAAGCGGTAGACGGAACCGCCGGCACCGCCCCCACGAGCACCCGCGCGACCGGGACGCCGCGGTCGATTCCGCGCCCGGATTCGCGGCTCGTGCGGTACCATGGTCCCAGAAGCGAGTCCAGACCGCCCGGGTGGCGCCGGGCGGCCCGCACCGCAGCGGAAGGCTCTCAGGCGTGCTTATCACCGGAGGCCCATGTGAGGAAGATCGGTCGCGTTCAGCTGGCCATCCTGATCGTCATCGTCCTCGGGGGCGTGGTCTGGCCCTCGGCGGTCAGTCTGTACACCGACTGGCTCTGGTTCGTGGAAACCGGGTATCAGCAGGTCTTCACGACCAGCCTGCTGACGCGGCTCGGCCTCGGCGCGACGGTGGCCGTCCTGACGTTCCTGATGCTCTTCGTCAACCTCAGGATCGCGCTTCGCCGCTTCGTTGAACCGTACCTGGTTCTGGGCGTCTCGCCGGCGGACGGGTCGCCGGTCGTGCTGCCGCGCAGCGGCGTGGTGGGCATCGTCACGCTCGCGTCCGCGCTCGGCGCGCTGGCCGCTGGCGTGTACGGGTCGAACCAGTGGCTCGACTGGCTGAAGTACACGCAGGCGGTGCCCTTCGGTTCGACGGACCCGATCCTCGGACACGACGCAGCGTTCTACGTGTTCAGCCTGCCATGGCTGACGTTCGTGCGCGGCCTGGCGCTCGCGGTGTTCGTGCTGACGGCGGCCGGGGCGGCGTTCGTCTACCTCCTGCCGGGCCGTGCGGCTGGCGGTCGGGCGAATCCGATGGCCGCGCTGAACGTCGGGCTCACGCACCTCTCCGTCCTTGCCGCCGGCATCCTGCTCCTGCTGGCCGCAGGCGCCTGGCTGGACCGGGCGACGCTGATGACCTCGCCGGCGGGCATCATCCAGGGCGCGACGTACGCCGACGTGTCCGCGGCGATGCCGGCCCTCCTGGTGCTGACCGTCGCCGCGGTGGCCGGAGCCCTCCTGGCGCTGGCGAACGTCGCCGTGAAGAAGATCTGGCCGCTCGCGGCGGCCCTGGGGCTGTACGCGCTGGTGGCCGTGGGCGGCAACGTCTATGCGGCTGCGATCCAGCGGCTGATCGTCGCCCCCAACGAGCAGGCCAGGGAGACGCCCTACCTCCTGCACAACATCGCCGCGACGCGCGAGGCTTTCGCACTCGATCAGGTCGAGGAGCGCGAACTGTCGGGCGACGCGATCCTCACGCGCGAGGACATCGATCGCAATGCGGCGACCCTGGCCAACGTCCGGCTCTGGGACAAGCAGCCGCTTCTCGACACCTTCGGGCAGATCCAGGAGATCCGCACCTACTACGACTTCGTGTCCGTCGACAACGACCGCTACGTCATCGACGGCCAGTACCGTCAGGTGATGCTCTCGGTCCGCGAGCTCAACACCGAGAGTCTGCCGTCTCGGACGTGGATCAACGAACGGCTCACGTTCACGCACGGCTACGGCCTCACGCTGGGCCCCGTCAACGAGGTCACGCCAGAGGGCCTGCCGGTGCTGTTCATCAAGAACCTGCCCCCCGAGTCCTCGGTCGATCTGCCGGTGGATGAGCCATCCGTCTATTTCGGCGAACTGTCGAGCGACCACGTCTTTGTCAGGACGCGCGCGGAGGAATTCCACTATCCGCGGGGCGACGACAACGTCTTCAAGAGCTACGACGGGCAGGGCGGGGTGTCGATCGGATCGCTGTGGCGCAAGCTCCTGTTCGCAAGCCGGTTCCGCTCGTTCAAGATCCTCCTCAGCGACGACCTTACCGCCGAGAGCCGGGTGATTTTCCGCCGCCGGATCATGGACCGCGTGTCGGCCATCGCCCCGTTCCTCATCTTCGACCGCGATCCGTACATGGTCATCGCCGACGGCCGGCTGTTCTGGATCATGGACGCCTACACGGTCACCGGACAGTACCCCTACTCCACGAGGACCGAGGGCGGGATCAACTACATCCGAAACTCGGTGAAGGCCGTCATCGACGCGTACCACGGCACCACGACGTTCTATCTGGCCGATGCGGAGGACCCGATTGCCGCCACACTGTCGCGTGTCTTTCCCGGCCTCTTCAAGCCGCTGGGTGACCTGCCCGCCAGCCTCAAGCGGCACCTTCGCTATCCGGAAGGCATCTTCGCCCTGCAGAGTGCCATGTACGCGACGTACCACATGACGAACCCCGGGGTCTTCTACAACAAGGAGGACCAGTGGGAAGTCCCGGTGATCGGCGCCGGCGGCGCGGCGGCGCCCATGGAGCCGTACTACACCATCATGAAGCTGCCCGGCGAGCGGGATTCCGAGTTCATCCAGATGCTCCCGTTCACCCCGCGGCGCAAGGACAACCTGGCTGCGTGGATGGTCGCGCGCAGCGACGGCGACCACTACGGCAAGCTGCTCGTGTTCCAGTTCCCGAAACAGAAGGTCGTGTTCGGTCCACGGCAGGTCGTCGCACGCATCAGCCAGGATCAGGTGATCTCGCCGCAAGTCACGCTGTGGAACCAGCAGGGCTCGGAGGTGATCCAGGGAACGCTGCTGGTGATTCCGATCGAGGAGTCGCTCATCTACATCCGGCCCCTCTACCTGCGGGCGGCCGGAGGCAAGATCCCCGAACTCAAGCGGGTCATCGTCGCGTACCAGAACCAGATCGTGATGGAGGAGACGCTCGAGCGGGCAATCGACCGGATCTTCCGGCCTGGAGCCAGGCCCGCCGCGCAGGCCCCGACCGCGACGGAGGCCACCGCCGGCCCCGCGGACACCAGCGCCCCAGAGGCATCCGCCGGCGATCTCGCCGAGCAGGCCCGGATCCACTTCGAACGGGCCATGAAGGCCCAGCGCGAGGGTGATTGGGCCACCTACGGCGACGAGATCGCCAAGGTCGGCGAGATTCTCAGCCGGATGGCGAGGAAGTAGGCACGGGCGTCACGGGGCTGGGGACGTCCATCCCTGGCCCCCGATCCCCCCGATCCCCGGTCCCCGGTCCCTGTCTACAAGATCCACGCGTACCCGACCTTCACGAAGAAGGTGCGGTTCTGCTGGCCGAGATCGATCCCGCGCGCGCCTTGCCAATTGTCCGAATAGCCGAGGAAGAGCACCGTCTGCGGATTGACCTTGTACGAGAACAGGTACTGCGAGAAGAGACGCCTGCTGCGGGATTCGATCGGGTAGATGTACAGGCCGGGATCTCTGCTGATGTCCGTGTACTGCAGGATCGCCCGCACGAACGTCCGGAGGTTCAGGTGGTAAACCGCCCTGAGCTGCGTGAGGTTGGCCTGGTAGAGGCGCCCCTCGTCAACCGAGAGCTGCTCGAGGCTGTGGCTGAGCGCCAGGCTCACCCGCGACGCGGGACGGTACTCGATGGCCGGACTGAAACGGAACGTGCTGGTCGCTTCGCGCGCGTTGGCGAAATCGACGCCGCCGCCGAACCGTACTGACGCGGTGAGGTTCACGTCCCCCGTCGGCTTGATGCCGAAGCGGACCAGCGGGTTGGTGTAGGTGTACCGTTGGCCTTCGTACAGGGTCTCCCCGCGGGACACCTGCGCGTTGACCGCCGTCTGGTAGGGTCCGGTGTAGTTGACGAAGGGAACGAGGGCGCGATCCGTGACCGTCCAGCCGTCGGTCGCGGACTGCAGGGCCTGCAGTCCGACGTTGACGGTCGTGAACCAGCGACCCGCTCCGCCCCAGAACCGCCGCTGGATCAGGCCGAACAGGTTCGTCGTGTCCACCCGGGGCACGAATCCGGTGTCGCTCCGGAACCCGCGATCGTACCGCTCGTACGAGCCCAGCCACACCCAGTTCCGGCTCACGTGCTGGTACTCGAGCCACGCCGCGTTGCCGCCGAACGCTCCGTCCGGTTGACCGTAGTCGTCAACGATCTCTTCCGGGTATCGCGTATCGCTCCGGATGTACTGAACACGAAACTGCTCGGACGGCACGGGCCGGAAGAACAGGTCCACCCCGATCTGCCGGTTGTGGTAGTCGCCGCTCTCGCGCCCGGCATAGAGCGCGCCAATCGTCGACCCCACGCCGACATCCCGGCGGTATCGGGCCACCGTAGTCGTCACGTCGTCGTCCAGTGAGGCCGAGGCCGAACCCTGGTTTCCAGGGACGATCAGGCTGTTGAACCGGTCGCGCGCGACGAAGACCCCGGTGGCGTTGGCGCCCTGTTTGTTGGTCAGCTTGGCGCCGAAGTAGGGGTCGGCGATCGTCCGGGTGAACACGGCCTGGATCGGCGTCGTGAAGAAGTCGAGCCCTTCGAGGAAGAACGGCCGCTTCTCGGGATAGAACAGCGCGAAGCGCTCGTTGACGTCGAGCTGCGCCACATCGGCCTCGACCTGCGAAAAGTCGGGGTTGACCGCACCGTTGATCGTCAGGTTCGTGGTCGGGCTCCAGCGCCCCGTCACGCCGACCTCGCCGGTCGAATCCTCCCTGACCAGCGGCTCACCCGGGGCCGGAGCGGCGTCGGTCCGGCGGTAAGTTCCGGTCGGATCCAGCTCCGCGTTGCGCCCGGGAGACAGGCCCTCGACCCCTTCGATCTTGTTCTCCTGGCACAGAATGCAGCCCTTGTTCCTGTCCGTGAAGCGTGACGAGATGCGATGCCGCACGTTGCGCGGCCAGGATCGGAACGCCTCGAAGCCCCAGGTCTGCGGACCACCGCCCCCTGGGAACCGAAGCTGCTTCAGCGGGAACGCGATCTCGACGACGTAGCCCTCGGCCGTGACGCGCCCGACCGAGTCCCAGATCATGTCCCACGAGAAATCTTCGACGCCGTCCTGCTCGCTGAAGATCGCGTCGGCCTGCACACCGAGGGGGTTGACGCGGAACTGGAACGCACGCCGCTCGTCGTTGAAGGTGTCGATCATCACCCCCACGTGGTCGTCCTGGATCAAGGTATCCGTGTCGTCCCGGTCCATCAGGTGCGCGCGGATGGCGGACGGGTCGGGGTCGAAGGCTCGAAAGGCCACATACAGGTTGGACCCGTCGTACGTCACGAGGCAGTCAGTGTCCACGGGCGGCTTCGCGTTGTCGCCCGGCTGCCATTCGTACGGCAGAGGGATCACCACCGCATCGCGCCAGGCCGGCTCGTCGAGGACGCCGTCGACCCGGATCGGAGACGTCGCCGGCGCGGTCTTGAACACGGCCGGAGGCGGAGCGGGCACCTGGGGCGCGGGCTCAGCGACGACGGGAACGGCGCACAGCAAGGCGGCGGCGGACAGGCGGACGACGAGCGAGCGGGTCATCGGACCTCCATGCCTGTCTTAGACGGAAGCCGGCCGATTATGTTTGGTCGTCAGCGGCGTTCCACCGCCCGTCGAGCAGGCGGGCGACCAGCGCCTCCAGACGCGGGTAGTTGGCGGTGTCGTAGCCGATCATGCACGGCCGGACGACGCCCCTGCGGTCGATGATGTGAATCTGGGGAATGCCCGCCACCCTGTCATGGCGATCCTCCCGTAGGCCGGGATACAATAACAGGTCTCGCCTCCGGTCGGGGCGTAGCGCAGCCTGGTAGCGCACCTGCCTTGGGCGCAGGGGGTCGCTGGTTCGAATCCAGTCGCCCCGACCAACACATCACCTTCGTGTTCGCGTTGGTCGGGGCCACGTCTTCAGGCACGTCGCTCCGCCCTACCGGGCTCGCTCACAGGCTCGAATCCAGTCGCCCCGACCAACACACCTCCCTACTTCTTCGGAACCTCAGCCCAGCCCCAGCCGCGCAAGTCGCCGACGGCGAACCCCACCGCCTGATCGGCGGGATATGCGGCGTCCAGCAGATCGCCGATGTCCCTTTTCACCGCCTCGGCCGGGCCATGACAGCGGAGGCACATGTCGGCCAGCCCGATCGGACGCAGCACCCCGATCCGATCCCCAAGATCGACGACCTGCGGCTCGACGGCGGCAGCCTTTCGACCGGCTGCGGCCTCGACGAGCGCTTTCGCCCACTCGGGAGCGGCATTAGCCGGATTCCTCAGGCGATGACTCGTGCGCCCCACGGCCATGCCCTGCTCGCTCTTGATCTTCCTGGTGATCGTCTGCGCCTCATCGCGGCAGATGCCGACAGCCTGGCGGGGCCCGCCCTGCTCCATCGCCTGGCGCAACCGCGTCATCAGCGCGGCCTGCAGCGACTGCAGCGCCCGGCCGGCCCTCTCCACCGCTTGTGTGGTCTGCTGGTCTTGGGCCTGCGCACCGGTTGCGCTCCACCCGTGCTCAGCCGCCAAGCCGATGGTCCCGATGACCAGCCCCGTCGCCAGTGTCCGTGTCCAGTTCACGTTCGCCTCTCCCAAGTTGTCATCCGAATGATACGCGATCGCCGCCCTGCGTCGGGACGACCACTGACGGCCGACGATCGTGTCTGTCTCTGCCGCCTGTCACCGGCCCCTACCCTGTCGCCCGCTCTTCCCCGTCGCCTGCACGCCCTGAGCGAAGTCGAAGGGTCGCCTATCGCCTGAACCCTGTCTTCTTGACCGCTCCCCCCACCGGACGTACGCTGGCAGGCTGGTCCGATTGCCGACGCCGGCGGCTGGACGCGAGGAGCCCGCATGTCACAACTGGTCGAATGTGTGCCGAATTTCTCCGAAGGGCGCGACCGCGCCATCATCGATGCGATCGCCTCCGCCCTGTCGGGTGTCAGCGGCGTGAAACTCCTGGACGTGGATCCCGGTGCCGACACGAACCGGACGGTCTACACGCTCGTCGGCCCGCCGGCCGCCGTGGCCGAAGCGGCGTTTCGCGGAGCCCGAAAAGCAACCGAGATCATCGACATGTCGTCCCACAAAGGAGCGCACCCTCGAATTGGCGCGCTCGACGTCTGCCCCTTCGTTCCGGTGTCCGGCATCACGATGGACGAATGCGCCGGGCTCGCCAGGGACGTCGGACGCCGGATCGGGGAGGAACTGGGCATCCCGATCTACTTCTACGAGCACGCCGCCGGGTCGGACGAGCGCCGGAGTCTCGCGAACATCCGCGCCGGGGAATACGAGGGACTGGCCAGCAAGCTCGAGGATCCCCGCTGGCTGCCCGACGCCGGTCCGGCCGTATTCAACGCCCGCTCCGGGGCCACGGTCGTCGGCGCCCGTGAGTTTCTCCTGGCCTACAACGTCAACGTCAACACGCGCGATCGCCGCCTCGCCAACGAGATCGCCCTGAACCTCCGCGAGGGCGGGCGCGCCCTGCGCGATGCGCACGGGGCCATCGTGCGCGACGCCAACGGGAACAGCGTGAAGGTGCCGGGCCGGTTGAAGGCCGTGCGCGCCATCGGCTGGTACATCGAGCAGTACCGCCAGGCTCAGGTCTCGATCAACCTCCTCGACTACAAGACGACGCCCCTCCATGTCGTCTTCGAAACGGCCCGGGAAGAAGCCGAGAAGCTCGGCCTCGTCGTGACGGGGTCGGAACTGGTGGGCCTGACGCCGCTGGAGCCGATGCTGGAGGCCGGCCGGTACTTCCTGCGCAAACAGGGCAAGTCGGCGGGCGTGCCGGAGCGCGACCTGGTCGAGATGGCGGTCCGCTCGCTGGGGCTCGATCAAGTGTCGCCCTTCGATCCGGAGAAGAAGGTCATCGAGTGCCACTTCCGGCCCGCCGCGCCGCTCGTGTCGATGGTGACGTCGCGCTTCGTCGACGAGGTCTCAACCGAATCGCCGGCTCCCGGCGGTGGATCGGTGTCAGCCCTGATGGGGAGTCTTGCCGCCGCGCTGGCGGTGATGGTGGCCAATCTGACGGTGGGCAAGAAGGGCTACGAACACGCCTGGGCGGACCTGGCCGGGACCGCCGTGGAGGGGCAGCGAATCAAGGACGCGCTCCTCCGCGCCGTGGATGAGGACACCGACGCGTTCAACCGGGTCATGGACGCCATGCGCCTGCCGAAAGGCACGCCGGAACAGGCCGCCGCGCGGGCGGATGCCATCGACGCCGCCAACAGACAGGCAGCCGAGGTTCCGCTCCGAACGGCCCGGCTGTGTCTCGATGCCCTGCGTCTGGCGCACGCGGCCGCGGCGCGCGGCAACCGCAACTCGGCATCGGATGCTGGCGTGGCGGCACTCGCCGCCCGCGCGGGAGCCGAGGGCGCCGTCCTCAACGTGCGCATCAACCTCAACGCCATCTCGGATGAGGCCTTCCGGGCGGCGTGCGCGGACGAGGGCGAGCGCATCGTCGCCGACGCGCGGCGGCAGTGCGACGACGTGCAGGCCCTGGTCGGCTCGACGTTCAGACGGGACTGACGCCCTCGGCGGCGGTCGTCGGCCTCGCCGACTCCTCTTCCACGAACCCGTGCATGTCGGGATCGACCTTCAGGCGCGGGGGCTCCATCTGGACCAGGTATTCGAATTCCCGGCGGAACTCGCTCAGCTTGAGACTGCACGTGGCGGCCAGCTTCGCCAGCTGGTGCGGGTCGGCGAAATCCTCGCGGCGCAGGCGCAGCATGTAGCTGCGCGCAATGGCATAGCGTTCGGAGTGGATGTCGACCAGACGGATCCGCGTCTTCCCGGTCGCCGGATCGAACAACTCGGTGAACGGGATGGGCACGAAGTGCCCGCCCTGCATCGACACCATCGCGGCGTTGCCGCCGGCGAGGATGTACTTGGCCGCGGAGTAGCCCAGATCCCGCGTGTACTCCATGTCGAACGGGATGGGATCCGTGCACCGCAGCTCGTAGCCGACGTTCTTGGCGACGAGCGTGACTTTGAGGCCGAACTCCTTCAGCCGCCGCGCCACCTGGGCCTTGAGGATCTCGCCCAGGTTCACCTCGGCGACCCTGACGTTGCCGTGCGCATCCCGCTCCACGTCTTCGAGCTCAGCCAGGTCCTTCGGGTCGAGGTCGATCACCATGCCCTCGGCCACGACCGCGACGCCGTCCCGGCGACCATAGCTCAGCCGCTTGATGATGGCCCCGGCCAGCGTGTCGACGATGTACTTCAACCGGATGTTCGCGCTGCCGAATTCCTCGGGCACGAGGGTGAGCGTGGCGCCGGCGGCCTTCCCGATGCCGAGGGCCAGGTGGCCGGCCTTGCGTCCCATGGCGATGACGAAATACCACCGGGATGCCGTTTCGGCGTCCACCATGAGGTTCCGCACCAGCTCGGCGCCGTGGTGACGGGCCGTCTGGAACCCGAACGTATCGACGGTCGGCGGCAGGTCCAGATCGTTGTCAATCGTCTTCGGCACGTGCACGACCCGGATGCGACCGTCCGCCTTGTCGTGCAGCCGCATGGCCGACAGCGCCGTGTCGTCACCGCCGATGGTGATGAGCATGCCGACGTCGAGCCGGAGCAGCGACAGCACGGCGTTCTCGAGATGCGTCGGGTCCTTGGTCGGGTTCGCGCGCGAAGTCCCGATGCGCGATCCGCCCCTGAAGTGGTGCCGCCGAACGTCCTCAATCGTCAGGGGTGAGACGTGCTCGATGTCTCCCTGCATCAACCACTCGAAGCCGTCATGCACGCCGATGACGTCGACGCCTTCCAGCGAGGCCCTGATCGTCGCCGCGCTGATGACGCTGTTGATGCCCGGGGCCGGCCCGCCGCCGACCAGAATCGCGAGTTTGTCGGGATGGTGCACGTCGTTGCCTCCGCGCCTATTCTACGTGCTTCGAGACCGGGATTCACCCGATGCGCCACCGGCTCCGAATCCGACGGTCATCGGCCGCCCCTCACGCGCCGATCGGTGAAGGGCCTCCAGGACCGCCACGTTCGCGCGGCTGTCAGCCAATGGGATGGCGGGAGCCGCACGGTCGAGCACCGCCGCGGCCATGTCCTCGATCTCACCCGCATAGGGTTCCTGCGACCCGCCGTCGATGGTCCGACGCCCGGCGTCCGTGATCCACTCGTAGCTGGCCGCCACGCCGGGCTTGAACGGGTTCGGCACGACGATGGTCCCCCCGGTGCCGACCAGTTCCATCGCCGCACGGAAAGGCGTCCGGAAGCTGCAGTCGATCGACGCGTGCAGGCTGCCGGGGAACCGGAGCAGGCCGACGAATGTCTCGTCGACCCCGGTCTCGCCGGCCTGCTGCCAGCCAACAACCTCCACGGGCTCCGCGCCAGCCGCGACCCGGGCGTAGCCGACCGGATAGCAGCCCACGTCCCAGAGACAGCCGCCGCCGAGCGCAGGGTCCCACCGCACGTCGGGCCAGCGTTCGTGTCTGAAGGTGAACGATCCTCTGATGATCCGCAGGTCTCCAATCGCTCCCGCTCGCACCGCTGCGACGACCGCGGAGGTCAGCGGGTGGTGGCGGTACATGAACGCCTCGACCGCGACCAGCCCGTGACGGCGCGCTGTGGCGTCGATCGTATCGACATCCTCAGGGGTCAGCGCGAGCGGCTTCTCGCACAGGACGTGCTTGCCTGACTCCAGTGCGCGGACGGTCCACTTCGCGTGCAGGCCATTCGGCAGCGGGATGTAGATGACATCGACGTCCGGCGCGGCCAGGAGGCTCTCGTAGGACCCGAAGGCGCGCCCGATTCCCCACTCCCGCGCGTACGCCGCGGCGCGGGCCTGCGTTCGGCTCGCCACGGCGACGAGCCGGTTCCGCACCGATGCGCGCAGCGGCGGGATGACCGACCGGTTGATCCGGGCGGTCCCCAGGAGGCCCCAGCGAAGGACGCGATCCGTACCCCGCATGAGCCCGCTACTGCCGGAGCCGCGTCTCGACGCGCATGCGGCCCTCCGTCGCGGTGAGGAAGAAGGGCTCCCACTCCCGCCGGAATCGATCGATCTTGGCCACGACGTCGCCGGCCGCCGTCGTCCCGCGGCTGATGACATAGATGAACGCCTGGCGGTGCGTCCTCGGGGACTCGGCCGCCGCCGGCTGGCGGGGACCAAGCGCGGCGACCACGTCCTGAATCAGCACGTCTCGCCGCGTCCCGTTGAAGGTCACGCCGACGCGGGGAGCCGACTCCCGCGTCCGGGAGGGCACGACGTTCGTCGGGCTGTCGACGTAGAACACCGGCGGCACCTCGCCCTCGTCGCGCAGTCCCATCGCGTACTGGTCGAGGGCGCTGTAGTGATCGACCGCGCCGGCCGTCCTGAACGAGCCGCCCCCGAGGTCCTCGATGTCGTTGCCCTCGAGGAACGACGCATTCGAATCCATGAAGAAGCTCCAATGCACGTCGTCTCGCCCGAGCCAGGCGCCGGACGCGTCGTCCGCCGGCGTACGGAATCGTAGACCGACCAGCCAACGGTGACCCGATTCGTGACCCAGGAGGCCCAGCGTCGAGTTCTCACCGACGAAGCGGACCGCCGGATCCGAGGGGTACTTACCGATCTCGTCCATGAACACGAGGCTGCCCAGGCGGCCAGCGCTGCCGAACTCGGTGGCGGCGTCGAAGGTGGGCAGGCCGATGCCCCGGATCGCATTGGCCACGGTGGTCTCGTACGCAAACGTATTGCCGCTCACCAGCGACCGGTCGCTCCAGACCACGAGCTGGTCGAAGTCGTCGGGGTGGGTCCGGTAGAACGCCTGGCCCAGCGCGACCAGGTCGATGTCGGCAGCTGCCGCGAAGCGCTCTCCGACCGCCCCGGCGCCGCCGTCGATCCCGGGACCGCCGGCCTGATTGAGATTGACCGGCACGAAGACGTTGGTCGCGCCGGGCGAGAGGCCGATCACCGAGTCGACCAGCGTCGTCGTGTCGGCGAACTTGAGATCCACCTGTCCGTCCGGACGCACGACCATCTGCGCCGTGAGCTTGCGCGGGTCGTCGTACCCGGGCACGTTGCACCAAGTGACGGTGAACGCGTCGGCCTGGGCGTCGACGAAGACTCCCCCGCCGGCCGACGGATCCAAATCCGCGAAGAAGAGCGCGACGCGCGCCGGGCCTACCAGGAACCGGGAGACCGACCGCTCCGTGCTCGCACTGTCGGCCCTGCCGAAGGTCAGGTTGCCGTCGGAGTTGACGAAGGCGGACGAGTACGCCTGTCCGTAGAAGGAGATCGGCGTGGTCAGCGTCACGCTCTGGCTCGCGTCGTCGCCGAGCGTGAGGCGCTGACCGAGCTGCTGGCGGAACGTCGCGTCCCCCGCGCGAACGTCGTACCCCCCGGCGGCGTTCCGCACGAAGGTCAGCCCCGCGGGCTTCAGGTCGAAAGCGTTCGCCGGCAGCATGATCGTGCCCTCGTCCTGAATGACGGCGATGTCTCCGATGTCTTCCGAGGCGTGCAGGGAACTGACCGAGCGAAGCCGATCGCGATCCCGGGCGGCGCGGTGCTTCCAGACCGCATCGAGGACGTTGTAGGGGCTGTAGGCGCAGAACTGCCCCCGGCGCTTGGCCTCCGCCACCGCCTCGGCTTCAGCCGACTTCGGCGCCAGGAACGCCGGCGCTTCGATGGTGATCGAGGCACACGGGTTGGTCGACGACGGTGGCGGAGACGGCGCCGGCGAGGGCACGGGTGACGATCCCCCTCCGGATCCACCGCAGCCTGCGGCGAGCATGACGACGACGGCCAGCGAAGCGGAGAACGGCGGTCTTGGCATGTCGATTCCTGTGGTCCCGCCAGTGTAGCATTCAGGGCTGGGCACTCTGGCGATGACACCGGCACCGATCTCCTCGCTCGACGATCCACGCGTGGCAGACTACCGCCTGCTCCCCGATCCCGCCGCCCTGCGCGCCGCCGGGCTCTTCGTGGCCGAAGGACGGCTCGTCGTGCGAACGCTGCTGGGCGGTCCGGGTTACCGCATCCGTTCGCTCCTGGTCTCACCGGCAGCCCTCGACAGCCTCAGGGGCGTGCTGGAGTCTCGCGAGGATGTTTCGGTCTACGTGGCTGATGTCAGTGCGCTGTCGGCCCTCGTCGGGTTCAACATGCACCGAGGGTGCCTGGGCCTCGCCGAGCGGCCGGCACCGGTCGACCCGGCTGCGCTCGTCGCCGGAATTGGAAGGCCCCCTCTCCTGGTGGTCGCGGAGCAGGTGGCCAACGCCGACAACATCGGTGGGATCTTCAGGAGCGCCATGGCGTTCGGAGTCCGTGCGGTCCTGCTCAGCCCGAACTGCTGCGATCCGCTCTACCGCAAGGCCATCCGCGTCTCGATCGGAGGCACGCTGCGGGTCCCGTTCGCCGAGATCGGCGCATGGCCGGAGGGCCTGAGCCTGCTCAAGCAGGCGGGCTACCGCATCGTCGCGCTGACCCCGCACGCGCGGGCCCAGGAATTGGGCGTGTGGGCGCGTGCGCCCCGGTCCGGTCGCGTGGCGCTCCTGCTGGGCCATGAGGGCTCAGGCCTCAGTGAAGCCGCGCTGGCGGTGGCCGACGATCTGGTGCGGATCGAGATGGCGGCGGGGATCGATTCGCTCAACGTCGCGACCGCGGCCGGCATCGCGATGTACGCCTGCTCAGGGCTCTGGCGGCGGGGGTGAGAGACAGGCGACAGGCGACAGGCGACAGGCGACAGGGGTCAGGGGTCAGGGCTCTTTCGCTCCGCAGTAGCGCAGAGCCGCCTCGACGAGGCAGGCGGCCAGCCGGTGCACGCTCTCGAGATCGGCCCACTCTTCCTTGGCGTGGGCCCCGGCGCCGGCGGCGCCGAACACCACCGTCTCGGTGCCAGCTGCCGACAGCAGCGCCGCATCCATCCACGGCGTCTGCCCAACGAAAGCGGGCGGATGTCCGACAACGGACTCGACGGCGCCCGCCACCGCCCGCACGATGGCGGCCTCTCGAGGCACCTCGAACGGCTCGCGGGCGAGCAGCACGCGCGACTCGGTCTCGAACGAGGGGTCACGCGCCATGACGCGCTCGATGAGGGCATCGACCTCACCGACGACCGTCTCGGTCCGCTCGCCCGGAATGGTGCGGCGTTCGATCTGCAACGTGCATGACGCGGCGTACGTACTCAGCCCCGTTCCCCCGGCCAGCGTGGCCGCGTGCAGCGACGGCGGCCCGACCAGCGGGTGCGGCGGACGCGCCCGTAAGTCCTGTTCGAGGCGATCGAGTTCGACCAGGATACGGCCCATCCGCATGTTCGCGTCCACGCCGAGGTCGAACCGGCTGCCGTGTGCCGCCCGGCCGTGCGTCTTCACCTCGATCCACACGAACCCCTTGTGGGCGAGGCACACGTCGAGCGCCGTGGGCTCCGTGACGATGGCCCCGTCGGGCCGGTACCTGCCGACGAGGTCCTGCGTGCCGAGCGACGCGTACTCTTCGTCCGCCACGGCCGCCAGCATCACCTCCCCGGAATGCGGTCGTCCGGCATCGCCGAGCGCCTTCACGGCAGCGAGCATCGCCGCGAGACCGCCTTTCATGTCGAACGCGCCACGCCCGTGGAGACGGCCGCCGCGGATATCGCCCGAGAACGGATCGGCCATCTCGTCGACGGCCACGGTGTCCGCATGGGCGTTCAGCATCAGCGAACGACCCGGAGCCGACCCGCGGAGGCGCCCCACGACGCTGGGCCGTCCCGGTTCGGGCTCGTGGATTTCGACGTCGCAGCCGCAGGCGCGGAGTTCCCCGGCGACGAAGGCCGCGATCTGCGCCTCACCCGGCGCCGACGGGTCGAGAAGCGGGTTGACGGAGTTGATGCGCACCAGGCGCTGGAAGACGGCGTCGAGATACGACAAGTCGATCGAAATCATGGCGGTCTCCGGCGGGGGACATTATGACAGGGCCCGGGGATCGGGGACCGGGAATCGGGATTCGGAAGTCGTGATCTGGAGGCCGGCCCTTCCGCCTTCGCGGAACGCTTCGGCGGACCTCCGTAGCCTTGGCGGAGGGCGGTCAGGGCCGGCAGGTCCGCCGGGGCTGAAGCCCCGGCCTCCAGCGGACACGCGTGCGCAGCCGCCGAGGATCACAGACGAGGCGTCGCCAGCGGTCTTGAAACAGCACGGGGCGGCGCGCCCGCCGCGCGCCGCCCCGCGTTTCGTGATCGAATCCCGAATCCCGACGCCCGATTCCCGTGGGGCGGGATCCCCCTCAGAACCGGTCCCCGGTCCCTGGTCCCAGTCCTACGGCAGGTCTGCCTTGATCTCGACCGTCTGGGTGTACTCCTTCCCGTTGACGGTCAGCTTGACGAGGTACGTCCCGGCGGGAAGCGCGATGCCGCCGCCCCCACGCCCCCCGCGCCCGCCCATCTGCTGGGCCATCTGCGCGGCGGCGCCGGCGAGCTGCGGCGGCGTCCCGCGCAGGTTCCACTGCACGCGGTGGAGACCAGCCTCCTTCGGCCCGGTCAGCTCACGCACGACCCGGCCTTCGACATTCGAGATGGTGATCTTCACGTCGCCCGTCGCCGCGGCCTTGAGGTGATACGCGATGGCCGTGCCCGGTTCGGGATTCTGACCCTGGAAGTGCTTGGCTCCGCCGACCGTCCTCGCCAGCGAGATGTCGTTCCTCCAGAGCGTGCCTGCCCGCGGTGCGAAGAGCGTGGCCTCCGCCTTCGCGGCCTCATCGGTGAGGTTCTGCAGCGGCGTGATGTCGTCGATGATCCAGATGCTGCGTCCGTGCGTCCCGACCAGGAGATCGTTGTCGCGCGGGTGAATGACGATGTCGTCGATCCGGACCGTCGGCAGTCCGTTCATGAACCGCTTCCACGTCTTCCCCGCATCCAACGAGATGTAGAACGCGTACTCTGTCCCGAGGAACAGCAGGTTCCGGTTCTTGAGATCCTCGCGGATGACGTTCACGTTGCCTATCGGCAGGTTGGACGTAATCGAGGTCCAGGTCTCACCGTAGTCCTTGGTGACGTAGACGTACGGCTTGTGATCGTTCGTCCGGTGGCCGTCGAACGTCGCGTAGCAGGTTCCCGCGTCGAAATTCGACGGTTCGACTCTGGATACGTGCGTTTCGTCCGGCACGCCCTTGACGTTGGCCACGACGTTCTTCCAGGTCGTGCCGCCGTCACGGCTCACCTGCAGGTTGCCGTCGTTGGTGCCGACCCAGAGCACGCCCGGGATCACCGGCGACTCCGCGAGTGTCGTGATGACGCTGGTCTGGCCGACCCCGTCGTGCTTGGACGCCATCGGGCCGTCGCCTGGCACGCCCATGATTGGACGCTCGAACCGGCTGAGGTTCCGAGTCAGGTCCTTCGTCATGGTGAAGGTGTTGCCCCGGTCCCTCGAGATGAACAGGTGATTGCCCCCGATGAAGATGATCCGCGGGTTGTGCGGCGACATCACCGTCGGGGTGTTCCAGAAGAAGCGAATCTCGGTGCCCTCGGGCGGATCAGGCACGATGTTGCCGGACGCGCCTCCGCCGAAGCCCATCTGGGCAGCCATCTGCTGCAACTGCGCGGCCTGCGCGCCGCCTCGCCCCTGCGGGCGCGGCCGGGGGCGGATGCTCTGGGTCTGCCCCATCCGCAAGTCCAGCCGATTGACGTTGCCGTCCTGGGACTGCGCGTACACCGTGGTCCAGTCGGTCGGGTCGCTCGACGTGTAGAACCCGTCACCGCCGCCCACGCGGAACCAGTCCTGGTTCAGGATGCCGGTCGAGCTGCGCACAGCGCTCGGTCCGCACCAAGACCCGTTGTCCTGCAGGCCGCCGCACACGTAGTAGGGTGTGCGCATGTCGACGCTGATCTTGTAGAACTGGCCGACCGCGATGGTGTTGATGAACTCCCAGGTATCGCCCTGGTCGTAGCTCACGTCCAGACCGCCGTCGTTCCCGAGAATGAGGTGTTTCGAATTCCGGGGATTGATCCACAGCGCGTGATGATCGCTGTGCGCGATGCCGCCAACCTGATTGAAGGTCTTCCCACCGTCCGTCGACTTGAAGAACGGCGCGCCCATCGTGTAAACGGTTTCGGGGTTGTTCGGGTCGACGCGGATTTTGCTGTAGTACATCGGACGGTTGTTGTTGTTGGCCGTAATCCGCCACGTCCGCCCGAAGTCATCCGAACGCCACACACCCGACTGCTTCGGATCCGGGGGAGGTGGAGGTGCGCCGGCCTGGCCGCGGCCGCCGCCGCCCGTTCCCGCGCCGCGTCCGCCGCCCGGCTGGAGGGGCTTGCCGTCGGCCCCGACGTTGCCACCGGTGCCGGCGCTCGCGCCAACCTCGAATTGCGCGTACACCACATTCGGCTTCGTCCGGCACACATCGACGCCGATGCGCCCGAGGATGCCCTCCGGCAGCCCGCTGCCCTGCAGACGGGTCCAGGTCCGCCCACCGTTCGTCGTTTTCCAGAGACCGCTGCCCGGGCCGCCCCCGTTGAATCCGTGCGGCGTCCGCCGGCGCTGGTACGAAGCGGCGTACAGGGTATCGGGACTCTTCGGATCCATCGCCACGTCGATGAACCCCGTGTCCTCGTCGATGAAGTTGGTGTTCGTCCAGGTTTTGCCGCCATCGGTCGTCTTGAAGAGGCCGCGCTCCTTGTTCGGACCGAACAGGTGCCCGACCGCGGCGACGTACGCGATGTCAGGATTCGTCGGATGGATGACGATGCGCCCGATGGACTGCGTGTCCTTGAGGCCGACGTTGGTCCACGTCTTGCCGGCGTCCGTCGACTTGTAGACCCCGTCGCCGAACGAGGAGCTCTGGCGGTTGTTCGGCTCGCCAGACCCGACGTAGATGATGTTCGGGTTGGACGGCGCGATCGTGATGTCTCCAATCGAACTCACGGGATACGTGTCGAACACCGGGGTGAACGTCGTCCCGTTGTTGATCGTCTTCCACACACCGCCCGTCGCAAAGCCGACGTAGTAGGTCGAGGGGTCGCTTTCGACCACCGCGATGTCGTCGATTCGGCCACCCATGTTGGCCGGGCCGATCGAGCGCCAGACGAACGGCTTGAGCAGCGGGTCATCACTCTGGTTGATGGGCGGCGGCTCTGGGGCCTGCTGGCCCGCCGCCTGTCCCTGCGGCGCCTGTGCGGAGACGGCCTGGAAGCCGACGGCCGCAAGGGCAAGCCCGCAGGCGAGCAGCACGAGTGCGCGGATGGCTCTGGTCATTGTGCGGTGTCCTCCCGGGTGACAGGGCTACGAGCGGTGGGGTCGTACTCTGATGCAATACGACGGGCGTGCTGCCGCTGTTTATCGCGGCGTGCGCCGGGCCCTCCCGCCCTGGTCCGCGAATGTTAGACTGAAACGCTCATGTCCGCCAGTCGGGCCCCGCTGTTCACCCCCCGCTTCTTCCTGATGTGCGCCTTCACGTTCTGCGTCTTCGTGTCGGCGTTTCAGCTGTTTCCGGTCGCGCCGTTCCGGATCCGCGACCTGGGCGGCAGCACGTTCGCCGCGGGGCTGTTCCTCGCGTTCGTGACCTACGCCTCGGCGGTGTTCGCACCGCTGACCGGGTCGCTGGCCGACCGGTGGGGCCTCCGGCGCACGCTCGCGAGGTCTGGCCTGGCGTTGACGGTGCTGGCCGCGGCCTACGGCCTGATCGCCGACTACCGCCTCATGCTCGGCCTGACGGTGGTGCACGGCTTCTTCTGGTCGGGGCTGCTGACGGCGTCCGCCGCCTACATGAGCGGCTGGCTCCCGCCCTCGCGCCGCGCCGAAGGGCTCGGGTACTGGGGACTGTCCTCGGTGATGGCGGTGGCCGTCGCCCCGCCGCTCGGCTTCTGGCTCTACCGGTTCGGATGGGGGTGGATGAGCGTGGCCATGGTGGTGCTCAATGCCGCCATGACGATTATCGCCTGGCGCCTTCCTCCGCTCGAGCGCAGGCGCCCAACCGAAGCGCGTGGCGGATTCTCGATCGAGTGGCGGGTCCTCGTCGTCTCGATCACGCTCTTCCTGTACGCCTTTGGATACGGCGGCATCACCAGTTTTGCCGCGATGTACGCCGAGGCCAACGGACTGACGCCGAGGGCGATCTACCTCTCCGTGCTCGCGCTCACCATCGTCGTCACCCGGCCGTTCCTCGGACCGCTGGCGGATCGGATCGGGTACGTCCGGGTGTTCGTCCCTTGTCTAGGATTGATCACCGTCGGGCTCGCCCTGCTCGCGGCCGGCGGAACGCGGGGATGGCAGGTCGCCTCGGCCATCGTGTTCGGCGTAGGATTCGGCACCGCGTACCCGGTCTACGCGGCGTACCTCCTGCAGCGCATTGACGCACGGCGGCACGGCGCGTCGTTCGGCGCGCTGATCGCCGCGTTCGACACCGGCATCGGCAGCGGGTCACTGCTGACCGGATGGGTCATCCAGCACGCGGGCTACCGGCCGGCGTTCGGACTGGGCGCCGCCGTCGCGGCCCTGGCCATCCCGTACTTCCTGGCCGCCCGGCGCCTGCTGCCGCCGCTCCCGGCCCCCGAGCCGTAGGCGCAACCGACCGGGCCCCGGTCCCTGCGTCCGTCACTCCCGCTGCGGCACCAGCACGGTCGGCGCCTGTCCCGTCTCCGAGGCATAGGCGGCGGCGATCCTCGCCGTCGCATCCAGGCCGCGGCCCGCGCGGACGAGGATGACGATGGCCCCGCCGAAGCCGCCACCGGTCAGACGCGCGCCGAACACGTCCGCGTCGGCGCTCGCGATTTCCACGAGCGCGTCCACGTCGGGAACGGACACTTCGTAGTCGTCTCGCATCGACGCGTGGGATGCATAGAACAGGTCGCCGAGCGTGCCGGGGTCGTCGGCCCGCATGGCCGCCACCGCGCGCAGGACGCGTTCGTCCTCGGTCACTACGTGCCGGGCCCGGCGGCAGAAGGGGTCGGGCAGTTCATCGATGCGGGGCAGATCGGCGGGACTCGCGTCGCGCAGTTGGTCGATACCGAGCAGGCGGCTCGCCTCCTCGCACTGCGCACGTCGCACCGCGTACTCGCCGCTGACCAGCGCGTGGCGCACGCCGGAGTCGATGACGGCCACCTCCGCACTGGCCGGCAGGGGTACGCGTTCCGTACGGAGACTCCGCGTGTCCAGGAACAGCGCGGCGCCACATTCGCCGAGGCTCACCACCATCTGATCCATGATCCCGGTCGGCGCGCCGACGAACTCGTTCTCGGCCCACTTGCCGACCATCGCGAGTTCGATGTCGTCGATCCTCAGGTCGAACGCCGCGCGCAGCGCCCGCGCGAACCCGACTTCCAGGGCGGCGCTCGATGACAGGCCCGCGCCCAGCGGCACGGTCGATGCGATGCGGACGTCGCATCCGCCGATCCTGTGGCCCCGCCGGGCAAGCCCGGCCGTGACGCCCTGCAGGTAATCGACCCAGGTCCGAGTCGGGCGCTCAGCCCCCACGTCGAACTCCGCGGACGCCTGCCCGACCTCGATCTGCGCGCTCCAGGCCCGGACCCGGCGGTCCGAGCGGGCGGCAAGCTCGACCCGCGTGCGCTGCGGAATCACCGTCGGCAGCACGAAGCCGCCGTTGTAGTCGGTGTGCTCTCCGATCAGGTTGACCCGGCCTGAGGCCTCAGCCCGAACCGTTGCCACGCGCCCGTACAACTCGTGGAATGTCATGGTTGCTGGTCTCGAATCGAGTTCCTCGCACACCGTCTGGCGTCGCGAAACCGGCCTGGGCAGATCGTGGAGCGAAGGTCCTGCCGGTCATCCCGCCGCCGCGCCCCAGCGGAGCGCTCGTCCGGTCAGCGGCGGGGCACGCGACCCGGCGCAGGCGGGCGCGGCGCGATGGCCTCGACCAGGACGCGACCGTCAGCGTTCGGCAGCGTGACCCCGCAGAGAAACGCCAGCGTCGGTGCGATGTCGACAGGGGACGTGTCCTGCAGGTACTCCCCTGGTCTGATGCCGGCACCGAAGAACAGCATCGCCGAGTACCGGTCGTAATCGTGCAGGGAGCCGTGCGTCGTCGCGCTCCCGGGCTGCGCGGAACCGTCTCCACGCACGTAGAAGTAGTACGGCTTCGGGATCACGATGATGTCGCCGCTCCGGGCCGGGTGGTGGCTCGCCAGCGCCGCCCGAGCGTCGGTGTCGCCGGCGGCCGCGTGGGCCACGAGGCGCTCGCCGAAGTAGGCATTCGCCACGCCAGGCACGGCACGCACGGCGCGCAGGACGGACTCCAGGGCCGATGGTGATTCCCGCAGGTAGCTCACCACCGCGGGGTCGAGGTAAAGATCCGAATTCGTCAGCCGCACGGCAGCGGGTGCGAACCCGAGCGCGGCCCGGAGTGCGTCCGATGCCGCCTTCACGACGGTCGTGATGTCGATGCGGCCGGCGTCAAGGCCCATGGCCCTGATCTGCTCCGGAATCGGCGCGACGCCATGATCGGCCGTCAGCGCCACGACGTATTGCCCCTTCCCCACCTGCCGATCCAGATGGTCCAGCAACTGCCCGATCGTGTCGTCGAGCCGGATCAGCAGGTCTTGCACCTCATGGCTCGTCGGGCCGAAATCGTGTCCGACGAGGTCGAGGGCGGAGAAGCTGATCGCGAGAAAATCGGTGCCGGGCCCTCGCCCGAGCCCGAGCGCGTCAACCGCCGCCTGTCCGAGGCGCCCCAGATAGGTGTCCGAATACGGGCTCGTTTCCCAGGCGTCGTAGGATTCGGCGCTCCTGCCGTCACCAATCCGAATCGCGTGCGGGAATTCGCGCGACCAGTACTTGGCCGGCTTCTCACCCGCACCCGCATCGGCGAACAGGTACGCAGCCTCCGGCAGCAGCCGGGCCCAGGGCTTGCCGAAATCCGCCTCGACGGGATTGGCCTTCAGGAACTCCGTCAAAAACGGCACCGGGCGGTCGGTGTAGGCCGACGAGGTGACGAACCCCTTCGCGGACAGATCGAACCAGGTCACGGCATCGGCTTTGCGCCCCGCAAGGGTGATCGCGGTCCGCTCTTTCAACGAGAACGTCACGACCTTTGCCGGGTGCGCGAGTTGGGTGCGAAGCTCGTCGGCCAGCGCCGGCACGAGCAAACGGCTGGCGCTGTTGCCGCCCTTGGCCGGGCCGGCATAGCTCACGATGCTGGCGCTCGCGTCCTCGGTGCAGCCGACCGACGCCCCAGCCCCGCGGTCGTACCAGCTGTTGCCGACGAGGCCGTGCCTGGACGGGAAGGCGCCGGTCGACACCGTCGCATGCCCGACGCACGTGAACGTATTGAGGTACGGAAACGCCGAGCGCCGGAACCACGCCCCCTCCCGCAGGAGCCGCGCAAACCCTTTCGACCACTGGTGGGCGTAGCGGTCGACATAGTCGGCCCGCATCTGATCCACGACCAGGACGACGACGAGCTTCGGGGGAGCACCCGGCTGGGCCCCGACCATCGACGGGAGAAGGGCGATTGCACTGCAGAGGATGAGCACGCGAACCGTCGCCGTGGGTTTCATATGGCTCTCACTGTGGCAGACGTCGGTTTCGGCAGGGTTACGCCCCGCGCATCACGCGCGGCGCCCGAGTCCCGGGAAACGGAACCCTGTCCCCGTGCAAGCAGAACTCAACACTCAGAACTCAGAACTGACAACTGACAACTGA
>CAYZYG010000005.1:71228-90645 GCA_964481395.1 uncultured Vicinamibacterales bacterium
AACTGACAACTGACAACTGATCTAGCATACCCCTGGTAGATCCCATGCCGAGATTCAAGCTCACCATCGAGTACGCGGGTACACGATACAGCGGATGGCAGATTCAACAGAACGCACGGACCGTCCAGGGCGAGATCGAACGGGCGGTAGCCGCCGCCACGGGCGCCCGCACCTTCGAACTCTACGGGGCTGGACGGACGGATGCCGGCGTGCACGCCCTCGCGCAGGTGGCGCACCTCCAACTCGACACCCGGGTCGACGCGGACACACTCCGGTGGCGGATCAACGACGAACTGCCCGCTGACATCAACGTCCTCGCGCTCGCGCGGGCGCCCCAGCGCTTTCACGCAAGACACGACGCGGTGGCGCGTTCGTACGTCTACCAGATCAGCACGCGGCGGACGGCGTTCGCCAAGCCCTTCGTGTGGTGGATTCGCGAGGATCTCAGACTCGACCGGATGCGCGAGGCCGCGGCCGCGTTCGTCGGCCTGCACGACTTCCGATCCTTCACCGCCGCAGACCCCGACGACGGGCCGACACGGGTGCAGGTCGAGGGGATCGACGTCGGCGCGCAGGGTCCCCTGATCTTGGTGCGGGTGCGGGGCTCGCACTTCCTGTGGCGCATGGTGAGAAGGCTCGTGGGCGTGATGGTGGCCGCAGGGCGGGGCGACCTGCCGGCCGTCGAGGTGGGACGCATGCTGGGTGAGCGGTCCAACCTACCGGCCGCCCTGACCGCGCCCGCGTCTGGCCTGTTCCTCGAACGGGTCTTCTACCAGGGAGACGTCCCGGGTGAACCCCTGCGCCCCCCCGTGTTCTCTGCCTGCTGACGGGGGCCTCTGATACACTGTCCTCGTCTCGTCCCGATGCCCCCTCGAGGTCCCCCCTGGAGGCCGTCATGCAAACCCTGTGGGCAGAACGTTTCGCGCAGCGCACGCAACGGATGCGGAGTTCTGCCGTCCGAGAACTGCTGAAGCTCACCGAACTGCCGGACGTCATTTCATTCGCCGGAGGGCTGCCCGCCCCGGAGGTGTTTCCCGTCGAACGATTCGCCGAGGCGTACGCAAGGGTGATGGCGACGCTGGGGGCCAAGGCGCTCCAGTACAGCACCACGGAGGGCTACCGCCCGCTGCGCGACCTCATCGTCGAGCACACGGAGCGGTACGGCATCAACATCGAGCCCGAGAACGTCCTCATCACGAACGGATCCCAGCAGGCCCTGGACCTGATCGGCAAGGTCTTCATCAACCCCGGCGACCACATCATGGTCGAGAGTCCCACGTATCTGGGGGCGCTGCAGGCCTGGAACGCCTACCAGGCCGAGTACATCACAGCCCAGACTGACGGCGACGGGTACGTCATCGAGTCCGTCGCCACCCAGATGCGGTGCGGGCCGAAGTTCGTCTACGCGCTGCCGAACTTCCAGAATCCGTCCGGCATCACGATGTCGCTCGACAGGCGCGAGGCGCTCATCCGGGAAGCCGATCACTACGGCGTGCCCATCCTCGAGGACGATCCCTACGGTCAGTTGCGGTACGAGGGCGACCACCTGCCGTCCATCGTGACGCTGGATGCGCAGTTCCGCTCCACGAACGGGGCGCAGTACACCGGAAACGTCATCTACCTCAGCACGTTCTCGAAGACGCTCGCGCCCGGCGTGCGCCTGGGGTGGATCGTCGCGTCGGCCGAGGTCATCCAGCGGCTCGTGCAGGCCAAGCAGGGAGCCGACCTGCATTCCGGCACGCTGAATCAGATGCTCGCGTACGAAGTGGCGGCTGGCGGATTCCTCGACGAGCACGTCAGACACATCCGGGCCGTCTACCGGGAGCGGCGTGACACGATGTTGTCGGCGCTCGAACGGCACTTCCCCGAGGGCGTCACCTGGACGCGCCCCATGGGTGGCCTGTTCCTGTGGCTGACGTTTCCCGCTCACCTCGACGCCGCCGAGGTACTCACGAAGGCCGTCGAACAGAAAGTCGCGTTCGTGCCGGGCCAGTCGTTTTTCGCCGATGGCTCCGGGAAGAACACGGCCAGGCTCAACTTCTCGAACGCCACGCCCGAACTCATCGAGGAAGGCATCCAGCGGCTGGCCCGCTGTCTGAAGACGCTGCTCGCGCGGTGAGCTGCCCGGGTGCCACCCCGCCCGAGGACCCAGGCGCGCGCCGTCCTCGGGCCACGAGGGGCTCTTGACACGGTTATGAGCATATGCTCATAATTGCGTCAGGTCATGCCTCGGCCCTTCTGCCGTCGTCGCGTCGGAGGTCAGCCCGTCGCCTCCATCTTCAAGCCCGTGGGCATTCCCCTCACGGCCCTGGACGAGGTTGTCCTGACGCTCGACGAGTTCGAGGCGATCCGTCTCGCCGATCTCGACGCCCTCTATCAGGAACAGGCAGCCGAACGCATGGCCGTCTCGCGCCCGACGTTCGCCCGCATCGTCGATGCGGCCCGGCGCAAGCTTGCCGATGCGCTCGTCCACGGGAAGGCATTGCGCATCGAGGGTGGCCCCGTCCACTCCGTCGCGACGCGCCAGTGCTGCCGGTTCCACGACTCGGTGCCGGCTCAGCCCGAGGCCGAGGAAACCACGTCGGGCCCCGGCACGCCGGCCAGGCTGCACCGGCACCGACGCCGGCCGTTCATCCCGTCTTCGGAGGATTCGTCATCATGACTATCTGTATCCCTGTCGTTGCCGATCGCGGCCTCGAGAGCCCCGTGTGCGAGCATTTCGGGTCAGCGCCCTTGTTTCTGATCGTCGACACCGAGTCGAAGGCCTGTCGCGCCATTCCCAACAACAACGCGCACCACGCGCACGGCATGTGCATGCCCCTGAATGCGCTGCAGGGCGAGCGGCTCGACGGAATCGTCGTGGGCGGAATCGGTGCCGGGGCGCTCATGAAACTGCTGGCGGCGGGCATTCAGGTGTTCCTCTCCCAGTCGCCCACCGTCGGCGAGACGGTTGATGCGTACAAAGCGGGACAACTCAGGACGGTCGCGCCCGGCATGGCGTGCGGCGGCCATCATGGCCACGGCGCCCAACACGGCGCGGGCCCGCAATTCAGGGGCGGCCAATACTGAGGGCCGGCGGATCCCGGTGATGCTCGACCCCGAGGACCTGGCCATAAGGCGCGCCCGGTTCGCCGAGCGAACCGACGTCTACCTTCGCGCGGGCTACGACCGTCGGGCGGCAGCCCGGTTCGTCGCCGGCGCGGTCGATCCGGCCTGCGGCCCCGTCCTCGACGTGGGCACGGGCAAGGGCCTGCTGGCCATCGCTCTCGCCGAGCGGGGGTTGCGTGTGGTCAGCGTCGACCTCGACGGCGACGAGCAGACGCTCGCCGCGCTGCTCGCCCGGGAGGCGGGGGTGGACCGACGCATCGCGTTCGTCCGCGCGGACGCCAGCCGGCTCCCCTGCGCCAATCTGACCTTCGGCGCGGTCGTCTCGCTGGACGTGCTGCATCATCTGGTGGACCCGGAACCCGTGCTCAGGGAAATGGTGCGCAGCCTGCGGGTCGGGGGCCAGGTGATCCTTGGGGACTTCACCGAGGAGGGATTCGCGCTGGTCTCCCACGTGCATCGCCTCGAAGGCGGGAAGCATCCCCGGTATGGCATCCGCGTCGATGCTGCGGCCCGGCAGGTGGCAGGCTGGGGTTTCGCCCGCTCACCCGACATCCTCGGGTTCTTCCACGACGTCGCCGTCCTGACTCGGACCTCGAACCAGCGTGTCACCGCGGGCCCCGAAGACCGGCAAGGAGACTGACATGCCCGTGGTCGCGCCGAATGCCGCCACGCTCGAGGAGGTGCGAACCACAACGCACCCTTCGTGTTTCGTCTGCGGGGCGGCGAACCCTTCGGGTTTCCACCTGCGGTTCGCGCTGGCGCCGGATGGTTCGGTCTCGGCGCACGTTCCCTGCCCCCAGCAGTTCCAGAGCTACGACGGGACCCTTCATGGTGGCGTCGTCGCGGCGCTGCTGGATGCCGCGATGACCAACTGCCTGTTCGCCAGAGGGGTGACCGCCGTCACGGCCCGGCTGGCGGTTCGCTATTCGCATCGAGTCGACCTCGATCGGGACGCGGACGTGTCGGGTCGCGTCGAACGCGCGGGGCGCGGGCTCTTCTATTGCGCCGCCGATCTCTCGCAGCATGGGCGTGTCGCGGCCCGCGCGACGGCCACGTTCGTCGCCCGGAACGCGGACACGGTTGGCACGATCGCGGGCGACAGCTCGCGTTGATCCGGGGGAGGAACACATGGCCAGGGTTGCCGTCATCTACTGCAAGCGGATCAAGGACCATTCCTGCATCGCCTGCGCGAAGTGCTTCAAGGCGATCGCCGAGAAGAACGGGGAGTTCAGCCGGCACGACACCATCGAACTGGTGGGCATGACCGACTGCGGCGACTGTCCCGGTCTGACTGTCCCGAAAATGAAGCTGCTCTCGGAGGTCGTGCGCGCGCTCGACCGTCCCATCGATGTCGTGCACTTCGGAACCTGCGTCAAGGTGGCCATGGAAACGGCCCAGTGCCCCATCGACTTCGACGCGCTCAAGCCCATGCTCGAGAAGAAGTTCGGCGTGCAGGTCGAGTTGGGCACGCACACGTACTGACATGGCCGGCTGCCGCACGCCTCCGCGCGTCTCTCACGCCCCCCCCGTCCTCACGCCGCCATCACCCACGGCGGCGCGCATTGTCGCGAGGCTTGCCGAGGCCGCGGCGGGCGCTCGCGTCGCCGACGTACGGATCGGTTTGGGGTACACGGCAGTCCTGCTCACGGACGGCAGCGCCGGAGTGGCCTACACGTTCCGCGATCTGGCGCGGGGCGGCTGCTCGGTCTTCGACGGCCGACGACCGCTGGCTGGGCGGCCGGCCTTGGACCTGCTCGGCCTGCTGGAATCCAGCGACGCGATCGAAGCAGCCGTTGGCCTCGGGTGCGCCAACGCCCTCGTGAACCGAGACGGTCCTGACCTCGTGGACGGGGATGTCCTCGACGAACTCGACGTCGGCCCGGACGACGATGTCGGCATGGTCGGCGAGTTCGGGCCGCTGCTGGAGCCGCTTCGGTCCCGCGCGACGTCGCTGACCGTGTTCGAGCGCGTCGACTGCGAGGGCGAGGGGCTTCGTCCCGCTGACGAGGCCCACGAGAGGCTGGGCCGATGCCAGGTGGCCCTGATCACGGCGACGTCCATCGTCAACCACACCGTGGACGGCCTTCTCGACGCCGCCGCTGGCTGCCGGGCCGTCGCGCTCGTCGGCGCGTCGACGCCGCTCCTGCCCGACGCGTTCGGCGGCCGCGTGACGGCCCTGTCGGGCATCCTCATTCAGGACGCTGCGGCCATCCTGCAGATCGTCTCAGAGGGCGGCGGCATGCGCCAGTTCATCCCCCACGTCCGCAAGGTGACGCGGCGCGTCGTGCGGTAGCGCGCATTCGGCGGCTGCGCCTGCCCGACCCCGTCAGGCGCACTGATCACCGGCGCGGCACACCCGGGCCAGCCCCTCGTACATAGCGGGCACGATGAACCGACGCAGCACGAGCGAGAACAGGAAGCCGCCGATGTAGACGATGGCGAGTGGCCGGTGCAGTTCGGACCCCGTGCTCCCGGCAAGCGCCAGCGGCAGCACGCTCACGATCATGACCAGGTCGGTCATGAAGATGGCCCGGAACTTGGCGACGCTCCCCTCGACGACAGCGTCGCGCAGCGTCGCACCGCCGCGGCGAAGATCGTTCATTTTGCCAACCAGGATGATGTCGTTCTGGGCGCACACGCCGAACAGCGCGATAAGGCCGATCATGGACGAGACGTTCAGGGTCTCGCCGGCGACCCAGAGTCCGATGATCGCCCCGGCCAGCGTTGCGGGCACGTTGAGCACGACAAGGGCGGCCTGCCAGACCGACTTCAGCGACGCGAACAGCACGACGAAGATGACGAGGATGACGACGCCGCCGAGCACGAGCAGGTGCCGCATGGCCCGCTGCTGGCTCTCGAACTGGCCGCCGAAGGTGACGTAGTACCCGGGCGGCAGCGGCACGTGGTCGGCGATGGCGCGCTGGGCCTCCTGGACGAAGCTCACGATGTCCCGTCCGCTCACGTTGCAGCGGATGATCTTCCGCCGCTGGAGGTCTTCACGGAAGACGGTCTGAGGCCCCTGGTCTCGCCGGATGTGAGCGAGGCTCGAAAGCAGGATCGGCTGGCCATCCGGAGCGTCGACGAGCAGCCGGCCGATGTCTTCCTCGCTCGCCCGGTACCGCTCGGGAAGGCGCACGAACACGGCCGTGACGCGATCCGTCTCGTACACCTGCGTCGCCTCGAGACCGTTGAGGGCGGTTTCGACGACATCGGCGACCTGGTCGACCGAGATCCCGAACCGGCTCACGCGCTCGCGGTCCACCTCGATGACGAGCTGCGGGATCCCGGTGGTCTGCTCGACCTGCAGATCGGCCACGCCGCGTACGCCATCGAGTATCGCGTGGATGTCCTCGACCCGCTCGCCCAGGACCTGAAGGTCCGGCCCGAAGAGCTTGATGACGAGTTCCCCTTCCGACCCTGTGAGCATCTCGGCCAGTTTGTTGGCAATCGGCTGCTCGAAGATGAAGCCGATCCCCGGAATCGTCTCGATGCGGCTCCGCATGTCGGCGGTGATCTCCTCGAACCCGCGCAGCCGGTCCTCCCTGGCCACCAGTTCGATGTTGTAGTGGCTGTGCCCCACCGGGTGCACGTGTTCCGATGACTCCGCCGAACCGGTCGTCCGCGACACCGACACGACCTCCGGAACCTGCATCAGCGCCTGCTCGACGAGCCGGCCGATGCGCACCGATTCCTCCAGCGAGGTCTCGGGCAGCATGACCGTCGACGCGAGCACGGCGTTCTCATCGAGGGGCGGAACGAACTCCCGACCGAGACGACCGGCAAGCGCCAGACCGCCAGCGACGATCAGGACGAATACGGCCAGGACCGGGGTCTTGCGGTCCAGCGCACGGGGAAGCCATCGGCGGAAGAGCGCCTCCAGCCATTCACTGGCGCGGCTGCCGTGCTCCCGGACGCGATCGACGTTCACCGCCAGGGTCACGAGCACCGGCTGCAGCGTGAGGTTCAGGATGAGGGCCCCCAGCAGGGCCGCCGCCACGGCGAACGCCGTGGGCCTGAACATCGCTCCCTCGATGCCCTCGAGGGACATGAGCGGCAGGAAGACGAGCATGATGATCAGGCTCGCCGAGAACAGATGCCCGCCGACGTCCTTCGCCGCAGCAGACGTGAGGTCGAGTACCGGCGCCTCACCGTGCTTCGCCTTGAGGATCCGGTAGATGTTCTCGACCATGATGATCGAGCCGCTGGCGACCTTACCGATGCCGATGGCCAGCCCGCCGATCGACATCACCGTGAGCTGGATGCCGGCCATGTGCATGAGGATCAGCGCGATCAGGACCGAGAAGGGGATCGTCAACGACGCAATCAGCGCGCCGCGGATGTTGCCCATGAAGACGAGCATGACCAGCACGACGAGCGCGATGCCTTCGGCCACCGCGATGCCGACGTGCTGAAGGGACTTGGCGATCAGGATCGACTGGTCGTAGAAGACCTTGACGGCGACACCTGGCGGAAGATCACGGGCCATGCGCGCCAGGGCCTGCTTGACGTTGGCGATGGCGGCCAGCGTGTCGCCGCCGTACTGCTTCTCCAGGGTGACGTAGACCGCGTCACGACCGTTGTGCCCGGCGTCCTCCCGCCGGAACGCGGCGCCCTCGGCGACCTCCGCGACGTCGCGGACCCGAACCGGCACGCCCCCACGCGCCGTGATCACGATGTCGCGCAGGTGGTCGATCGTCCCGATCCGGCCCACGCCCTTGACCAGCACTTCCTGCGTGCCTCGCGTGATGATGCCGCCCGAGAAGTTTCGGTTGCCCTGCTCGATCGCCGTCCGCAGCTGTTCCACGGTAATGCCGTGGTGCCGCATCAGCTCGGGGTCGAACTGCACCTGGAACTGCCGGACGAACCCGCCCAGGTTGACGATGAACGAGACGCCCGGCACGCCCTGAAGGCGGTAGCGAATCGTCCAGTCCGCGACCGACCGGAGCTCCATGGGATCAATACCGTCCTCGCCGATGACGGCGAACTCGAAGACCTCGCCCATCCGCGACGAGACCGGCCCCAGGATCGGACTGGTCGTGCCCTCAGGCAGGCGTCCGGCGATCAGTTCGAGCTTGCTCGAGACAATCTGCCGCGCCAGGTAGATGTCGGTCCCCCAGTCGAATTCCACGGTCACGACCGAGTCTCCGGTGCTGGACTCCGACCGCACCTTCGTGACGCCAGGAGCACCGGAAAGCAGGCTCTCGAGCGGCAGCGTGATGAGACGCTCCACGTCCTCCGAGGCCATCCCGGCGTTCTCCGTGATGATGGTCACGAGCGGCGCGTTCAGGTCGGGGTAGATGTCCTTGGGCATCCGCGAGTACACCAGCGACCCGACCACGGACAGCAGTGCGACGACGAAGACCGTCAACAGGCGCCGCGAGAGCGCGAGATCGATGAGACCGTTGATCACGGGCGCCCCCTTCAGTGAATGTCGCCACGCAGGACGGCGTCGAACAGTTTCGACCGCAGTTGAAACCCGCCTCTGGTCACGACCTGCTCGCCCTCGGCCAGGCCCTCGATGACCTCCCAGTGGCCGTTCGTCCGCGCGCCCAGATGGAGGGCCCGCGGCACGAAGCGCTCACCGTCCGCGACGAATGCCATCGCTTCCCCGTCGTCGTCGAGGACGGCTGAGTCAGGGATGAGCAGGGCGCGGGCGGTCTCGGCCAGTACGAAGCTTACGCTGGCGAACATCCCGGGCTTGAGCCGGGTGTTGCGGTTCGCGACCTCAGCCCGCACGGTGATGGTCTGGGTTTCCGGCTTGACGATGTCGCCGATGTAGCCGATGCGCCCGGCGAACACCTCTCCCGGGTACGCCGTGACCGTCACGTTCACGTCCTGGCCTGGCTTGACTCTCGACAGGTCGCGCTCATAGATTTCCGCGTCGACCCACAGCGTCGTGGGGTCGATGATCGTGAGGATTTCCGTCCCCTGGTCGACGGCAGCCCCGAGTATTGCCTGGCTGGTCGCAATCTTGCCCGCGATGGGCGCGTGCAGGACGATGACGGGATCGATCTCGTGCGACGCGCGCGTCTGCTCCACCTGCGCCTCGGTGAACCCCAGCACGTGAAGCTTCTTCTCGGCAGCCTCGAGGCGGGCCTCGGCCACCTTGAGGGCGGCTTCGCTCGCCTGATAGCTTTTCTGCGACCCCACGCCCCCCTTGAGCAGCGTCGCATCCCGGTCGAACGCCCGCTGCGCCAACTGGTGATCGGCAAGGGTCGTATAGAAGTCGGCTTTGGCCGTGCCCACGGCTTCCGATTGGAGCGTGACCAGCGGGTTGCCCGGCTTCACCCAGTCGCCGACCTGGACATGCACGCGGGCGATTCGGGCTGGAAAGGGATAGCCCACGACCGCCATCCGGGACTGAGGCGCCGTGAGCTTGCCCATGGCACGCAGCTCCGATCTGACCTCGCCCCGGCTGATGGGGACGACCTCGACTCCAGCGTGCTGGCGCTCATCGGGCGTCAGCACAATTGCGGTCGTGCCGCCGCGGCCTCGCTCCCAGCGGCGGCCCCGCCCCTGTCCTTGTGCCTGTCCCCGTCCGCCTCGCCCCCGAACGCCCCCTATCGCAGGGGACCCGGCCTTCGCGAGCGGAGTCCCTTCGACCAACGCCGGCGCAGCCGACGCGGGCTCACGGTCCGCGCCGTTCGAACAGGCGCCCAGCCAGCCGCTCACGGCGATGCACATTCCGACCAAGACCATCCGCTTCATCACTTCGGCTCCCTGAGCGCCTGTCCGACCGACCGTTCCAGGAGGGACAGCGCCATCTGGTGTTCGAACTGCGCCTCGGCGTAGCCCTGACGCGCTTCGGCGAGGGTCCGGCGGGCGTCGATCAGCTCGAGGCCGTCCAGTTCACCCTGTTGATAGCTGAAGAGCAGCATGTCGTAGACCCTGGTTGCCGGTCCCAGCACATCGCGTTCGTACAGCTCAATCTGGGTCCTCGTCGTCGTGACGTCGAGGTACGCCTGGTCCACCTGCGCCCGTACCTGCCGCTCGAGATGCTCGAGTTCCAGTTCCGCGGCCCGGCTGAGCGCATCAGCTTCCGCGACCGGTCCCTTCTTCGCCTGCCAGAAATAGAGCGGGACGGTGGCGGACACCGTCACATCCCACCAGTTCCGATCACCCTGGATTCGGTGACTCGCGAATCCCACCTCCACATCGGGGAGGTTGACGAGCCCGGCCACGCGCCTCGAAAGGCGTTGCCGCTCGACCTCGAACCTGGCGCGCTTGAGTTCCGGGCGGGAACCCAGCGCCATCTCCCGGAGCCCGACCACATCGCCTTCTCCTGTGGCTGGCGCCAGCGATCCGATGACATCCAGCGGCGCGTCGGAAGGCCTGGCCAGCAGCGCGTTGAGGGCCGCTGTGGCCCGTGCGACGGCGCTCGCCGCGGACCTGACCTTTCGATCGGCTTGGGCAGCCTCGACGCGGGCGCGGAGCAGTTCCACTTCGGCGATGTCACCGGCCTCGTACTTGGTCTGCGTCTTGGCGACGAAGTCACGGCCGAGGGCCAGGTCCTGCTCGGCGTAGGCCAGCTGTTCCTTCGCCAGCAGCAGCGTATCGAAGGCCTGGGTCACCTCGAGGCGGATTTCGAGACGCACGAGATCCACCTCGGCAGCCGCCTGATCGATTTCCCGAGCGGCCACCTCGCGGCGGGCGCCCCGCCGGTTCGGTAGCTCGAACACTTGCGAGATGCCGAAGTACGACTCACCGGATCCCACGAAGTTGAAGGGCTGCGGCTGCAAGTCGGAATCGAATGAAACGACCGGCGGCTGCCAGGCCATGTCGGTGGCCACGCGAGCTTCGGTCGCCCGGCGCTGCTCCCCGGCAGCGCGCACGAGCGGACTGGCCTGGACGGCCGCCGCGACGCACTGCTCGCGGGTCATCGGCGTATCGGCAGCCGTCGCAGGAACAGACCACAGGAGCGACAGCAGGGCAGCAAGGAAAGTCACACGGTGCATCATCGTCCGTCACGCGGGGGCTTGAAACGCGGTACGGGTCGGCACGCGGCCGGACTCGGAGGACGTCGCGCGTGGGGCGGAGGCGGCACGCCGCGCGGGACGCTTACGGGGCTGGGGGCGGGATTCCTGGGAACTGGACGGACCGCACCGGATCGTGCCGCCATCCGTCGTGAGGGGCTTGTCAGAGAGCAGGCGGCGGACTGCGCGGCGACGGGATCGCGACGATGGGATCGAGCCACACGACCGTGACGTCAGCGAAGCCGACCCGGTCGGGGACGAATGCCGGAGCGAGGGACGTCGGACCGACGTGCGATGCCGACGGCTGACCAGCGACCACGCGCTCCTGTTGGCAGGCAGGGCACGTCTCGCGGAATCGCCCGTCCTGGTGGTTGTGCAGGAGGATCACCCCCCAGCTCAGGACGATACCCGTGAGCAGGATGATGCCAACGGCGGCACGCCACCGGAGAAGCGAAGCCCTCACGGCGTGAGAGCGTAGGGAAAGAACCGCCGGGAGTCAAGGAGAGATGCGGATCAGGAGAGATGCGGATCCGTGAGAGATGCGGTCCCGACGCAATCCCCGCACACGCCCGGGATCAGGGGCAGGTGGCAGCCCGCTTCCCCATCCAGAAGTGCGCCCAGTCGCCCTTCGCACGCGCGAGGGCGACGAGAACGTACAGGCTCACCGTCAAGTTTCCGAGGACGAGAACCAGCAGGATCCAGCCCGCCGCACGGAGCGGTGAGGGCTCGCGGAATGCGATCCAACCGGCGAACAGGGCGAAGCCCACATAGAGATCGACGAGCGAGACGATGCCCCACGGTATCGACGTGAGGATGCGTCCCTCGGCAAAGAAGTCCCCGGCCGTGAACCCGTAGACGATGGCGCCCGCCATCGCCGCAAATCCGATCCCCGCCAGCATGTAGGCCCGACTCATGACCTCTCCCTTCCGACTGCCGACTCCCTGTCGTCGACCGGTCCCAGCGGGTTCTCGGATGAACGAGAAACCTGGATTCCGAACTTGCCGTTCGACTGACCTGGCCGTGGCTCAGCGGTTCTCAGGCCGGGCTCACGACTGGTCCGCCCAGCCAGGCACACCAGCGCCGGCAGCGCCAGTGCCCACTCAACAGCGATGACCACGAGCGCCACCGTCTCCGTGGGACCGAGCGTCGCCGCCCCAAGCCGCTCTCCGGCCGTGTAGGCGAGCGGCCCGGTGACAGCGCCGAAGACGGCCGCCACCGCGTAGCGGCCGTGCAGCCACGCCATCGAGGTGTTCAGCGTTGCGGCCAGCCCGGCCCACAGCGCGACCATCCAGACCGTGGACGGCCACCCCAGCGACGCGTGCGGGGGAAACGTCAGGACGCCGCTCACGACGAGCACCGAATCGGCCACGTAGCCGGCGAGCGCGGCGAGGCCGATCAGGCCCAACTCGGCCCCACGTCGACTTGGCCGTGTCCCCCACCAGAGATGCACGGCCAGAAAGCTCGCCACGGCCAGCGGGCCGATCCAGGGGCGCCCGGAGGAGGCCCCGAGGATGCACGCCCACCAGCACGCCTGAGAGGCCACGGCGTTGATGATCGCGTACCGCCTCACGACCGGCCCCTGGTGGACTCGGATGGTACGCGCGCCGTCGAGACGGGCCGGCGCCCTCGCGGCGCGAGCAGCAAGGGGATGCCGTCCCGCCGTCTATCCCGACCCGAACCCGGCATGGCACCGTCCTCGACAGGCTGGCTCGTGTTCACGATCTGTTGGATGCCTTGGGAAGGGCGCGCGTTCCCAAGGAACCTGCAGGCCCCCGAGCAGGTGGCCGGTCCCCGTGCGCAGCTTCGGGAACCGCGTGCGCGGATGAATTCGGGGTTTCCGGTGAGCGACAGCCCCGGAATGCAGTAGTCTGGATTCATGAGACTGACGTCCCCGCTCCTCCGGATCACCCTGCCCGCCTGGGCCTTCGTTGCCGCAGCCATCGCCGCGACGCCGGCCTGCGCCCAGAGCCAAGCCGAGATCGACGCACTCAAGAAGGAGATCGCCGCGCTCAAAGCGGGTCAGGAGGCGCTCAGGAAGGAGCTCGCCGAGATCAAAGACCTGCTGAAGCCGGAGGAACCGGAAACGATCGTCAACGTGCCGCCCGGCAGGACGGTGCCGCTGACGGGGGCCCAGATGCGAGGGGCGGCGACCGCCCAGGTTGTGCTCCTGGAGTTCTCCGATTACGAGTGCCCGTTCTGCGCCCGCTTCGCCCGCGACACGCTCCCGCAGATCGCGAGTTCGTACATCGATACCGGCAAGGTTCGGCACGCGTTCCGCGCGTTCCCCCTCGAAGCGATCCACAAGAACGCCTTCAAGGCCCATGAAGCGGCCCTCTGCGCGGGGGACCAGGGCAAGTTCTGGCCGATGCACCTGCAGTTCTTCGGCAATACGCGGGCGCTCCAGCCGGCAGACCTGCTGAAGCACGCGGCTCAGGTCGGCCTCGACGTCGCCGCATTCAGCGCCTGTCTGGACGCCGGGCGCAAGACGGCGGCGGTTCGCGCGGATGTGGACGCCGGCATGCAGATCGGGGTCCAGGGTACGCCGCTGTTCCTCATCGGGACCGCCGGCCCGAATGGGGAACTGCAGCTCAAGAAGGTGATTTCGGGCGCCCATCCGTTCCCCGTGTTCCAGCAGGCCCTCGACGACGTGCTGGCGGGCAAGTAACAGACGACCGGCGGGATTCAGAATCCAATCACTTCCGCGGTCCTCCCGGTCGTCGGGACCGGGGACCCGGGACCGGGGACCAGCTATGGAGGTCCCACGTCCCCACTCACGCCTCTGGGTGTGTGTCCCCGGGCCGAAGGTCACAGCTCGCGCAGGGCGGTGACGATGGGCAATCTGGCCGCGCGCCAGGCCGGCAGCAGCCCGCCCAGCAGGCCCATCACGAGCGAGTAGACGATCCCCGACACGATGAGTTGCGGCGTCACCGCGAAGGCGAACGCCACCTGGCTGAACGTCTGCCAGTTGATGGTGGCCGTCTGGTACCCGTTGAAGGCGACGTACGCGAGCGTGCCGCCGATCGCTCCCCCGATGAGCGCGAGCACCAGCGACTCGGCCAGAACGGACACAACCACGGGCCCGCCGCCGAAACCCAGGGCTCGGAGTGTGGCGATTTCTCGCGTGCGGGCCGCGACGGCTGAGTACATCGTGTTGACCGCCCCGAAGACGGCGCCGAATCCCATGAGGAGGGCGATGAACCCGCCGATAGTCGAGACCATCCTCGTCAGCGTCTGCGACTGTTCCGCGAAATACTCGGTCTCGCGAACGACCTTCAGGGTCACGCGAGGATCGGTCGTCAGCGCGTCCTTGAACGTGGTGAAGGACGCGGGCGTCTCGAGGCGGGCGTAGACGGTCTGATAGGTCGTCCCTCGCTGATACAGCGGCCCCAGCACCGCCACGTCGCACCACAGTTCCGAGTCCGAGAACGTGCCGCCGGCATCGAAGATGCCCACCACCGTCCAGGTATGCTGTCCGAACTTCAGCGTCTGTCCGACGTCGACGCCGACGAACTGGGTGGCGGCTCCGCGCCCGGCCACCAGCTCGTTCCTCCCAGGCGCGAACATGCGCCCCTCGACGATGCGGATGTTCTTGCGCAGCGCGAAGGCCCGTTCGCTCACGCCGCGCATGGGCACGTTCGCCGTCAGGTTGTTGCTCCGCTTCAGCAAGTCGACGATGACGAACAGTTCGGCCGACGCGAGGGCGCCGGCGTCGGTGCGGAGCACCCCCGGCGCGTCCTCGATGATCCGTACGTCGTCGCGCGTCAGGATGCTGACCATCTCGCTGTCGGAACCCGAGCGCATCACGATGGCCGTGTCGGGCGAGCCGGTCGTCGCCATCGTCCTGCGGAACCCTTCGGCAATCGACAGGACGCCGATGAACACGGCCACCACGCCGGCGATCCCGACAACGGCGACGATCGACGACGCCAGGCGCTGCGGCACCGTGCGGAGGTTCAGCAGCGTGACCGCCGCCGCCTGCGAGCACCACTGAATCGGGGTCGTCATGATCAGGCCCTCCTCAGGGCATCGACAATGCGCAGACGCATGGCCTGAACGGCCGGCAGCAGCCCCGCCACCAGCCCGAGCACGACGGCCATGCCTGCCCCGAGCACGAGGTCCGAACCCGGCAGGTAGAACGAGGGCAGAAGACCGTTCGTCGGGTCACCTCCCTGAACGACCATCCAGGCCAGACCGAGGCCGATGGCGGCACCGACGCCGGCGATCGCCGTCGACTCGAGAATCACGAGCACAAGGACCAGCGCGTCCGAGTACCCAAGGGTCTTGAGAACGGCCAGCTCGCTGGTACGCTCGCGCACCGACTGGGCCATCGTGTTGGCGGCCACGAGCAGGATCGTGAAGAACACCGCAGTGACGATGGCCCGGATGATGGCGCCGATGTCGCCGATCTGGCCTGCGAACGCCTGGATGAACGCCTTCTCGGTCGTCGTCTTCGTCTCGGCCGGCGAATTGGCGAACATCTCGTCGATGCGCCGGGCGATCTCCGCGGCCCGGTCCGGATCGCTGATGCGGATCACGTACCAGCCGACGAGCCCCTGCCCGAACTGGCGCGCTTCGTCGAAGTACTCGTAGTTGAAGAAGAGCGGGGTCGTGTCGACGCCCTCGCGGTCGGCGTCGTAGATGCCGCAGACGTTGAACTCCCACGAGGACGAGCCGTCCCGCTTGCGCCAGATCGTCGCCTGGATGGGAATCCGGTCACCGACCTTGAATCCGTATCGATCGGCCGTCTGGCGGCCGACAATCGTGCAGGTGCGATCGCTGAGCCACGCCTTCTTCTGGTCCTCCGGCAGCAGGTACTCGGGATACACCTTGAGCAGCTGCCCGGGCTCGACGGGCATCTGCATGAAGAAGTTGCTCGGCCGCTGGTAAATCCCGCCGAAGTACGTCTGGTGCAGGACCTCGATGACGCCCTCCGTGGCCACGAGGCGATCCTTGTAGCTCTCGGGCAGCAACTGGATGAGCGAGACCTTGTGCGTGATGATAAGGCGATCCGCGCCGGCCAGTTCCACCCCGACCGAGAACGCCGCGTTCAGGGCCGAGAGCACGCCAAAGAGCATGAACGCGACGACAATCGACAGGACGGTGAAGATCGTCCGCGTCTTGCGCCTGAGCAGGCTGCGCCAGACGAGCGGCAGGAACCTCATGCCACCGGCTCCTTCACGAGCACGCCCTTGTCGAGATAGAGCGTGCGTTTGGCCCGGGCCGCCGCGTGCGGGTCGTGCGTCACCATGATGATGGTCTTGCCGTGCTCGCGATTCAGGGCCTGCAGCAGATCCAGGATCCCGTCGCCCGACGCGCGGTCCAGATCGCCCGTCGGTTCGTCGCACAGCAGGAGCGTCGGATCGGTGACGATCGCGCGAGCGATCCCGACGCGCTGTTCCTGCCCGCCCGAGAGCTGGCGGGGATAGTGCTTCGCCCGATCGGCCAGGCCGACGACGCCCAGGGCTGTGGCCACGTGCTTCCGCCGCTGCGCGCGCGAAAGCTTCGTCAGGAGCAGGGGCAGCTCAACGTTGCGCTCCGCCGTCAGCACCGGAATCAGGTTGTAGAGCTGGAACACGAACCCGATGTGCCGGGCGCGCCACGCCGCCAGGGCGCCGCCGGACATCCGGTCGATGGATTCGCCACCCACCGCGATGCGCCCCTGGGTCGGCCGATCGAGCCCCCCGATCAGGTTGAGGAGGGTCGACTTGCCCGAGCCCGACGGTCCCATCAGCGCCAGGAAATCTCCCGACGGGATGTCGAGGGTCAGTCCCTGGAGCACGTCGATGCGCTCGGATCCGCGGTGAAACACCTTGTGCAGGTCACGCACGTCGACCAGCGTGCCGTTCATGCCGGGTTGACTCATCACTGCGTCCTTCCGCTCATCCGTGATTCTTCCTCGGATCGTCATTCCGGGGCCGCGCAGCGGAACCCGGAATCCAGCGTGGATTCCCGCCTCCGCGGGAATGACGTCAGAGGATCATCCCCACTGCCTCCTCCGGCCGCAGGCCCCGGCCCCGCTCACTTCACCGTCACGCGCGCGCCGTCGGCGAGGTCCGGCGGCGCCTCCACCACGACCTGCTCACCTGCGGTGAGCCCCGAGACCACGTCCACCTGGTCGTTGCGCGCCCCGCCCAGCCGGACGGCCCGCCGTTCGGCCCGCCCGTCAACGACCACGAACACGATGTCCTGGCCGCCATCCGACCGGACTGCCGCGCGGGGCACCAGCAGGCGCGGTGCCGACGCCTCCGACGACACGGGCGCAGGCGCACCGAGGAACGCAACCTTCACGCCCATGTCCGGCAGGATGCGTGGATCAAGCCCGTCGAACGCAATCCTGACGAGCACCGTCGCTCGCTGCCGATCGGCCGTGGGCACGGTGGTGATCACCCGCGCCGGAATCTTCCACTCCGGGTAGGCGTCGAGCGTCGCCTCGACGCGCTGGTCGTCCGTCACCCGGTTGATGTACGCCTCGTTGACGTCGACTTCGATCTCCAGCGAGGACATGTCGACGATCGTGCAGATGCCCGTGCGCGTGAAGCCGCCCCCGGCCGACACCGGCGAGACCATCTCACCGGGCTGCGCATCCTTCGAGATCGCCACCCCCGAGAAGGGCGCGCGGATCACCGTGTCCTCGAGTTCCGTTCGACGAAGCGCGACCTGCCGATCGGCCACGGCGACTTGCTGGCGCACCAGCGCCAGCCGCGCGACCAGGGCATCGTGGTCGGCCTGCGCCCGGTCCAGTTCGGCCTGACCCTGGATGCCCTCCTTCACCATCGCCTGCGCGCGGGCGAGCGAGAGCTTCGCCTCCCGCAGCCGAACCTCGGTTTCCTCGGCCGTCCCCCGCGCCGCCGCCAGTTCGGCTTCGGCCAGCTCGAGGTACCGCTGCCAGGTGGTGTCGTCGAGGCGCGCCAGCACCTGCCCCCGAGTCACCGCCATGCCTTCTTCGACGCGAACCTCCACGACCTTGCCCGTCATCTTCGACGAGACCGTCGCGCGACGGCGGGCCGTCACATAGCCGGAGGCGTTGAGGACCGCCGGCTGGTCCGACGCCCCGGCAGCAGCCGCCGCTTCGACCACCGCCGTGGTCACCGGGACGGCGGCTGTCCGCCCGAACCAGTACCAGGCCGCGGCGCCCAGGACGACCATGGCGAAAAAGAAGACGAGCGCTCGGGCCATCGGCTTCCCGGGCCCGCCGTGGCGGGCCGTATCGTCAATCCTGAGGTCCCTCAAGGACGGTGTGTTGGCAGACATGTGAGGGTTGATTCTACCAAGCGTGGCAACTCGGAGCGGTAACGGCTGGTCCTGTCCCGCTCGTTTCGGGCGCCGTGGTCAGCCCCACTTGAGCCGCGCCCGGACCCGGACCTCGGAGCTCGGCGTCTCAAGAAAGAGACGGGGGTTCCTGTCGCGTTGTTCCGGCAATTGACTCCGTTTAAAGGTTTTGGTTAATATAGGACTTTCTTAGTCCGATATCAGGGTCCGGCGTGGGGCTGGCGCGCGTCCACCCCGCCGATGGCGCGAGAAAGGCCGTCAGATGAGTACCGCAGAAGACACCGTCCAGGGCCTGGCGACACAGGAATACAAGTACGGATTCGTCACCGAGGTCGAATCCGACGCGGTTCCCCGCGGCCTCAGCGAGGACGTCATCCGGATGATCTCGGCTCGGAAGCACGAGCCGGAGTGGCTGCTCGACTGGCGGCTGAACGCCTACCGGGCCTGGCAGCGCATGATCGAACCGCGCTGGCCGAACGTCACCTACGACCGGATCGACTACCAGAACATCATCTACTACTCGGCCCCCAAGGGAAACAAGGCGCGCTACGAGCGCATCGAAGACGTGCCGCCGGAAATTCTGGCGACCTTCGAGAAGCTCGGCATCCCCCTCGAGGAGCAGAAGCGCCTGGCCGGCGTGGCGGTGGACGCGGTGTTCGACAGCGTCTCCGTGGCGACGACGTTCAAGGACAAGCTGGCCGAGCTGGGGATCGTGTTCTGCTCGTTTTCCGAGGCCGTCGAGCATCACCCGGACCTGATCAGGAAGTACCTGGGCTCGGTCGTACCGCACACCGACAACTTCTTCGCCGCGCTCAACTCGGCGGTCTTCTCGGACGGCTCCTTCGTGTACATCCCGAAGGGTGTCCGCTGCCCGATGGAACTCTCGACGTACTTCCGTATCAACGCCGCCGAAACGGGCCAGTTCGAGCGCACGCTCATCGTCGCCGACGAAGGGGCCTCGGTCAGCTACCTCGAGGGCTGCACCGCCCCGATCCGTGACGAGAACCAGTTGCACGCGGCGGTGGTCGAACTCGTCGCGCTCGACGACGCCAAGATCAAGTATTCGA
>CAYZYG010000006.1:0-86365 GCA_964481395.1 uncultured Vicinamibacterales bacterium
CGCCTCGTCCAGTGTCAGCACGATCGGTTCGAGGTCCTGGCCGATCCGCTGCACACTCGACAGGCTCCGGTATCGCTCCGTCCGCGAGAGCACCAGCACGTTATCCACCGACCCCGACAGGGCCGTCGACCCGAGGACGGCATCGAGGCCTTCCCGGGACTGGTGCGTGGACGCGTGCGTCAGCAGCACGAGCGCCGCGCCGGTGTCCCGGGCGATCGCCAGCAACGGCTCGAGGCGCGTCGTGATCTCGGCGTAGTCGCTGAAGTCCTTCGCGCGGATCAATCGCTGCAGGGTGTCGACCACGATCAGCGCCGGCCGTTCCGTCTTCGCCAGCGCCGCGAGCTCCGCCAGGAGATCCGCGGGCGCCTGCCCACAGAACACCCGGATCGGTTCGGCCCCCGTCGCGCCCATCCGGCGGAAGTGCCGCCGAATCTCGCCGCGCTTCTCCTCGAGGGCGAGATACCAGGCCGGCCCGTAGTGCGTGCGCCAGCCCAGCCACTCCCGGAGCGACGCGACGGCAAACACTAGGTAACGCGCGAGCGTGCTCTTTCCCGCCTTGGGCCGACCGGCCAGCAGCACCAGCGCCCCGGCCGGAATGCGGCCATCCACCACCCAATCGACCGCCTCGTCGGGCTCCGCCAACAAGTCCGCGAGCGACGTGAGTTCCGCCTTGAAACCGGCGGCCGCCAACCGCGCGGGATCGAACGGCGGCGCCGCCTTGACGAGCTCGAGGAGCGCGGCCTTGCTCCGCGTCGTGAGCCAATCGCTCACGTCCCCTTTCGCCGGCAGCCCGGGCAGGGACAGCACTTTAACGAACAGCCCCGCGTCATGACACGACCGCGCAACCTGGCGCGCGTGTGCCTCGCCGGGCGCGTCGTGGTCCGGCAGCACGCACACGCGCCGCACGCCGGCCGCCTGCAACTGCCGCGCGTACTCGTCCCGCCACTTCCCCGCCCCGTGCGGATTCGTCGTGGCCGCCAGGTGCTCCCGCCAGAGCCGGTCCGCGTCTTTCTCGCCTTCGACCACGAAGACGGCTTCGTGCCCCTGCAAGTCCGGCAGGCGGTAGACGGCGCGCTCTACGCCATTGAGGTCCCACGCCCAGCCGCCGGCCCCATCCGGCCGCCGCTGGCGGAATCGCTTCCCAGGAAACCGGCACACCTGAAAGAGCAGCGTGCCGTCCGCCGCGCGATAGTCGAAGATGGATTCCGGTTCGGTTGCGTCACGCGCCGGGAACAAGTCGCGGAGGCTCAGGCCGAGCCGGTCAACGATCGCCCGCGCCGTGCAGCCGGCGAAACACCGCAGGAGGATCCGGCCGTCGTCACCGGCACTAACCGAAAGAGAGGCCCGATCATCTTCGTGCGACGGGCACCGCGCCGACCACCCCCGGCCATTCTCCCGGACCCCCTCGAGCCGGCGGACGAACTCGCCCGCGGTCACGCCGGCCCCCGCTCGAGCAGCCGGCGGATCAAGGTGCGTTGTGCGCGCGCCAGCGTGATCAATTCGATTGTCCTGTCAACCAGCGCCGCGGCGCCGTGCCAGGGCAGGTCCGGCGTCGGGCTCGACACGGGCAGGATGCGCTCGAGATCGCGGACGCACTCGGTCAGGGCCACCCCGAGGTCCGCCGCGGAGGAGTCGAGCGCGTCGACGGCCGGAGGGTAGACGAGCACGGGCGCGCTCATGCTGCCTGCCCCTTCCGGCCCGCGGCTGGCCGCTGACCGCGGACCGCCGGCGCGTCCTCCCCCCCGGCCGCCCGAGCCGACTGGGGACAAGTCCCCAGTTGCCAGCCCGCGAGATGGCCCGCCGTTCGCCGGCGTTCCGCGAGTTCTTCGGGGTGCGGGCAAACTTCGACGCGCTGCGCCGGCAGACCGAGCCGGGTCACACGAGCCCCCGACGCCGCGTCCTTCCGGAGTTCCGCGACGATCCACGCCGCCAGGTGATGCGCCAGCGCGGCATCGAGCTCGGCGCGTGTCGTAGGCTGAGGGCCCATCGTCGGGCCCCGCTACTCCGCTGCGGAGGATCGCCGCGCCAGACGTTCCTGGCGGAGTCGCTCGAGGCCATCCTTTCGGATCAAAATCAGGCCCGAGTCGAGCCGCACGGCGGGCAGTACCCCGCGCGCGACCAGTTGGCGGACGTAGCTCTCGCTGACCTCGAGGTCACGAGCCGCCGGAGAGGTCGTGGTGAATTCGAGAGTGTGTTGCTCGCTCATCTTGTAGACAAGATGAGGCCTGCAGTAGTCAGCAACAATGACCAAAGAAACAGCGCGGTTGTTTTCCTAGCGAGGCGTAAGGGCTCTCTCGAATCTGACAGTCAAACCAGCGCGAAAAGCCGCGTCTAGATCGACGCCACCGAAACAGCGGTGTGGAAACAGCGGATAGTAACGCAGGGGATCGATCAGCAGCCTCACTGAAGTTCGAGCATGCGCGGCCTTCAACGCTTTCACCGACGACAAGCAGGAGTCGCCCGCCTTCAAGATGCTCAACGCAGCCGCCCATGGTCGACGCCGCAATCCCGGTTCCCGGCGGCAGAACTCCACACACGCAAACCGCACATAGTCCCGGAGGTCGTCCAGGCGTCGAGCCGGACTGGAGGCGTGTCTTCCGCGACGCGCGGGGCCTGAGCGCGGCCGCACAAGCTGAACGGCAGCGTCAAGAATCCATGCGGGAATGTCGAGTTCAATACCTTCTGCCTTCGCCCCTTGAAGTAAGCCGATTGCGTGGACGAGCGCGTCAGGGACGCCCGCCGCAAAGGCCCTTTCGCAACACAACAGTTCACGAACGAGCGTGGCAAGCACCAGATCGTCATGAAAGGCCGCGCCACCAGCGGTAACAACAGTGAGCGGCCCTACCTGCTGAACGCGTGCCATGACCGACCTCCCTCGTCAGTCATCCCGGCGAAAGATGATCGGCGGCAGGCGCCGGGAAAGCGCCGTTCGGGAGCGACCCTAGCCGCCGAACTTCAGACTCACGCTATCACGACCTCACGCCGCCGTCAGGGTCAGCCGTTTCACGAGATGCCAACAGGTCTCGGTTCCCCTCGGGGACGCCAGCCTTCAACCTCGGCTTGCCACTCCCCCGGTTGAGCTACGGCTGGCAAGCCAGTTGGCCGTTCGGCCACCGCCGGGCACGTTTCTGCCTGCGGTTGAGCTACGGCTGGCCGGCCAGCTGACCCCTTCCCTTCCACTTCGGATAACAACCACGCTCGAAAGCTGTCACCAGCCGCTGCCAGGTTGCATCCCTGAGATGAGAAGCGTGGGGCCTGGACGATGACGACAACGACGACGCCGGCGGCGACCCTGATCACCTGCCCTTCCTGCGGGGCCAAGAACCGAGTTGCTCCGGACCAGCGGCGCCGACAAGGCACCGTGGTCTGCGGGAGGTGCAAGACGCCCCTCCCGGAGCCGGCGGCAAGCGCGCATCCGGTGGTGGTCTCCGATGCGACGTTCGCGGCCGAGGTCGAGCACTCCCCCCTGCCGGTCCTCCTCGATCTGTGGGCTCCGTGGTGCGGGCCCTGTCGAACGATTGCTCCGGTCATCGAGCAACTCGCAGGTGACTTGGCGGGCCGAGTCAAGGTGGCCAAGCTCAACGTCGATGAGAACCCTCGCACGGCTGCCCGGTACGGCGTGCAGAGCATCCCAACGCTGCTCGTCCTGAAGCACGGGCAGGTCGTGGACACGCTGGTTGGCGCCCAGCCGAAACAGGCCATTCTGGCCCGCCTCGCGCGGCTCTGATCCCCGCGGGAGCGTCCTTCCGGGGCCGCGCCCCTCGACTCTTCGACACACTCAGGGTCGTCCCGAGCCTGGCCGGGGGACGACACAGCTCAGGGCGCCCCGAGTTCAGCCAGGGGGGCGCAGCGGAATCGGGAATCCCGCCTGGATTCCCGCCTCCGCTCTTCGAGGTACGGCCCGGCAGGCCCGCCTCCGCGGGAATGACGGCAGCGCAACACAACCGATCCCTGGTCCCAGGTCCCCGGCCCCTGCAAGATCCCGTGAGTTGACCTCCCGCCGCTCCGTCGTTCACGATGGGACATCGGACGAGGACACGTGGCCAAACACCAGCGCAAGGACGCCGACCGCACCCGCACGCACGCACAACCTGGAACTCCTCCGCCGGCCATCCGGCTCGACGCTCCAGTCCCGGCGCGCGCATCGGAACCGCTGCACCGACCCAGGCGTCTCTCTCGTGCGGCGTGGATGGCCATCTCCGGCGTTGTCGTCGCGGCCGCGGCTGGCGGCGCCTGGTACCTGCTGAGGCCAGCCCCGCAGACGGCTGGGGGCATCGATTTGGGCGCGCTCCCCGCCGGCGTGACGCGCGATGCCTTGAACGTGGTGGTGATCACACTCGACACCACGCGCGCCGATCACATCGGGGCCTACGGCGCGACCGACGTGAAGACGCCCGTGCTCGACCGGCTCGCCGGCGAAGGCACGCTCTTCGAGCACGCGATGTCGAGCGCACCGCTGACGCTGCCGGCGCACGCCAGCATGTTCACGGGTCGGTTCCCGCCCGAACACGGCGTGCGCGACAATGGCGGCTTCTTCCTGGCCCCCGACCAGGTCACCCTCGCGGAGATGTTCAAAGAGCGCGGGTTCGCGACGGGCGGCTTCGTCGCAGCGTTCGTGCTCGATCGTAAGTGGGGCATCAGCCAGGGGTTCGACGAGTATTTCGACGACTTCGATATCTCGGAACGCCGCGGTCGCTCCATGGGGAACATCCAGCGGCCGGGAAACGAAGTGCTGGACAAGGCGCTTCCCTGGATCGACACGGTGAAGCACTCGCGGTTCTTCGCCTGGATTCACCTGTACGACCCCCATACGCCCTACGATCCACCGGAGCCCTACAAGACGGAGTACGCCGGCCATCCGTACAAGGGCGAGATCGCCTTCACCGACGCCCTCGTCGGACGTGTGGTCGATTTCCTCGAGCAGCGCGGACTGCTCGAACGGACCGTCATCGCCATCCTGGGCGACCATGGCGAGAGCCTGGGCGACCACGGCGAGGAGACGCATGGTTTCTTCATCTACGAGCCGGCCACCCACGTGCCGTTCATCGTCCGGGCCCCCTTCACCAACACGGGCGCCCGACGAGTGGCCGATCCGGTTCGCATCATCGACCTGACCCCGACGGTCCTCGACCTCGCTGGCCTGCCGGTCCCGAACGGCATGTCCGCCAGGAGCCTCGTTCCCCTGATGACGGGGGAGGTGGCCGAGATGGGGCTCGAGGGCTACGCCGAGGCGATGTATCCCCTCCATCATTTTGGCTGGAGCGATCTGCGCGCCTTGAGGTCAGGCCGATACAAGCTCATCGACGCCCCACGCCCGGAGTTGTTCGACATCGAACGGGACCCGAAGGAGACGACCGACATCTTCGCTGAGCGCCGTGCCGTGGGCGAGGGCATGGTGGCCCGGCTCCGGGAGATCGAACAGGCCTTCGAACAGGCCCCCACCTCCCAGCCCGAGGGCGACGTGGATCCCGAGGTACGGGCCCGTCTCGCGGCGCTGGGGTACGTCGGGTCCTTCGTGGCGAACGCCAACGATCCCCGGACGAATCGGGCCGATCCCAAAGACAAGATCGAGGTGTTCAACCTGATGGGGGCTGCCCGTGACATCTCGCGGCAGGACGGGGGCTTTTCCAAGGCCGTCGCGATGCTGACGAGGGTCGTCACCGCCGATCCGCAGGTCATCGACGCGTGGTTCACCCTGGGCAACCTGTACTTCAGGGAGGGCCAGTATCGCGAGTCGATCGAGCACTTCAGGAAGAGCCTCGAGCTCAAGCCGGATCACGACCTGGCGGTCATCAACCTGGCCCACGCCTACCGCCGTCTGGGAGACGATGCGGCGGCGATGGCGGGATACGACCGATACCTCCAGCTCGACCCGCAGGATGCGTACGTGCGTTACCAGCTGGGCGAGATCTTCCTCGACCAGGGCAGGCTCGACCGCGCCGAACAGGTCTTCCAGCAGGCGCTCGACATCGATCCCAGGGTCGCGTCGGCGAAGAACGCGCTCGGCGTGATCGCCCACCAGCGCGGCGACTACGTGACCGCCGAGAAGCTCATCCGCGAGGCGATCGGCATCAAGCCGGACGTGAAGCTGGCGCGCTACAACCTGGCGCTCATGGCCGAGGAACGCGGCTACCTCCAGACGGCCGAGCGCGAATACCTCGAGGAACTGAAGCTCCATCCCGACAGCTACAGGGCTGCCTTCAACCTCTCGCGTCTGTACGAGCGGACGGGTCAGCACGCGCTGCGGATCGACGCGCTGAAGCAGTCGATCGACGGAAACCCTGAATTCGCCGAGGGCCACATCTACCTGGCCAAGGCCTACCTGGAGAACCAGATCCACCTGGATGAGGCGGTGGATCTCGCCAAGAAGGGGCTCGGCCTCAAGCCGGATCGGGAGGTGGCGCCGCTCGGACACTACATCCTGGCGGACATCTACAACCGGCAAGGACGCCGGGCGGCGGCGGCGGAGGAAGTGGCCAAGGGCCGGGCGCTTGAGGCGCGTGGCCGCCGCGGGCGTTGAACACCGCCCCGGACGCTGACGGCCCCGGGCTCCACATCGATGCGCAGCGCGACGAATGGGGACCGGGAACATCCATATCCGGCCCCCGGTCCCCGATCCCCGGCCCCTGACTGAAACAGCCCGGGAAGCCGCGATGGCCTCCCGGGCTGGCGTATGCAACGGCGGCCGTGGCCGCCGAAGGCGTCACGCGCGTCGGTCTAGAACGACCAGCGGGCGCCGAACGTGAGCTGCCGCGCCGTCGTCAGCGACAGCGGCGACTTGTACGCCACTGATGCGCTCGCCGGCTGACCGTCAGGTCCGGGGTACGTGATACTTCGGCTCGGTACGCGCGTCTGCACGCTCGTTACCGTATCGTTGTTGAACAGGTTCGCCACGTCGACGAACACGCCGATTCGATGGACGTCGAAGTTGAACGTCTTCTCGGCCCTCATGTCGACGATGTGCTGGGTCTCGAGCCGCTCGCTTCCCAGTGGCGCGAGATTGATGTTGAGCGACCCCGTCCAATTGAGGACGCTGCCCGAACCACTGACGAGCGCCAGAGGATTGTAGGTGCCGCCGCTGATCGCCCGGTAGTAGGCGTTGAGTGACACCTCCACCTTCGGGATCTGATACCCGCCCATGAGCTTGAACTCGTGGGTACGGTCGTTCGAGAGCTTCCCTTCGGCATTGACGAGCGCGATGTTCGGGTTGCGGAACTGGCTGCCGCCCAGGCCCGACCGTCCGGAGTTATTGACGTTGCCCGTCGTCTCGGACCACACGTACGAGAACTGGCCCTGCCAGCGATTCGAGAACGACTTGCTGAGAACGAACATCACGCCCTTGTACTTCCGATACGGGTCGAGCGTGCCGATGACCGTGCCGTCCGGCTGTTTGTACTGGAACCCGGCGTAGTTGACGATCTGCGTACTGTCCGCGGTCGTCGACCGGTTGGCCCAGCGGTACAGCGTGTACGGCGTTGTGGCAGTCGGGTTGTTGGGGTTCGGCAGATCCCGAGTGAACGGGGTCCACGTCGACCCCGGAATGACCGCTCCGACGAAGTTGTCCCAGTTCCGCCAGATCCCCGTGACGGCGACCCGCATGTCGCGCCGCAGTTGCTGCTCGAATCCGAAGGTCGTTTCGTCGAGGCCGAAGTGTTTCAGGTTCGACGCGACCGTCCAGTTCCCGCCGATGGTCGTCTCGTCGAACAGCTCGAGGTCGCCCGGCGCATTCACGAAGTAGGACTGGAACGGTGTCCAGCCGCCCACCGCCTGGTTGTACGGGTTGAATGCGGCGCCCTCGTAGTAGCGGCCCCACGACGCCCGGATGACGCTCGTGCCCTGACCTGTGAGGTCATAGGTGGCGCCCACGCGGGGTCCGATCATCCAGTCGGGCGCGTACACCGTCTTCTTCAGCTCCGGGCTGTAGCCGGCGATGTGATCGAGGCGAACGCCGAGGTTGGCCGTCAGGCGCCCGATCTTCCACTGATCCTGCGCGTAGAACGACTCGCGCTTGTTCTTGCCGCGGATGTCGTACGCGTAGCCGTACGCCAGGTACGGACCGTAGTAATCGTAGTAATAGACGCCGTTCGTGTAGCCGAACTGGCTGCGGACGCCGCTGCGCTCGATCTCCATGCCGAACTTGAAGTTGTGCTTCCCATACGCGTCGGCATAGGTCGAGAGCGACACATTGACCTGGTTCCGATCGCGGTCGGCGTAGTAGAAGTAGCCGGCACCGCCGGAGAAGGACCCGTCAGCCCCTTCGTACCGAGCGGATTCCGGGCTCACCGGGTCGAGGTAGTAGTAGCCCCAGTACCCGGTGTACTTCGCCTCGAGGAACGTCGTGGAACCGAACAGCTTGCGGTACTGGATGTTCCAGACGGCTTCCGGCGAGTCCTGATTGACCGTCTGCTGCTCGGTGGCAGCGTACGAGGGGATCCAGGCGAAGCGCCCGGTCACGTTGTAGTTGTCCCACTGGAACGAACCGGTCAGCGTATCGGTCGGACTGATGTTCCAGGTGACCTTGCCGTTGTAGCGGGGGCTCACCTCCGTGGCGAGGGTGCTCGGTCCTGCCGGGTCGCGTTCGAATGCGTAGCGCTGCACGCTGAACCACCAGAACGCCTTGTCGCGCGAGAACGGCCCGCCGAGCTGCACGGTGTAGTCGTTCAGCTTGGTGATCACGCTGGGCGACCCGAGCGACGGGTTCAGCCTCAGGTACTCATCCGAGACGTTGTCGCCGGCCAGCCCGTCGTTGGTGTGCCGGACCTCGAACAGGCCCGAGTAGCGGTTGCCGCCCGACTTCGTGATCGTGTTGACCACGGCGCCGCTGAACCCGCCGTACTCAGCCGGGGCTCCGACGCCGCCGACCTGCACTTCTTCGATGATGTTGAAGTTGTAGAACACCCACGCGGAGCCGGCCTCCGGGTCACGCGTATCGACACCGTCGATCAGCAGCGCGTTCCCGTAGCTCGAGTCGCCGCCGAACGCCGCCGAGTTGTTGATGCCCGGCGCGTAGTTGAGCACGCCGGTCGCGGCGTTGAAGTTGCCCAGGTTGATCGGGATGTTCGCCAGCAGATCCTGCGACAGCGAGTTGTCCGACGCCGTCGTCGTGGTGTCGATCGTGGTCGCGTTCGCTGTGACCTCGACCGTCTCCTGCAGGCCTCCGACCCTCATCGTGAAGGGAATGTTGCGCGTCGTCCCGATGCCCACGTCGATGGCGCGCTCAGTCCGCGGCGCGAAGCCCTGCAGTTCGACCCGCACGTCGTACGGGCCAGGGTTGAGGCCGACGAACCTGAACTCGCCCTTCTCGTCGGTAACCGTCGTCTGCGAACCGGTCCGGCCGGTCAGCGTCACCGTGACGCCGGGCAGCACGCCGCCCTGCTCGTCCACGGCCTTGCCGGTGATGGTACCGGTCAGCGTCTGGGCGCTGGCCGGCATGCCTGCTGTCACGAGCAGGAGGACGGCCAGAACAAATGTCAGTCGCTTCATGTTCGGCATCCTCCTACTTGGCGGGCGACTTGATGCGGTCGTTGCTCGTCGAGTAGAGCGCGAACCCGGCGCCCACGCCGACCAGCACCAACGTCACGATGCCCGCAGTGCTCTTGAAGAAACTCTTCGACGACAGGTCGGTGGTGCTGCCACCGGCATCCTGCCGTGCGGCGCGCTCAGCGGCGGGCGCCTTGCCGACCTTCCCCACTTCCAACGCCACGGCCTTCTGAATGGCGGCCGTCAGCGTCTGGTCGGCCTTCGCCGGGGAAGGTGTTTCTCCCGCCAGCGCGGAGGCCGGTAGGGCGCCGACCGCCAGCACGCACACCAGCACGCGCGCGACGAGCCGCCGCCACGGACACTTGAGATACGTCACTTGTCCCTCCTTGGGGTCTGGTTCTACCAGTCCGGTTCCCTCCGGCATAGACCGGCCGGAGGTGGGGCAACCGGATTATAGCAAAACAGGGACCGGTGCCTCTGCCAGCTTCCGATTACCCCTAAGTGTTTGTGTAACAAGACACCGGGGCGTTCCGGACGCCAGAGGCGGCCGCGCACACCCGGGGCGTATCCAAGGCGCCGCATCGCCGCGTGCAAAATTCTGAATCGGTCGGGCCAAGGACCCGTTCCACCCCATCCATCGACTTGCATCAAGCCTCCGCCCGCACGTAGACTGGCTTGCTCGGGCGTGCCCGACAGCTAACCTCTGACGCCCAGTCCGAGAGTGCCCATGACATCGAAGCGGTTCCTGCCCCTGCTGCTCCTGCTCTTCGTCGGAAGTGGATGTGCCGCCCTCATCTATGAGGTGGTCTGGTTCCAGTTGCTCCAGTTGGTCATCGGTTCGTCGGCCATCTCGCTGGCGGTCCTCCTGGGCACGTTCATGGGCGGGCTGGGCCTCGGCAGCTACCTGCTGCCCCGGTTCCTCTCGCCTCGGCACCATCCGCTCGCCGTGTATGCGGCTCTCGAGTTCGCCATCGGCGCCATCGGCCTCGTCGTGCTCGTCGTCACGCCGCTCGTCGGCAGCGCCTACGCCGCGTGGGCCGGCTCCGGCGTCACCGGCCTCATCCTTCGCGGGCTGGCCGCCGGTGTCTGCCTTCTGCCGCCAACCATCCTGATGGGGGCGACCCTGCCGGCCCTCTCGCGCTGGATCGAGACGACGCCCCGCGGCGTGTCCTGGCTCGGATTCTTCTATGCCGGCAACACGGCCGGAGCGGTGCTGGGTGCCGTGCTGGCCGGGTTCTACCTCTTGCGCGTGTTCGACATGCCGACCGCCACCTATGTCGCGGTCACCCTGAACGCGGTTGTGGCGCTCGTCGCGTTCCTCCTGGCGAGGGTCACCGGCCACACCGTCGGGCTGGTGGACGACAGCGGCGCGGACGTCGCACCGGCGGGACGCAGGGGGAAGGGCGACGCCGCGCCGGCCGGGCCCGCCATCGCCGTCCCGGGTGTCCGCGACATCTACGTCGCCATCGCCCTGTCAGGAATGACGGCTCTAGGCGCCCAGGTCATCTGGGCGCGCCTGCTCTCCCTCACCTTCGGCGGCACGACCTATACCTTCTCGCTCATCCTGGCGACGTTCCTCCTCGGTCTCGGCATCGGCAGCAGCGGGGGCGCGGCCATCTCCCGCACGAGCCCGAATCCCCGCATCGCGTTCGGCATCTGTCAGGCTCTGCTGGGCGCGTGCATCGCCTGGGCCGGCTACATGCTGACCCAGTCGATGCCGTACTGGCCGATCGATCCGTCCATCAGCAGCGATCCCTGGATCACGTTCCAGCTCGACGTGGCGCGCAGCCTCTGGGTCGTCCTGCCCGGCGCGATTCTCTGGGGCGCGAGCTTCCCGCTCGCGTTGGCCGCCTCCGTCGCCCGCGGCCAGGATCCCGCGCGCGTCGTCGGCAGCCTCTTCGCCTCCAACACGGTCGGCGCCATCGTGGGGTCTCTCGGCGCCGGCGCGCTCGTGGCCTGGATCGGCAGCCAGCACGCCCAGCAGGTGCTGATGATCTTCTGCGCGCTGTCCGCGCTCCTGGTCCTTCAACCCGTCGGCGAGCGGGCCACGGAGAAGGGCGCCCACCTTCGCTACGCCGGCGCGGCCGTGGCCATCGTCGTCGCGGGCTTCCTGCTGGCGAAGGCCATGGCCCCCATCCCCGGCGTGCTGGTGGGCTACGGACGTTTCGCTTCGACGCGGGTCGGACAGGCCGACTTCATCTACGTCGACGAAGGCCTGAACGCCTCCGTGGCCGTGTCCGAGTTGAGCAACGGCGTGCGCAACTACCACAACGCCGGCAAAGTCCAGGCCTCGAGTGAACCCCAGGACATGCGCCTGCAGCGGATGCTCGGGCACCTGACGACGCTCCTGCCGGAGAATCCGGAGTCCGTCGTCGTCATCGGGTGCGGAGCCGGCGTCACAGCCGGCGCGGTGTCGGTGGACCCCCGCGTCAAACAGCTCACCATCGCCGAAATCGAGCCCCTCGTCGTGCGGACCGTCTCGACGTACTTCAGCCAGCACAACTTCGACGTCGTCCGGAACCCGAAAACACGGGTCCGGATCGACGACGCCCGGCATTACCTGCTCACCACCGACGAGCAGTTCGACGCCATCACGTCGGACCCGCTGGATCCGTGGGTGAAGGGCGCCGCCATGCTTTACTCGAAGGAGTTCTTCGAGCTGGTCAAGCGGCGGCTGAAGCCGGGCGGCGCCGTCACGCTCTTCGTCCAGCTCTACGAGAGCAGTGAAGCGGCGGTCAAGAGCGAGATCGCCACGTTCTTCGACGTCTTCCCCAACGGCGCCGTGTTCGCCAACACCTTCGAGGGGGCGGGGTACGACCTGGTGCTGGTGGCGAAGAACGACCCCCTGCGCATCGACCTCGACGCGTGGGAGGCGCGTCTGCGCGAGCCGGGCTACGAAACGATGAGGCTGTCGCTGGGGCAGATCGGCTTCGGCTCGGCCGTCGAACTCCTGTCGACGTTCGCGGGACAGGCACGTGACCTCAAGGGCTGGCTCCAGGACGCCGAGCTGACGCGTGACCGGAACCTGCGGCTCCAGTACCTGGCCGGGCTGGGGCTGAACCTGCGACACGGCGACTACATCTACCGCAACATGGTGGCCTACCGGCAGTCGCCGGACGACCTGTTCACCGGCTCCGACCAACTGAAGGCCGCGCTGTGGGAGTTCATGCGCTACCAGTGAACCCGAACATGAAGACGTACCGCGCCGGGGACTCAGTCGAAGACATCTGCCGCGCCTGCAAGATCGCGCGGATCCACACCGTCATCGTGGCGGATCGGGATGGTTCGCCGCTGAGGGTGCAGTGCGATTACTGCGGAAGCCAGCACAACTTCCGCGGCGGCGCTCAGGGCGCCGACTCCCGTCCGGCGGCGTCGCGGTCGGTACCGGGCACGGCCCCTCCCGCGTCGTCCGCGCGCCAGGCGCTTCCGCCGGTGTCGGAACGTGAACGTGCGGCGCCCCCTATCGCGCTGCCTCCGGGCGACGGGGCCGATCTCGAATGGCTCCTGCGAAAGGTCATCCGGGAGGAGACGGGGCTGACCCCGGCTGTGCCGGCAGACAAGTGGCGGGGCGGCACGATGGTCCTGAGGCCAGTCAGCAGCGACCTGCAGGAGAAGAGCTGGCCCATCGAGACGCTGTTCCACAAGATCGTCATGATCCGGAACCGACTCCGGACGCTCGAACAGCAGGTGAACGCGATGGACCTGCCGGAGGACGCGAAAATCCGGCTGCAGGCCTACGTGACGGGCTGCTACGGCTCGCTGACGAGCTTCAACGTACTGTTCGCCGACGACCAGGACCGATTCAAGGGATCTGGCGGCGACTGAGGGGCTGGCTTCGCCCTCGCCCCGGCGAGTCGAAGCCCTGAACGGCGCGCCGCGGCCTGACGGACGACCTCCGCCCGCCAGGCCCGCGCATCAGCTCACCTACCAGCGGGGCTCGGTCCGGCGTCCGCCGCCGCCCCCGCGCCCGCCGCCACCACCGCCGCCGCGATTGCGGCCGCCGCCGCCACCGAAGCCGCCGCCGCCGCCAAATCCGCCGCCACCGGTCTTGGGGCGCGCCTCGTTGACGGTGAGGTTGCGGCCGTTCAGCGGACGATCGTGCAGCGCGTCGATCGCCTTCTGCGCATCCGCCTCGTTGACCATCTCGACGAACGCGAACCCGCGCGAACGCCCGGTCGCCATGTCGCGCATGATGCGCACGGACTCCACCGGACCGGACTGCTCGAACAGATCCTGCAGATCGGTTTCGGCGGTGTCGAACGGAAGGTTCCCGACGTACAGTTTCCTACCCACGGCATGCTCTCCTGCTCACCTGGTGAGCGCTCGACGAAGCTCAGGCCTTGCCATCGCGGGACTGGCCCGCGGGCGCAGTCATCTCGATCATGTGCGAAGTGACATGGGAGGGAGAGTCAGGAGCCGGGGATTCGGCTGGCGTGATGTCTCAATCCTTGGCCTGTCTTCCAGACCCGGTAATTGTCGCACGTCCCCGGCCTCCTGTCGAGCGGTGGTTGACGGCACCCTACCGCAGGAGTGCGTTGAACAGGATCTTATAGGTCCCGTGGGTCTGCGCCCGGTGCTGTGTGCGGAACCCGATCAGCACCACCTCGCCCTGCCCCACCCGCGCCGCCACGGCCGGTGCCTTGCCGGCCAGCGTGGCTTCGCCGATGAGCCAGCCGCTTTCGAGCAGGCCGCGCGAGGGAAAGGTCACGACGCGCGCGTACTGTTCGCTGCGATCGGTTGCCGTGACCTCGAAGGCGAGGCTGTTCCCGAGGAACACGACCAGCCCCTCGGGCGGCATCCCGTAGGCCAGCCGGTGCGTCGTGTCGAACGCTGCGTGCAGGGTGGACCCTGGGCACCAGAACTCCGTGGCGGGCAGGCCCGCCGTCACGTTGCGCACCGGCACGGCCAGGCGATCGATGGCGAACTGGCTGGCGCCGCCGAGCGTGACGAGCCGGCCCCCTTTCTCGACGAAGGCTCTGAGAGCGGCGACACCCTCGGCCCCGATGCCGCTCCGGTACTCGGGCGGGATGGTTGATAGGTCCGGCCCCCGACCGCGCCCGCCACCCTCGCTGCCGCGGTCGCCCGTGATCGCGGCGGGGGTGTCGTCGGGAATGATGATCACGTCGTAGGACGCATCGAGACCGCCCTGTCTAATCTCGGCGTCGCGCAGCGTGGTAAACGGGAAGTCGAACTGCTCGAGCAACAGCCGCGTCCACCCCTCGTCCATGTTGCCGCCCAGATAGCGCTGGTACATTCCGATCCTGGGCTTGGGCACGTCGTGCGTCCCTTCCGCCGGGACCGCGGAAAGGGGCGCGAAGTCGACGCCGGTTGCTGCGGCGACCGACGCCGCCAGCGCCTCAGGCGCCGCCGTGACCAGAAAGTCGCCCGCGCGCACGGCACCGGTTGGCTTGTCGGCCCGTTTCACGGACGCCCCGCCCGCCAGCAACCGATTGACGGCTCGATAGCTGTCGTTCAACCGGCCGTCGAGGACGTAGCCTCCGGCCCCCTTCGAGACCGTGCCGGCGACTGCGACGTCGGCGGTGAGCTTCTGCAGCGATCCGGACACCGCCTGGTTCACAGGATCCACCCGGACGCCCATGAACTCGAACATGGTGTCGGTGGCCATGTCGTAAGGCCGGATGGGCACACCGTTGCGATCCCGCGTGTACTCGTTGTCCGGATAGAAGGTGCGCCCCAGCAGGTATCGGATCAGGCCCATCTTGGGCTGCGCCAGCGGCACGACGTACGAGCCGGCGGGATACGTGACGTCGCCCACCGTGAGCGGCGCCCCCGCCCTCTGGATCTCGACACCCTGGAGCAGCAGCTTGTTCACCATCTTGGTCATGGTGAGCGGGTCGTGCTGCCGCGCCGGGATCACGTACGCCGCTGGCGTCCCGGCGGCTCCGCGGGCCGTCTGTCTCGACGCCTTGAGATAGGCGTTCCACAACACCGTCTCCTTGTTGCGGGCCGCCAGGTCCAAGGTCGCCCATGCCGAGATCTTCTGCCGCTCGACGATGTCGCGCAGACGCCACCAACCGCCCGGCCAGGGGTTCGGAAAGGTCGTCTGTTCCTCGTAGGCCGGCAGGCCGCGGGCGCCGCCGCGCAACTGGTCCGGCTGGATGTACAGCGGTGTCGCGATGCGCGCGTTCGCCGACTCGGTCAGCATCCCCGCGATGTTGTGAAACGGCGTGATCCAATGGAATCCGAAGTGCCCCCACCCGGAGTACTGGGCCATGTTGAGGACGCCGGAGAGGCCGGCCTCCTCCTCCTTGTAGGCGATGTGGGCTCCGTACCAGCTGTGTTCGCGCCAGATGAGCGGATCGGCCAGCGGCCTGACGGGTTCGGCGTAAGGCGGCACGTAAATGCGCGCGCCGTAGCTGCCCATGTGGTGATGATCGACGTACGCCTGGGGCGGCCAGTCCCGGAACATCAGTTTCGCCAGGTACTGCGACTCCACCAGATTGGTCTGGAAGGCGTCGCGGTTGTTGTCGTGGCCGGCGTACACGTGATAGAGCCAGGGCAGGTTCGTGCCCTCGTACTCGGTGCCCAGCGTCTTCCGGTACCAGTCCGTCACCATGATCTGACCGTCCGGATTGAAGGACGGGATCATCAGGAGGATGACGTTCTCCAGGATGCGCCGCGTTTGCTCGTCGCGCCGGCTGAGCAGGTCCCAGGCCAGCTCGTTCGCCATCTGCGTGCCGCCCACCTCCGTGGCGTGGAGGCTCATCGTCTGGCAGATGACCACCTTGCCCTCCGCCACCAGCTTGCGGATCTCGGCCTCGGGGATGCCCCGCGGATCGGCAAGCCGGGCGTTGACCTCCTTCAGGCGGTCGAGCCGGGCGAGGTTCTCCGGCGCGGTGATGATGGCGAGCAGGAACGGGTTGCCCTGTGTGCTCGGCCCGAGATTGACGACCTTGATCCTCGGGCTCTCCTTCTGCAGGAGCGTGAAGTACTCGACGATCCGATCCCAGCGGGCGAGCTTGCGGTCGGCGCCCATCTGGAAGCCGAAGAACGTCTCCGGCGACGTCACGGCCTCGCGTGCCGCCTGGGCATCGGCCCTGGGCGCCATGGTCCACGCAGTGAACAGGATCAGCAGGACCAGCGAGGCACGCCAGCCGCGCGTGGTGCGCAGGTGCTTCATGGGTCATCTCCAGAGGCAGGGGCAGGTGACGGCGGTGATGGTAGCACTCTTTGGCCGGGACCCGGGTGCCGGAGTCCGGCGGATGCCCGGAGCTTCTGAAGGAATCCAGTCAGCTGTCAGCCTTCAGCGGTCAGCAAGAACAGAAGAACAGGCGTGTTCTTGGCCGTGTTGTTGCTGAACGCTGAGAGCTGACGGCTGAACGCTACCAGAGCCGATGACCTCACCGGCTCTTAGAACTCAAAGAGGCAGCCGGCCGCCGGGATGAACGGCAGCAGTTTTTCGACGCGCCGCCCGCCCGACGGCCCGGCATTCGTCCTCCCCATCACGTTGATCAGTTCGACGAACAGCGTGAGACGCCGCGTCCCCAAGTTGAACGCTTGGTTCACCCGCAGGTCGAGCCGAGAATAGACCGGCAGGCGCGCCGTGTTGCGAGCGGTCCCCGGGGCATATACCGGCAACCCCTCGGCATCGAACTGCCCGGTCTCCTGGTAGTAGCCGTTCAGCGGGCGATTGCTGCCGTACACGTAGCGGGCAACCCCCATCGTCTTCGACGTGATCCTCAGGCTTCCATACACGTTCAACGTGTGGCGCTGGTCCCAGTCGCCGTCGAACGCTTCGCCCGTCTTCACGTCACGATAGCGGGTTCGCGCGTACGCGTAGGCGATCCAGCCCGACACCCGGTTCGCGTCGCGCCGGTGCAGCACGATTTCGACGCCTCGCGACGTCCCGTCCAGGCGGTTCTCGAACGACGCGAACGGGCGTGGGACGACGACCGCGTTCCCGACGCGCCTCGGTTCCAGCCCCTCGGCCCACACGACGCCGCTCTCGTTTCTGAGGAATGCGTTGATCTGCCACCGGGCGCGCCCGCCCAAGGTTCCCTCCAGGCCGGCATCCGCATGCCAGGCGTGCGAAAGGCCGAGCGCCTCCCCGCCGCCGTGCACGCCGGAGTACTCGGCCGGGAGCGGGAGCTGGCGGAAGATGCCCGTTCCTGCCGTGAGCGCGAGGCCGCCCGGGAGGGCCTGCCTGACCTGCGCCCACGGTGACGGCGCGATCTCATGGGTGAGGGTGTTTGCATCGACCCGCGCGCCGGCGACAAGAGATGTCCGGCTGCCCGGCCGCCAGCTGATCTGCCCGAAGGCGCCGCCCTCGCTCCACGCCTCGTCCACCTGCTCGGACGCGACCCGCTCGTTCGGCCTGCGCCGGTCGTAGACCCACACCGCCTGCCGCTCCGCAAGCCGCCTGACGTCGGCGCCGACCTCGAGCGTCGCACGGGTGCCGAGCCCCGTGGCCGCATCGACGCGGTACCCGATGCCGGTGCGCCGGCTGCTACCGAGTTCCGCGCCGTCCTCGCGTGCGTTGGTCGAACGGTTGACCATGGCGAATGCCCGCTGGTGCACGAGCCAGGACTGACTCTGCGACCGCAGGCCTGCGAGCACGAGGCCACCCGCGGTTGTCGCGTCGCGCAGCGAATTCACGCCCGGATTGTCGTCCTTCTCCTCGTAGTGCGATCGCCCGCCGCTCGCGAGCAGCGAGACCCGATGCCGGCTCGACAGATCCAGGTCCACGCGCGCCAGGCCATCCGTGAAGTTCAGCCAGCTCGTGTTGTCCTCGTCGAGCGATCTGATGACCCAGTCCAGATAACTCTGCCGCAGTGAAGTCAGCCAGGCGCCGCGCCCACCCCGCAGCGGGCCTTCAGCGACGACGGCCGCCGTGACCGTACTGGCGACGCCGCGTACGTGCACCCGATCGCGGGAGCCTTGCCGTGTCGCCAGTTCGAGCTGGGCCCCGAGCCGTCCGCCGTACCGCTGGGGGTACGATCCGAGGAGCATCGTCGCCCGTTCCAGCACGTCGCTGTTGATGCGCGCGATGGATCCGGAATCGTCACGCCCCTCCACGGAGTGACGAAGCACGGCCGATGCCGGAACCCCATCGAGCACGATCCCGATGTCACGCGGCCTGCTGCCACGCACCGAGAACTCGGCGGTGAAATCATCCGACGCGGCCACCCCGGGCATCGCCTGAACGGCCCGCAGCGGATCGTCCGCAACGAGGCCCCGCAGGTTCAGCAGCTCGGCGCTGCCGATAGTCGTTTCGCCGACGGTGCCCGGTTCGGTCCTCTCGAAGAGCGGCGCCACGACATCGATGCGCTCTTCGTACGTGCCCACTCCCTCCGTCAGCAGGATCTCGAGTGGTGTCTCCTCGTCGGCCCTGACGGTGACCGCCCGCCTGATCAGGGTGTACCCGACGACGGACGCGACGAGCACGTAGTCCCCTGGGGGGATCCGCTCGACGCGGAACCGGCCCTGGTCATCGCTGGCTGTGGCGTAAGGCGTGTCCGACAGGCGAATCTCGACACGCCCGACCGGGTGGCCGGTGCGCGCATCCAGGACCGTCCCGTGGATCGTCCCGACCGGAACGGACACCGGCTCCTGCGCGAAGGCGACGCGCGCGGCCAATAACGCGCCCAGCGCGACCACCACCAGGCGGGCGCTCACCTGTGCAAGACTCCCCTCGTCCGTCAGCCGCGCAGGATCTTCTTGAACACCGTGGCGGCCCGCTCCATTTCGTCCATGGTGCCCAGGGACACGCGCGACCACGTCGTCAGGGGCGGGAACGGCCGCCCGACCAGCACGCCCGCGGCGCGACAGGCCTTTGCGAATTCGGCAGCGTCGCGGCGGATGTCGATCAGGACGAAGTTGGTGTGCGAGTCCAGGACGCGGAATCCCAGGTCGGCGAACACCTTCCGCGCGAAGTCCCTGGCGTCCCGGTTCGCGCTCCGCGCGCGCGCGATGTGGTCGCGGTCGCCCAGCGCTGCCGCGCCGGCATGGATGCCAACGACATTGAGACCGTTGCCGAGGCGCCACCCGCTCATGCGTGCCAGGGTCTCCGGACGGCCGACGGCGAAACCCACGCGCAGTCCGGCCATGCCGTGCACCTTGGAGCAGGTGCGGCTCACGATCACCTGCGGGTACGCTCGCGCGAGCGGGATGGCCGATGCGTACGACGGATCCTCGACGTACTCGTGGTACGCCTCGTCGACGAGCACGATCGTCTCAGGAGAGACCTTCCGGACGCGATCGATGAACCCCTCCACGACCGACGCCCCGTAGACCGTTCCGGTGGGATTGTTCGGGTTGCAGAGGAACACCAGGCCGGCCCCGGCGGCCTTCGCTTCCATCGTCTTCAGGTCGAGGCCGAGATCCTCGCCGACGCGGACTTCGTGGACCGGCCATTTCAGAAACGACGCGGTCCGCGTACACGTTTCGAACGTCGGGAGTCCGGCGACCAGCGGCCGCGTTGGAGAACAGAACGCCTCTACGGCGATACGCAGGATTTCTCCGGAGCCGCACGCGGGCAGCACATGATCGACCGGGACGCCCAGGGCCGCAGCAATCGCCTGCGGCAGCGCGTCGCCGGCAATCGCCGGATACCGCCCCGCATCGCCCAGGGCGCGCCTGATGGCGTCCATGGCTGCCGGCCCGGGGCCCAGGGGGTTCTCGTTGCTATTGAGCCGGATCGCGGCAGCCTGCGACGGCTGGGCCAGCCAGGGGCCGCCGGCCGCTGCCTCGCTGCCGCGAGCCGAGATGAGGCCGGGCGACCAGAGTCCCGCCCCGGCAATGCCGAGAGTTTGGACGAACGAACGGCGAGAAAGAGCCATCGGGATCCTCCTGACCGCGCATCTGCGGACGCGGGCGGAGGTACATACTAGCCGGGATTCCGGAGTCGGGAGTCGGGATTCGGGAGTCGGGATTGGGCTGGCAGGAACCCACCCCAGTCCCTAATCCCCGGACACTAGACGAATCGGGTAAGGGTCGCCTCGACCTCCCGGACGCGGGTCTCCGAGGGGCGCCACTGTACGAGGATCGGGCTCTGATAGGTGCCTTCGACGATGGCCCCCCGGCCCTCCTCCTGGCGGTCGGACACCAGCAGACTGACGGACCGCTTCATCCTGAAGAAGCGCTCGGCCGGAACGCCCATCATCTTCGCGATGGCCCGTTCGACGAGCGACTCGCTCAGGCCCAGCTTGTCGATGGCTTCGTTGAACGCCCGCACCAGGTCGTACTTCGCGTACCCGAGCGTCTTCGTGGGAACCAGGCGCGGATCGTTGAGGGCATGGCGACCGCGCTCGGCGACGAACCGCACGGGGTCTCGCATGACCTCGGTCAGGTCGTGCTGCATGAGCAGCGTCTCGTACTCGTTGACCGTGAGACCGACGTGCCGCTCTTTCGGCGCAAGGTCGAGCCGCAGCCGGCCCTTTTCGACGCCGAATCGCGCGATCAGCTCACCCAGCTGTTCGTAGAAGCCGAGCTTCGGGTCCTTGAGGTTGACCGAGTCCATGGGGTGGCCCGACACCGGAATGCTGATCCGCACTCTGGCGACCAGTTCCTCGGTCCCATAGCCGACGATCGTCGTCACCCGCTGGCGGGGACGTCTGTCGGCCTGCATCCCGTCGAGGTCGACGAACCGCACGGCCGCTCCGGGCACGTTCTGGTACGTCACCACCGGCTTCAGGCCGGCGGCAATGAACCCGAGGTGGGAATCTCCGTTGCGAGGTTCGACGACCCGCTGCTCGTCGGTCAGTTCGGTCCGTTCCTCCATCCGGTCGTGGCGGTAGTCGGCGCCCTCCGGAAACACGGCACGGAAGGCCCCGACGTAGGCCTCGACCCCTGTTCCCTGGCGGTCCAGACGATTCGCCAGACTCTGGTCCAGATATCCGGCAGTGGTGTGGAACGAGCAGTAGAGACAGTTTTCGAACTCGTCGAGGACGTCGCCGTGCTGCCTGGCGGCCTCCGCCCGCACATCGATGACATCGAAGCGGGCCCTGGGCGTCAGGGGGACGGTGACCTCACGAGGCGCAGCAGGCATCCACTCTTCTCCAATGCGAGGCCGCAGCCGAGCGCAACTACCCAGTGTACCATGCTTTCCCCGAAAACCTCCGCAATGCGGGATGTGCGGACGCGCCGCCCCCCTCCGCGCGTACAATCCCGGGCCAGCGAACGGGGGGACCCCCCTGCCCCGCCGGCTCGCCCCAGAGGTCCCACCATGCTGACGCGGTTTCCCCCGGTCCTCTCTGCGGCACTTCTGCTGCTCGCCCTGGCCGTCCCGTCGGGGCAGCGCGCCGCCCCGACCTTCGCGCTCGGCGCGGACGACTTCCTGCTCGACGGCCGTCCGCTCCAGATCATCTCTGGAGAGCTGCATCCCTCCCGCATCCCCGCCGAGTACTGGCGCCATCGCCTCCAGATGACGAAGGCGATGGGCTGCAACACCGTCGCGGCGTACTTCTTCTGGAACCACCACGAGCCAGCCGAGGGACGGTTCGACTTCGAGTCCGGCAACCGGGACATCGGCAGGTTCCTGCGGCTGGCCCGGGAGGAAGGCCTGTGGGTGCTGGCCCGGCCGGGGCCCTACGTCTGCGCCGAATGGGATTTTGGCGGGCTGCCGCCGTATCTGCTGCGCGACCCGGATCTGAGGGTGCGTTGTCTCTATCCGCGCTACATGACCGCCGTCGAGCGGTACATCGAGCGCATGGCGGCGGTGCTGCGCCCCCACCTCGTCACGAACGGCGGCCCCATCGTGATGCTGCAGCTCGAGAACGAGTACGGTAGCTACGGCAACGACCGCGCCTACATGGCACGGCTGAAGGAGCTCTGGACCCGGCACGGGATCGACGTGCCGTTCTTCACGGCGGACGGCCCCACACCCTACATGCTCGAGGCCGGCCACGTCGAGGGCGCGGCCATCGGTCTCGACTCGGGTTCGAACGAACGTCACTGGGAGCTGGCGCGCTCGATCGCGCCGGGTGTGCCGGTGTTCTCGTCCGAAACCTACCCGGGATGGCTCACGCACTGGGGAGAGCCCTGGGCGAGGCCGTCCGTCGAGAGCTTGCTGAGGGAGGTGCGCTTCCTGCTGCAGGGCAAGAAGTCGTTCAACTTCTACGTGCTCCACGGCGGCACCAACTTCGGGTTCACCGCGGGGGCGAATTCGGGCGGCAAGGGATACCAGCCCGATTTGACCAGCTACGATTACGATGCGCCCATCACCGAGCAGGGCCGGCCGACGGAGAAGTACTTCGCGCTTCGCGAGCTGATCGCCGGCGCACGCCCGGATTCGCCGCCCGGGCCGCTCCCCGAGCCGATTCCCGCCGTCGCGTTGCCGGCGTTTCCCATGCGCGTCTATGCCTCACTGTGGGACAATCTGCCGGCGCCCATCCGAGACGTGCAGCCGAGAACCTTCGAGGCCTACGGTCAGAATCAGGGCCTGGTGCTCTACCGCACCCGGCTCGTCGGGCGGAAGACCGGCAGGCTGACCATCACCGAGCTCCACGACTACGCGACCGTGTTCGTCGACGGCGTGCACGTCGGCACCCTGGATCGACGCCTCGGGGAGAACGCCCTCGATCTGCCCCCGGCGTCATCGGCGACACCCGTCCTGGACATCCTGGTCGAGGGCATGGGGCACATCAATTTCGCGCAGGAGATGATCGACCGCAAGGGCATCACCGAACGCGTGGCCCTGTCGGGCATGACCCTGATGAACTGGGAGGTCTTTCTCGTGCCGCTCGACGACGGCTGGGTCTCTCGACTGCCCGGCGGGGCCGTGAGCGACGCCCGGCCCGGGGTCTTTTTCCGTGGCAGTTTCCCGCTCGACGCGCCGGCTGACACCTACCTGGACATGAGCGGCTACCGCAAAGGCGTGGTGTGGGTGAACGGCCACAACCTCGGCCGTTTCTGGGACATCGGCCCGCAGATGCGACTGTACTGCCCGGCCCCCTGGCTGAAGACCGGCGCCAACGACGTGATGGTCCTGGACCTGCACGCGACGACACCCGCGCCAATCCTGGGCGCGCCCACGCTGGAGGGTGGACCGGTCGGAGCCGCGCGCCCGGCGTCCAGATAGGAGAAGAACCACGGCCCGGCGTCACCGCCCGAACCCGAGCCCGAATGCCGCGCAGACCAGCCACGGGTTCCGGTGCTCACGTCTCCCGGTAGGGCCAGGGCTTGACCGTGAGGGTCATCGCGCGCCCCTCACGGACGATCGTGACGGGCGTCGCGACACCGATGCGGCTGCGCCCGAGTTCGTCGAACAGCGCGGGCGGGTCGGTGACCTCCGTCCGCCCAATGCGGAGGATGAGGTCGCCAACTCTCAGCAACTGTCCCTTCGTCCGCCTCAGGCGTACGACCTCGAGGCCCGTGATCGGGGCGTCCCCGACGATCCGCGAGCGCCGGGCCACGGCGACGCCGAGGCTGGCCCGCGCCACGCGTCCGTGCTGCAGCAACTCGGCGAGCACCGGCGACACCGTGCTCACGGGGATCGACAGGCCGATGTAGGGGGTCTCGGCGTCGATGAGCGTGTTGATGCCGATGATGCGCCCCCGCATATCGAGGAGCGGCCCGCCGGAGTTGCCTTCGTGGATGTCGCAGTCGGTCTGGAGCAGACGATAGTGCGGGCGCCCGGGACCCGCAACGGCCGTGCGCGCCAGACCCGAAACGACGCCGATGGTCACGGTCTCGGGGTAGCGCCCGAGCGGATTCCCGACCGCCAGGCAGAGTTCGCCCGCACGCGCCGGCGTCCGGCGCAGGCGCAGGCAGTGGCGCCAGCGCTCGTCGAGGCGAAGAACGGCTAGGTCCGAGATACTGTCGGCCCCGACGAGGCCGGCCAACGCGGTGGTGCCACCATGGAGCGTGATCTTGATCGGCGGCGTCATGCCCTCGATGACGTGGTAGTTCGTGAGGATGTGCCCGCGGCGATCGACGAAGACGCCGGAACCAGCGCTGCCGCCCTCGGACGTCGGTCCGGCCACCGCGACGGTTGCGCGGCGGGCCAACTCGGTCAGAGCCGCCAACTCGTCGGAGAACGCGCCCAGTAGCGCTCCGGCGGTAGGGCCGGCTCTCGTGCGGGTCCGAAGCCCGAGCGCCGGGACTTCCCCGCCCGCAGGCACTTTGCGGACGCGCCGTCCCACTGCGCCCGCTGAAGACGTTCGCTTACGCATCGACTGGCTCGTCCTCGTCATCCTGTCGCGCGGTCTTTCCCTGGAACCGGCGCGCCAGGTCCGAATCCAGGCGATCCGCCGTGTGGGCGAATCGCCTGCAGATGTCGACGAACTGGCGTTCGTCGAGCGTCCCGGCCGGCACCTCCCACGCCCCGACGATCGCGTCCTTGGTCCGGAAGACGCGGACGCAGGATTCGGTCGCGTTGATCTGGTTCAGCGCGTCGAGGAGGCCGGCACGCCGCCGCACCCGACGGACCAGGATCGACCACAGCCGGAGGAGCGGGCTGACGTCGTCGATGAGCTTCAGGCGGATGTCCGCGCTGCCGTGCGCGAAGGCGTACTCGCCGTCGGCGTCCGGTTCGACTTTCGGCAGGTCGAGCATCTCCGCCAGGTGCTTCTCGACGAACGGTCGCAGGACGTCAATCCTCGACATGCGCCCCCTCCGGCAGGCCCCGCTTGGGCGCCGGCCGAGAGGTAGTCTACCCCGTTTCCCGCGCGGCCGGATGCCCTGTGCTATCGTGTCGCTCGCCCGGCCCGGCGGCTGTGGGGATGGGAGCGGCGATGCAGTTCCAGCTAATCGACTGGGTGGTGGTGGCGCTGTCCGTGCTCGTCTGTTTCGTCCCGGCGCTGTTCTTCGGGAAGCGCGCGGGTCGGAACACGTCGGAGTTCTTCGCCTCGGGCCGGTCCGTGCCCTGGTGGCTCGCCGGGCTCTCGATGGTGGCTACGACCTTCAGCAGCGACACCCCGAACCTGGTCACGGACATCGTCCGCCGGAACGGGGTTGCCGGCAACTGGGTTTGGTGGGCCTTCACGCTGACGGGCATGGCGACGGTCTTCTTCTACGCGCGTCTGTGGCGCCGGTCCGGGGTGCTGACGGATCTGGAGTTTTACGAGATCCGGTACTCGGGAACCGCGGCGAGCGTGGTCCGTGGGTTCCGCTCCGTGTACCTGGGCCTGCTCTTCAACTCGATGATCATGGCCACCGTGAACCTCGCGGCGTGCAAGATCGCCGGGGTCATGTTCGGGCTGCCCCGGTGGCAGACCCTCGTCGCCGTCGGTCTGCTGAATGTCGTGTTCGCGACCCACGCGGGCCTGTGGGGCGTGCTCGTCATCGACATGGTCCAGTTCTTCGTCATGATGACGGCCGTCGTGGCCGCCGCCTACTTCGCGGTGAATGCGCCGCAGGTGGGTGGGCTCTCCGCGCTCGTGGACAAGGTGTCTGCCCTGCAAGGGCCCGGGGGGCTGCGGTACCTGGACATCCTGCCCGACTTCTCCAACAACTGGGATCTGGCGCTGGCGATCTTCATCATGCCGCTGGCGGTGCAGTGGTGGTCCGTCTGGTATCCCGGTGCCGAACCGGGCGGCGGCTCGTACATCGCTCAACGGATGCTGGCCTCGAAGTCCGAGCGCGACTCGCTCGGCGCGGTGCTGTTCTTCAACATCGCGCACTACGTACTGCGCCCGTGGCCATGGATCCTCGTCGCCCTCGCCTCGCTCATCGTCTTCCCGGAGCTGTCAGACATCCAACGGGCGTTCCCGCACCTCGATCCGAGCCTCGTGGGGCACGACATCGCGTACCCGGCCATGCTGACGCTGCTCCCCGCCGGCTTCGTGGGCTTGATCGTCGGAGGCCTGCTCGCGGCGAACTCGTCGACCATCCTGACCCACCTGAACTGGGGCGCCTCGTACCTGGTGCACGATTTCTACCGGCGATTCATTCGGCAGGACGCGAGCGAACGGCACTACGTGCTCGCGGGCCGTATCGTGACGGTCGGGCTGTTCCTCTTCTCATCCGGGATGGTCTTCCTGCTCGACACCGCGAAAGACGCGTTCGACGTCATCCTGCAGGTGGGCGCCGGTACGGGGCTGCTCTATCTCGTCCGGTGGTTCTGGTGGCGGGTGAACGCCTGGTGCGAAGTCGTCGCCATGGTCAGCTCGTTCGGCGTGTCCCTCGCCCTGCTGGTGCTGGCGAGGGCCGGCCATCCGCTCAGCACGCACGCGGGACTCATGCTCACCGTCGCGTTCACGACCGCGTGCTGGGTGGCAACCGCGTACCTCGCGCCCGCCACCGATCGCGGCGTGCTGGTCGCGTTCTACACGCGGGTGAAGCCGTTCGGACCGGGCTGGGAACGCATTCGCCTGGAGGCGGGGCTGCCGAAGTCGGCGGCGACCGCCGCCGGCGACAACGTCCCGCTGGCCCTGCTGGGGTGGGTCGTGGGCACGGTGGCGATCTGGTCGTCGCTCTTCACCGTCGGGAACGTGCTGTACGGTCGCCTCGACTACGCGCTGGGGCTCCTGGTGGTGTTTCTCGTCAGCGGTCTGGCGCTGCTGCGCATCGTGCGGCGCCTGTGGGCCGATGGCCGCAGCGACGCCGCAGGCCGCGGCATGGCTCGTCTGTGATCCTCTACAGGATCGTCATTCCGGGGCCGCGAAGCGGCACCCGGAATCCAGCCTGGATCCCCGCTTCCGCGGGAATGACGGTAACCGACCCGCTTCCGCGGGAATGCCGCAATAGGCTCAGGCCGGCTCGCCCGATTTCTGCCTTATTGACTCCTGACGTCTGACTCCTGTCTCCTGACGGGGGATCACTTCAGCGTTACGATGGTTGCCGGCCCGCCACCGATTTTCGCCGCCAGACCGTCGAGCGTCCGCCCTCCGTACTTGGCCGCCATAGCGTCGATGGTCGCCTGGTTCGGCAGCATGGTGCCTGCGCCTTTCTTGCACTCCTCGATGTTTCCCGCAACGAGGACGATCAGCTTGTCCGGGCGCAGGTACTTCTGGGCGACGCGTTTGATGTCGGCCAGCGTCACCTGGCCGTATCGGGCCTCGTACGTCTCGTAGAAGTCCATCGGCCGCCCGTCGAATTCGAGCGAGGCGAAGTTCCGAAGGTTCCCGCCCACCGTGGAGAACATGGCCGGGAACGCGCTCAGCCGCGCCGCCTTCGCGAACCGAAGGTCTTCCTCGCTCACGTCGCCGGCCCGCATCCGGTCGATCTCGTTGAGCATGAGCTGCGCGGCAAAGACGACGGTCTCGTTCTTCGTCTGACAGAAGGCCTGGAAGGTTCCCGGGTAGTGGACTTCCGACGGAAAGGACGAACTGGTCGAGTACGCCAGGCCGTTGTCGGTTCGAACGATCTTCGTGATTCGGGACGAGAAGGAGCCGCCGCCGAGCGTGTAGTTCATCAGGTCCACGGCCGGGTAGTCCGGATCGTCTCGCTTCAGCCCGATGTGCCCGATGTAGATGATCCCCTGGTTGGGCACGGCGCCCTGCGGCTGCACCATGTAGACGCCCGGCTTCGTCGGCTGCTCGGCAACCGGCCATGCCGGAACGGCCTTCTCCGCGTGACGCCACTTTCCGAACGTGGCCTCGAGCTTCTTCACCATCTCCGCCTTGTCGAACCCGCCGGAGATGACCAACATCGCGTTATTGGCGCCCCAGTACTTGCGGTGCCAGGCGACGAGGTCGTCCCGGGTGATGCTCGAGATGGTGGCCTCCGTGGGTTCCGCGACGATGGGGGACGCGTCGCCGTAGACCAGACGCCGGAAGGTCCGGGAGGCCACCCCGCTGAGGTTGCGATTCCGGTTCCGGATGCCCGGCAGCAGGCCCTGCTTCTCCCGCTGCAGCCGGTCGGCCGGGAAGGCGGGATTGGCGAGGAGATCCATCCAGATCTTCAGGCCTTCGTCGATGTGCCGGGCATGGATCGACAGGCTGGTCGCCGACACGGATCCCGCGAGGAAGTCCATGCGTTCGTTGATGTCGTCCGCGGTCATCGACGAGGTCCCACCCGCGCGGGCCACCGCGCCGGTGAGCGCGTAGACGCCGAGTTTGTCGGGCGGCTCGAGGAACGACGACCCTCCGCCGCCCCCCCCGCCGCCGCGCTGCGGCCAGTCGTAGATGGTGGCGCGCCGCCCGCGGCCGCCGGCCCCGCCGCCGCCCGCGATGACATCGGACAGAAGGGACGCGTCAATCCAGGGAATCTGGTGGTCCTCGGCGATGTACACGACGAGGCCGTTCGACAGCACGGTCCTGAAGGCGACGGCCTTCGGTGCCGTGAAGTCGAGGGCTGGGAACTTGAACTGATCGGGCCGGGGGCCCTTGGCGGCGGGGGGCTTCGGCGCGGACTGGGCGTCGAGGGCGACGGCGGCTCCCCAGCAGGCCAGCGCGCCGACCATCACGATCACCGATAGCTTCTTCAACATGGCGATGGTCCTTTCTCGGCTGCGGCGCTACTGCTCGCGCTCCATGACGCCGGTGACGCTGTTGTCGCGCGTGAGGTACGTCTTCGCCACGCGCATCAGATCCGCGGCGGTGACCGCCATCCGCTGCTTGTACTGCTCTTCGATGAACTGCCAGCGATACGCCGTCTCCATCCGGGCCAGCGTACCGGCGATGCCCATGCCGGCAAGGCTGCGCAGGTACTCCGCCTCGATCGCGTTCTTGATCCGCTGGAGCAGCTCGCCCTCCACGGCCGTGAACTTGGCGTCCTCGATGTACAGCCAGAGGTCCTGCTCGAGGGTCTGCAGGGGCACGACCGTCTGGTTCTCGATCTCTCGGGCCGTCGCGCTGACGCGGAACGACCCGTCGTACATCGAGTTCGACGCGCCGGCGCTCACCCCGCTCGCGTGCGCGACACGACTGTCGACGAGGTCGAGATAGACCTTGCCGGTCCGGGCGCTCATGACACGGCCCAGCACGTAGAGCGGCGCGACATCGTCATGCCACAGTGGCGGAATGTGGAACATGATCGTGACCGACGGATTCGTCGCCGCCCGACCCAGCACGCGCTTCTCGATGTAGGGCGCCTTGAAGTTCGGACCGTTCGTCTTCCGGTAGTACTCGGGCGACGGCTCCTCCGTCCGTACGCGGGGCGACGGGCCGCGCGACTTCAGCGGGCCGAAGTGCTTGGTCACCAGTGGCATCACGGTCTTCTCGTCCACGTCCCCGACCAGCACGAGCGTGGCGTTGTCGGGCCGGTAGTAGAGATCCCGGTAGTCGATCATCTCCTGCTTGGTGACGCGGCTGACGTCCGACATCCAGCCGACCACCGGGAACCCGTAAGGGCTCGCCGAATAGAAGGTGGCGTTGAGCTGCTCCTGGAAGAAGTAGCCCGGGTTGTTCTCGCTCATGCGGCGCTCTTCCGTGATGACGTCGCGCTCCGAGTAGAACTCCCGGAAGACCGGATTCGCCATCCGATCGGCCTCGAGCGCCAGATACAGCTCGATCTTGTTCTTGGGCAGCGTGACGTAGTACTGCGTCATCTCCTGACCGGTGGACGCATTCAGTCCCGTTCCGCCGGCCTCCTGATAGGCGCTCCAAATCTCTTCGCTGACGATGGTTTCGGCTTTCTGACGGGTGATCAAGTCGCTGATCTGCTTCTTCAGGTCGATGATCTTCGCGGCGTCCTGCCCCTTGACCTTCGCTTCCTCCGCGACGACCTGCGCCATCAGCGCGTCGATCTGCCGGTCGTACTCCATGTCCTTCTGGAGCGTGCCCGGCTTGATCCCCATCGTGTAGGTGCCCTTGAACATCATGTGCTCGTGGAAGTGCGAGATCCCCGTGATTCCGGGGCGCTCGTTCACGGCCCCGACGCGGTACGCCAGGATGCAGTTGATGAGCGGCGCCTCCGGCCGCTTCACCATGAGGACCTTCAGGCCGTTCGGCAGCACCCGCTCGACGACCTGGCTCGTCAGGCTGACCTCCTGCGCGCCAGTCGGCACAAGCCAGACGCAGGCGGCCAGAAGCAGCACGAGACAGACACGAACCCGTTCTCTCATCGTCGTTCTCTCCCTCTTGGCTGGGTGGCGTGGCCTTCGCACACGCGGAGGAGACTGTTGGGGGGCGGCAAACTATAGCACGGGCACGGACAAGACGGCCGCCCCCGGCGGGCGGGCCCCGGCTGGCCTCTGGCTGGCCACGAATCGCAAGGCGGCGGGGGGGGGTCAGAGAAGGCGTCCGGCGACGGCCGAATGTTCGGTGACCGCGTGCAGGGCGTACTTGATCCAGGTGTCGCGTCCGGCCGCATCGAGGCGGTGGTGCACCAGGCGTTTCTCGCCCAGAAGCTGGTCGACGATCTGGTCGATGGATCGCACGAAGAAGTCGTCGGTGTCGCGCACCCCGTCCGCAGAGGCCGCCTCCACGACGGGTACCTTGAAGAGCAGATCGTACGACTTCATCCAGTGGTCGACGAACCGCTCGATGGGTTTCTGCCGGCCGCAGGCGAACATCAGGTAGGCGTAGTTGTCGAGCGCGCTCCGATCGCAAACGACCACGTCATGCTGGCTCGAGGCCCGGATTTCCTCCGCGACCTGCGTCATCAGGATCCACGTCTGAGCGTCGAGCGACGTCTTGCGGTTGATGGGCAGCGGGGACAGCCGCGCGACTTCCTTCACAACGTCCGCGTTGATGCCCTGCCGTTTCAGCCCGGCCACCAGGTCGTAACAGAGCGTCGTCTTTCCGGTGCCGTGGGTGCCGATGAAGGCGACCTTCATGGAAGCGCGGCCTTCATCCAGGGCGCGGTGTTGTGGAAATTGACCACGGCTCCTCCTGGCGGCACGAGTGCGTCGCACGCCCGCTGTTCCTCGGATGAGAGCGTCATGTCGAGGACGGGCAGCAACTCCGCCAGATGGGCCGCGGTCCGCGGTCCGACGACCGGAGCCGTGACGGCCGGCTGGTCCTTGCACCACAGGAGGGCCAGCTGGCCTGGTGTCTTGGTGAACCGCTGCGCCAGCGCGGCGAACGCCCGGCCGACCTCCAGGCCTCGGGCGGTGACGCGCTCGGCGTAGATGGAGCCCGGCATGGTTCCGGCGCGGGAGTCCTGCGGCACCGGGCCGGGGTGGGCATAGCGCCCCGCCAGGACTCCCTGGGCCAGTGGCGCCCAGGGGAGCAGCGCGACGCGGTACCGAAGCGCCAGAGGTACGAGTTCGTTCTCAATCCGGCGGTCGAGCAGGTTGTACGGAGGCTGCTCGGCGACGTACCGCGCCAGGCCGTACCGTTCGCTCACGGCGAGCGCTTCCATCACCATCCAGGCGGGGTGGGTCGAGCAGCCGACGTAGCGGACTTTGCCCGCCCGCACGAGGTCGGTCAGGGCCCCGAGCGTCTCGTCCACCGGAACCTCCGGCGAGGGCCGGTGGACCTGATAGAGGTCGATCCAGTCGGTGGCGAGACGGCGGAGGGACTCGTCACAGGCCCGCAGGATGTGCGCGCGGGAGTTGCCGCCGCGGTTCGGGTCCGAACCCATCGGGTAGTGCACCTTGGTCGCGAGGAAGACGCGGTCCCGGCGGCCGGCCAGCGCGCGCCCGACGATGCGTTCGCATTCGCCGTCGAGGTACGAGTCGGCGGTGTCCAGGAGGTTGATTCCCGCATCCATGGCCGCGTGCACGATCCGGCAGGCCTCCGTTTCGGGGGTGGCGTTGCCGAAGTTGAACGTTCCGAGTGCGACCGGTGCCACACGGACGCCGGTCCTCCCGAGCAGCCTGTACTCCATTCGCGGCGCCCTCCCTGAGCTCAGCCCGACGCCGGCGTTCCGCGGGCCGGTCTCGAGGCCGGCGCCACGAGCGTGCGGTCGCCCTCGTGTCTCCACGTCGCGGGACAGCTTTCCCCCGCCCGCCGGCTCATGAACACGTTCGCGTGCACCTTGCGCAAGAGTTCGTCGACATTCCGCCCGAGGTTGAAGAAGTTGATCTCGCTCGCGAGGAGCCGTCCGTCAGGGCCGATAAGAAACGTCCCTCGCAGGGTGAACCCGGTCGTCTCGTCGTACACCCCGAAGAGGCGTCCCACGCGGCCGGCGGGATCCGAACCCATCCTGAACGAAACCCGGGCGAGATCCCGTTCCTGATCCCGCCAGGCCAGGTGCGTGAACGTCTTGTCCGTGCTGACGGTGACGATGTCGCACCCGAGGCCGAGGAATCGCTCGTGCTGCTCTGCCAGAGCGGCGAGTTCGGACGCTCAGAGCCCTGTGAAGTCGGCGGGATAGAAGAACAGCACCGTCCAGCGCCCGGCCTCGCGCTGGCCCGCCAGAGAGAACGTCGGGAACTCCCCCGTGGCCGGGTCGTAGGTCGCGAATTCGAGATCCGGGACGAGGTGTCCCGGTCTGAGAGGCCCCTCGTTCATCATGGCTCCTCCGGCGCCCCCCTGCGGCCGATGGGCCACTAAGGACGCGCGCATCACCATGCTATCGCCGCGACTCTGGTCCGGCAACCGGCCGGTCGACGGCGCAGGTGGGCCTCGGTCGGATATGATGTGAAGTTCAATCATGGAGCCGCTCGCACACACACTGACGGGCGCGTGCCTGGCAGAAGCCGGTCTGAAGCGCGTCACGCCCCTGGCCACGTCCACCCTGATCATCGCCGCGAACCTGCCCGACGTCGACGGGACGTGCTATCTGGCCGGTGCGGATCTGGCCTTCGGTTTCCGGCGCGGGTGGACGCACGGCATCCTGGCCTGGGTCGTCCTGCCTGTCGTCCTGACCGCCGCGATGCTGGCGTTCGATCGTTTCATCCGGCGCCGCAGACGGCCCGACCTGGCTCCCGCTCGAGAAGGGGCGCTGCTCGCCCTGTCGGTGATCGGCGTGCTGACGCACCCCTTCCTGGACTGGCTGAACAATTACGGCATCCGCCTGCTCATGCCCATCTCGGACCGCTGGTTCTACGGCGACACGCTGTTCATCGTGGACCCGTGGCTCTGGGTGATCCTGGGGGGGGCGGTTGCACTTGCGTGGACGCGCTCGAGGCTGGGGATGGCGTTGAGCGCGCTGACGGCCGCCGCCATGACCACGCTCATCTGGGGTAATCCGATCGTGCCGGCCTGGGCGCGCGCCACCTGGACCGCCGCGCTGGCCGGCTGGGTCGCCCTGCGCTGGTGGCTGCCGGCGGAGCGGATCCGCCTGGCCGCCCGCGTGGCGCTCGTGCTGGCCACCGTGTACATCGGCGTCGGCATCGCCGGTACCCGCACCGCCGAGGCGCGGGTACGGGATCTGGCGCGCGAGCGCGGCTGGAATCTCGACCGCGTCGCCGCGATGCCCCAGCCGGTCGATCCCTTCCGCCGGATCGTCATCGCCGTCACGCCCCAGCAGTACTGGTTCGTTCCGGTTACCTTGACGCGCCGGGGCACCGGCGATCTGGCGCCCGAGTTCGTTCCGCGCGGCACGTTCGACGGCGTGGTCGAGGCCGCGCTCAACGCGCCGCGGATCCAGGGGACCCGCCGCTGGCTCAGATTCCCGAGCTACGACGTCCACGCCAGGTCGGACGGGTCGTTTCAGGTCACCATTCGCGACGCCCGCTTCGCCGCAGGCAACCGCCCCGGCTTCGGCGTCGTGGCCGTGGTCGAACTCGACCGCAACCTGCAGCCGATGGAGTAATCCGTGGAGCCGACGTTCACATCCCAGCCCCTGCCTCCGGTCCAACAGGCCTACGACGAGTTCATCACCGCCTGGCCCACGTTCCGCGAGACGAGCGCACTCGATGATCTTCGCGCCCGGGAGTACGCGCGGCTCGACCGGGCCGGTCAGGTCTACCTCGACTACACCGGCGGGGGGCTGTATGCCGAGTCCCAGGTCCAGAAGCACCGCGATCTGCTCGTGTCGACCCTGCTCGGCAATCCTCACTCCGTGAGCCCGGCCTCCCTGGCGGCGACGGACCTCGTCGATCGGGCCCGGCTCCGCATTCTCCGCTACTTCCAGGCCTCGCCGGACGAGTACACCCTGATCTTCACGGCCAACGCGACGCACGCGCTCAAGCTGGTCGGCGAATCCTACCCGTTCGGACCGGCAAGCCGTTTCCTGCTGACCTTCGACAACCATAATTCGGTCAACGGCATCCGCGAGTTCCTTCGTGCGAAGGGCGCGTCAGCCACGTACATCCCGGTCCTGCCCCCCGACCTCCTGGCCGACGACCAGGAGGTGGCCTCGCACCTGGCGGACCGGGGCGGCGAGGCGCCCGGCCTCTTCGCGTTTCCGGCCCAGTCCAACTTCTCCGGCGTCCAGCACCCGCTCGAGTGGATCGACCTCGCGCATGCCAGCGGCTGGGACGTCCTTCTGGACGCTGCGGCCTTCGTGCCCACGAACCGCCTCGATCTCAGCCGGTGGAAGCCGGATTTCGTTTCGCTGTCGTTCTACAAGATGTTCGGCTACCCGACCGGCTCCGGCGCGCTCATCGCCCGCCATGCCGCGCTCGAGAAACTGAGGCGCCCCTGGTTCGCGGGCGGCACGATCACGGTCGCCTCCGTGACGGCTGACACTCACTACCTCGCACAGGGGGCCGCGGCCTTCGAGGACGGGACGCTGGATTACACGGGCATACCGGCCGTCGAGATCGGCGTCGAACACCTCGAGGCCGCGGGCATCGATCGCATCCACGAGCGCGTCCGGTGTCTTGCCGGGTGGCTCATCGAGAAACTGACGGCGCTGACCCACGCGTCGGGCCGGCCGCTCATCACGCTGTACGGTCCGAGAGCGACCGATCGCCGGGGCGGCACCCTGACCATGAACTTCTTCGACGGCACGGGGCTGTTCATCGATCATCAGGAGATCGAGCGTCGCGCGTCGCAGGCCGGAATCTCGCTCCGGTCGGGGTGCTTCTGCAATCCCGGCGCGGGCGAACTGGCGCTCGGGCTCTCGCACGGAGAACTGCAGACGTGCTTCGCGCGGTCCCACGCGCGGATGAGCTACAACGACTTCCGGCGATGCATCGACGGCAAGAGCAGTGGTGCCGTTCGCGTGTCGGCCGGGATCGCCAGCACCTTTGCCGACGCCTATGCCTTCGTGCGCTTCGCGGAGGGGCTGCTGGAATAGCGACGACGCGGGGGGGCGCTCATCGCCCCTCGCCGGTGTAGTTGTAGGCGATTTCGCGCTCGAGATTGCGGATGCGGGCCGATGCCTGCGAATGCTCGCCGAGGAAGAAATTCACGATCCCGTTCTGGTCGCCGTACTTCTCCCTGAACTTCGCCCAGAGCCTCGGCCCGGAGCGCACGTCGTACCCGCCCTCGTAGGCGTACCGCAGCCCGACGCGATCGGCCTGATCCTCGAGATTGCGGCTGTACCCGTTCCGGAGCGTCATGGCGGTCACCAGGCTCGCGATGGCCACCGCCGCCTTCGTCTTCTCGTTCTCCGTCGCCACCTCGGTCGCGACGATCGCGCCCAGCGCGAGCAACTGGCCCCACATCGCGCGCTTGAACTCGCGTCGTGAGTGCTCGTGCGTGTAGTGCGCCAACTCGTGCCCGATCACGATGGCCACTTCATCATCGCTCAGGTCGTTGAGCAGGCCCGTGAACACCCAGATGGCCCCGTTTCCCATGGCCATCGCGTTCCAGTCCTTGGTGTCCACCACGTGCACGCGAAGAGCCCCGGGCGTGAGGTACGGCGGCGTCACGCGCCGGACGATCGTCTGGACCCGATCGACGTCGGGCCCCTCGCGCACCAAGCGGCCGATCACCTTGCGCCCGCCCTCATCGTCCGCCTCGTAGACGCGGCCCGCCTGCAGCCACTGCGCCTCCATCGCGTCGGTGGTCTGGAGGATGTCGGATTCGAACGCAGCATTGCCGTTGGGCTTCGCCTCGACGGCCTCGAGCTGAATGACGCCGTCCCGGAGGCGAACCCCTGACGCCTCGATCTCGAAGCCGAGGGGAATCGAGTCGAAGCCGGCGATCCCCTTGCCCTTGACCTTGGTCGCCGTGGTCGCGCGCAGGCGCTGGCCGTCGACGATGAGCAGATCGCCCCGCCGCCACTCGGCGTAGCCCGACACCTTCTCCTTTCGGACCGCCTGACCGCCGAGGTCCGTCGCGCCGAGGCAGAGCCCCGTGCCGACGACGAGAGTCCACGCGAGGATTCGTGAGGTATTCATGACGGCCTCCGGGGAGGACCTGCCGAACGGCTCGGCTACCTCCGCGAGGCCGCCCAGGTTCCCTGCAGTTCGCCCGTGTTGTAGTCCACGATGCCGACCAGCCTGCCGTCCTTCAATTGGGCCCCCATCGACACCGGTTCGCCGCCGACGTACGGGAAGGTGATCGTCAGGGTGCCGTCCTTCCAGTTCCCGCCGCTGAGCGGGACCTTGCCCATGGCCGACTCGATGTCGCCGGTGATGGCGTCGCCGGACAGCTTCAGCGTCAAGGTGAACGGCATCGCCTGCCCCTGGACGTCCACCTCGCCGGCCCACACGCCGGAGATCGGGTCGTCCGCCGCGACGGAGGGCGCGCCGCCCTGCCTTCCGACGGCGAACGTGCCGGACATCTCCCCAAGTGTCCAGGTGCCCTCGATGCGGTCGCCGGCGACCTTGCCGCTCATCACGCCCGCCATCCCGCCGGAGTCGATCGTGAGGGTCAGCGTGTCCCCATCCAGCGCGCCGCCGACGATGCTGAGCTGGGCCGCCTGCGCGTCGACGAGTCCCGTGAAGCGACCGTCCGCGTACTTCAGATCAACGCGCAGTGACAGTGGGCTTCCATCGGGCCCGACAGCGGTGCCTTCGTAAGAGCCCGCCACCGCCTCTGGCTTCTGCGTCGCTCCGGCGCTGGGACCCGACTGGCGCGCCGCCGGCGACGCCGTGGCTCCAAACACGAACACTGCTGCCAGCGCCACCGCCCGTCTGCCGAGCCGACCACCACTCTCCATGACGCGCCTCCTGGTCGCGCGAACGCCCTCCGCGCACGCGCGTCCCATTCTACCCCCGCTCACTGGGCCCGTCTGTGCCCTTCGTCAGGATCGTCATTCCGGGGCCGCGTAGCGGAACACCGAATCCAGCCGTGGATTCCCGCTCCCGCGAGAATGACGTCAGAAGGATTACGGTCCTGCCTACTCCAGCACGAGCCTTGACCGCCGGAACCGCGCCAGCACGGCGGCGAGCAGGACCAGATCGAGGACGGCGAGGACGCTGGCGGCCGCCACCAGAATGCCCGTGACTCCGACGCTCATCACGGTGGCCCCCAGCCGGGACTGGGCGCCCTCCGGCAGCATCTGGACGCCGAACACCGGAACGAAGATCAACAGAAGGATGGCGACGTTCAGGGACTGCGCCGCCTGGCGGACGGTCGGGGCCCGTAACGACACGAGCACGCCCGCGGTCGCGGCAAGCCCCGCGCCCAGCAGGGCCAGAACCGGCGCCCCGATCGCGAGGTGCGGCGCGAACAGCAGCAGGCCTCCCCCCAGTTCCGCGACGTTGACGGTGACGAGGCTCAGGCCCAGCATGGCCAGCACCAGACCCCATCCGTAGGTGACCGCTGCCGCCAGCTTGCCGACCAGAATCGCGCGGTCTGGAAGCCGGCTGGCTAGAAGCGTCTCGAGCGTATGCCGTTCCCGCTCGCCGGCGAACGAATCGGCCACCACTCCCGCCACCAGCATCAGGGGCAGCCACGCCCAGTAGAACAGCGGCGCGGCCGACTCCACCCACGCACGGCCCGTCTGGTATGGAAGGAACACGCCGAAGATCGCCAGCATGATCAGCAGGCTGACGCGCCCGCCCCTGAGCAGGCCACCCGCCCACAGCAGTTCCTTCCATTCCTTCCACATGACGGTGAGGATGTCGCGCGTCACGCCTGTTCCTCCTCCATCATCGTGAGGAACACGTCCTCCAGGGTGTTGCGGTCCTTGCGCGCCTCTTCGACGCAGGCGCCTGCCTGCACGAGCAGGGCGATGACGGGGGCGAGCTCCGACTGGCGGCCCAAGCCCAGCACCAGACGTCCGTTCCGCACCTCCGCGCGCTCGACACCCGGCTGCGCCGCCACCCTCGCCACCATGGCCTCATCGAAGCCCCGGCCGGTAATCTCCGCACGCACCGCGTGGCGCGATCGAATCTCGTCGGGGTGCCCCACCGCCAGCAGCCTCCCCTGTTTGATGACCGCGACGCGCCCGCACAGCCGCTCGGCTTCGGCGAGGTTGTGCGTCGTGAGGAAGACCGTGACGCCCTCCCGGCCGGCCAGGGCGCTGAGGTCTTCCCGGAGGGCTGCCGCCGCCACCGGGTCGAGGCCCGCGGTCGGCTCGTCGAGGAACAGGAGCGCCGGCCGGTGCAGGAGCGCCCGCGCCACCGCGAGTTTCTGTTTCATTCCGCGGCTCCACTGACCGACCGCCTCGCGGCGGCGCTCCCAGAGATCGAGCGGGGTGAGAAGTTCGCGGATACGTGCGTCGCGTGCCGAGCGATCCAGCCCCCAGACGCGCGCATAGAATCCCAGGTTGTCCTCGGCGCTGAGACGTTCATAGAGCCCCGTCTGCTCGAGCAGGGCGCCGCACCGGCTCCTGATGTGGTCGCCACCACTGAGGGTGTCGGCCCCCAGCACGTGTGCGCGGCCCCGAGTCGGCTCCAGCAGACCCAGCAGCAGGCGGATCATGGTCGTCTTGCCCGCGCCGTTCGGTCCCAGGAAACCGAACACGATGCCTCTCGGGACATCGAGGTCGATGCCGTCGATGGCCTGGATCGTGCCGAAGGTACGCGACAGCCCCTGCGTTCGAATGATGGGTTCCGTCATGGTCGGGACCGGGCGACGCGCCGCCGGGCCGCCCGACCCCGATCATAGCCGCTCAGCGCGTCCTGCAGAAGCCACCGTGTCGGCCTTGCGTCCAGCCCGGAGAGAAGAGTACGTTCTAGCGAGGCTCCGCCTCGCTAGAACACAGTGTTTCGTTGCCCGGCCTACGGCGGGGCGTAGACGTCTTGAAGGCCGTTGTGAAACGTGACTCATCTGCAACGGATCTTGGCCTTCAAGACGTCTAGGCACGCCCAGGAGACCATGCCCCTGATCCAGATCCTCGCGACGCGCGTCCTCAGCCTCGTGGCCCGACCCGTGTTCTGGCTGCGGTATCGCATCTGGGTGACCGGGCTCGACCAGGTGGCGGCGCGCGGGCGCCAGGGCATCCTGTTCCTGCCGAACCACTCGGCGCTGATCGACCCGGCGATCCTGGTGACGAGGCTGCACGGGCGGTTCCGCCCCCGACCGCTGGCCGATCAGTACCAGGTGTCACGAACGGCCCTCGGCCGAATCGCCCTCTGGTTCGGCACGCGCGTCCTGCCGAACCTCGAACGCGAAGGCGCCGGGGCACGGGATCGGATGCGCGCCGTGCTCGCGGAGACCGCGCGTGGCCTCGCCTCCGGGGAGAACGTGCTCCTCTACCCGGCTGGGCGACTCAAACGCACCTACCTGGAGGACATCGGCAGCGCCAGCGGCGTGCACTCCATCCTGCAGCAGCACCCGTCCGTCCGCATCGTGCTCGTGCGGATGAACGGCCTCTGGGGCTCGAGTTTCAGCTTCGGGTTCCGCGGCGAGATGCCCGCCGTCGGCGCCGCGCTGGTGCGGGGCCTCAAGTACCTCCTGCTGAATGGCCTCGTCTTCATGCCCAGGCGCCATCTGCACATCGAGTTGGTGGAGCCAGCGGACTTCCCGCGGCGTGCCACGCGCGACGCGATCAATCGCTACCTCGAGGCGTTCTACAACGAAGGTGCGGTGCCGAACACGTACGTCCCGTACGGGTTCTGGGAATCGGGCGGCACGAGACCGGTCCCGGAACCTGTGTACCGGGTTTCCCAGACCGGCCTGACGTCAGTGCCCCAGGTCACGCGCGATCTTGTCGTTGCTCACCTGCGAGAGATCACCGGGCGGGACGACATCACGCTGGACCGGAGCCTCAGCCGCGACCTCGGACTCGACAGCCTCGCCACCGCCGAACTGGTCGTCTGGCTGGAGCGGGAGTTCGGCTTTTCCGTCGGGACGCCAGAGAGCCTCCAGACGGTGGCTGACGCGGTGCTGGCCGCCGCCGGTCAGGGCACCTCAGCCCTGGCGGCAGACCTCAAACCCGTCCCGGCCCTCTGGTTCACCTCGGCGGCCGGCGAACTCCCACTGTCGCCGCCCAGCGCCGGGACGCTGACGGACGCGTTTCTCGCACAAGCCGCCGGGCGCCCTTCCCAGCCGATCATCGCCGACCAGGCGAGCGGCGTGCGGACGTACCGGGACCTGGTGCTCGCCATCCATCTGCTCAAGCCGATCGTCGAACGCCAGCCGGGCGAATACGTCGGCATCATGATGCCCGCGTCGGTCGGTGCGGCGGTCCTCCTGCTCGGCACGATGTTCGCCGGCAAGACGGCCGTAATGATCAACTGGACGACCGGGGTCCGGACGATCCGCCACTCCCTGGAACTGCTCGGCGTCAGCCGGATCATCACGGCCCGCGCGCTCGTGTCGAAGCTGGCCGGGATGGGCATCGATCTCGCGGACATCGGCGATCGCTTCCTGTTCGTCGAAGACGTCCTGGCGGGCCTCGGCACGGGAGCCAAGCTCCGGGCCGCGGTACGGAGCCGGTTCAGCTGGGGTGAACTGGAGCGGGCCCGGCCGCGGGACGTCGCCGTCGTACTGTTCACCAGCGGGTCCGAGAGTCTGCCCAAGGCCGTGCCCCTCACCCATCGCAACCTGCTCACCAACATCCGGGATGTGCTCCGGATGGCCGACGTCTACGAGCGAGACGTCCTGCTCGGGCTCCTGCCGCCGTTTCACAGCTTCGGGCTGACGACGACCGTGCTGATGTCCCTCACGATCGGCCTGCGCACGGTCTACCATCCGAACCCGACGGAGTCGGCCATGCTCGCCCGCACGATCGAGGCCTACCACGCCACGATCACCTTCGGCACACCGACGTTCCTCGCTGGCATCGTCCGGGCGGCAACCGAGGGACAGCTGGCATCGCTGCGGCTGGCCGTCACCGGCGCTGAGAAGTGTCCGGCGTCGGTCTACGCGGCGATCCGTGAGCGGGCGCCCCGCACCACGATCCTCGAGGGGTACGGCATCACGGAGTGCTCACCGGTCGTGGCGGTGAATCCGGTGAGCCGGCAGGTCGAGGCCAGTGTGGGGAGGCTCCTGCCCAGCCTGGAAGGTGCGATCGTGACCCTGGACCTCGCACGACGCGTGCAGGCTGGTGACACCGGCATGCTGCTCGTGCGCGGCCCGAGCATCTTCGGCGGCTACCTGAAGCACACGGGGGATTCCCCCTTCGTGACGTTCGAGGGGCACGACTGGTACAGGACGGGTGATCTCGTGTCGGCCACGCCCGACGGCTATCTGTTCTTCAAAGGACGGCTGAAGCGCTTCGTGAAGCTGGGAGGCGAGATGGTGTCGCTGCCGGCGATCGAGTCGGTCCTGCTCTCCCGGTTCAGCGGCACCGATCCGGCCAACCAGGGGCCGGCGCTGGCTGTCGAGGCGCTGGGCAATCCCGACAGCCCGGACATCGTGCTGTTCTCGACGCTCGACGTCGAGCGGGCAGCCGCCAACGATCTGATTCGCGAATCCGGGCTCAGCGCGCTGCACCACATCCGCAAGGTGATTCGCGTCGATGCCATTCCCGTGCTCGGCACCGGGAAGACGGACTACCGGGCGCTCAAGGCCCGATTCGACGCCACGACCGAGGGCAGCACGCCATAGGCCGCAGGCCCGGGCTTCGTCGAGAGAACACGGGCCTGCAGGGCGCGCTCCGGGAACCGCTCGGCGTAGGATGCCCGCCAGTGTTCCGCAAAACGTGCGGCGTCATCGTCCGGCACCAGGGCCCAGACGCTCCCACCGAACCCTGCCCCGAACGCCGAGGCGGCCAGCGCACCGTTCGTCCGCGCCAGCGCGGCAAGGCTCATCGTCTCCGGTACCTGGTTGTGCAACCAGCGCTCCGCCGCCATCTGCGACCGGTCCACGAGCACGCCGAATCGCTCGAGGTCGCCTCGCTCGAGGGCGTCGCCCGCCGCGGGAACAATCTCGAGGGTCTCCACGCAGAACTGCTCGACGCGATCGGCCAGCGCACGGCCGGGGCTGCCGGGGTCGCCCTCGCCGGTGAGGCAGTCGCGAATCCGCCTGCGCGCATCGGCTCCAGACTCGACAGCCTCCCCGAGTGACGAGGCCGGGCGGCCGCTGGCGCGGTTCCACGCGTCGAGTGCCCGCGCCGCCAGGATGGACGCTCGGTTGTACTGGTCCCGGGCTTCGCCGGTCTTGCGCGCCGCGACACCGGAGTCCGCGATCACAAATGTCAGGTTCGGATCGAGCCGGATCTGTCGCTCGCGACGGACCGGAGCGAACCGGTACTGCACCAGGAACCCTGCGTTGCAGCAGAGGATGGCGGTGTGATCCTCCGACCCGCCGAACGTGCCGACGCCCGCGTCGCCCTCGAGTCCGCGGAACGAGCGGCCGTTCTCGACGGTGGCCAGATAGGCAGCGAGATCCTCCCGGGCCCGGATCGACTCGGCAAAGGCACGGGTCTCTGCGACGCCGTTGATGTCGGCCAATGCGAGATACGTCGCGATCAGCAGCGCGCTCGAACTCGACAGGCCCGCCGCCTGGGGCAGGTCGCTCGTGAAGGCCAGTGTGGCGCCGAGCCGGCAGGATGGAAAATTGCGGGCGAGCCGCCGGACAACGGTGAGCGGATACGTGGCCCACTGGTTTGCGGGCGGTACCAGCCCGGGATCGAGGGGGCCCGCAATCGCCTCGCCGGTGTCGGCATCGATCACGCGGACGAGCGAGTCCGCTCCTGGAACCGCCGCCAGCACGAACCCTCGAGTGGCGGCGCAGAGAAGGCTGCGCCCGCCCGCGTAGTCGGTGTGCTTGCCCAGCACCTCGACGCGTCCCGGAACGAAATACCCGCGCGCCGCGCCAGCCTCGGCTCCGGCACCCGCGAGCGCGGCTGCCGCCCGTTCGAACTGCCGCTTCCGCAGGCGGGCGACGTCGGGCCCGTCACCGACCGCGTCGAACGAGGGGAAGATCGGGATCACTACAGCGCGACCCGGACGCCGGAGAGCCGCTGCGCCACGTCTCTGATGTCCGTGCGGCTCGACAGGTCGAGCACCCCGGCATTCATACGAATCACGGTGAATCGGACGTGGTTCTCGCGGCGGGCCAACCGAACGGCATCTGGGATTTCGAGCTCCCCGCGGGCTGAGGGCGTTACCCGGCGGCAGGCCTCGAGAACCCGCCTGTCGAAGCGCCAGTAGTTCATGCTGAGGGACACGTCGTCGCCGTAGGAGGCCAGCGTGTCCGCGTCCGGCTTCTCGACGATGTCCTCGAGCGTTCCGTCTGAGCCGATCCGGACGACCGCGAACTGGCGGACGCGATCCGCGTCCACGTTGCTCTCGCGCAGCAGGGCGTCACGACCGAACGCCACCAACCCCGGCCCCTCGAGCGCGGCAAGCGCGCGCAGGACGTCAACGGGCGCGTAGTTGTCGCTGTTCAGGACCAGGAACTCCCGATCGCCAACGACCGGAGCCGCAGCGGCCACGGCGTCCGCCGTTCCCAAGGGGCGATCCTGGATCGCGAACGACACCCGGACGCGCGAGAGCAGCCCGGGCTGTCCGTAGTGGTCGCGCACCGCCCCGTGCTCGGGCCCGATCACCAGGCAGACGTCCGTCACGCCAGCGTCGGCGAGGGCGCTCAGGACGTAGTCGAGAAAGGGGCGGCCGACCGGAATCAGCGCTTTGAGCCCGGTGTCCGCGATCCGCGACTGATCGTCGCCGAGCGACACCCCTTCGGCCTGGCGCCGCATGCGCGTGCCCAGACCCCTGGCGAGGATCACCGCTATCGGAGTGTTCTGCACCGAATTCGATCTCCCTCTGCGGACGCCGCCGGCGTGCGCCTCTCGACCTTCCGTGCGGGCGTCAGCAGTACACAGCAGGCGCCCGCGATCAGCGCGGCGCCCCCTCTACTGTCTACTATCTACTGTCTACTGTCCGGTCCGTGTCCCTGCCCCGCTCCTTCGCCATCCCTCTCTCGATCGCGTCCACCAGGTAGGGCCGCAGATCCGCGGCACTGATGATGCGATCCAGCGAGCCGACGTCGAGGGCCCGGCGTACGGTGTGGATGGTGTCGAATTCCTCAGCGACCTCGCCGAGTTTCTCCGATCGCACGCTGCGCTGGAGCCCGCCGAGGTCGGCGAGCAGGCTGGCGCGCCCCGATTCGCTGGCCGCCGCGATCCGCTCCCGCATCGCGACGATGCGCGGGTCGGATTTGGTCCGGGCATCTACCTCCCGTGCGAACACGACGGCCGCCGCGGGGGCGCCTCCAATCACCGAGGCGTAGCTGCCTTCGATCGCGACGACCTCCATGTTCTCGTTCAGCGTCTTCGAGAACACCACGAACGCGCCGCCGTGGTAGCGCGAAACGACGACGAACACGATCGGCCCCCTGAAGTTCACCACGGCCCGCCCGATCTCGGCGCCGAACTCCAGCTGCCGCCGACGCATCGACTCCGGCGACCCATCGAACCCGGAGAGGTTCGCCAGGATCACCAGCGGTCGGTTCTCGCTCGCCGCGTTGATGGCCCGCGCGATCTTCTTCGACGACATCGGAAACAGCGTGCCCGACGTCCACTGCTCCGGACCGTCGGCCGGAACGGGCCCCAGCCGGGGAATAGGACGGGACTCGAGGCCGAGGAGACAGACCGGATACCCGCCGATGTGCGCGTCCCACGTCACCGCCACCTCGGCGTCCCGCCAACCAGGCCACCGCTCGAGCGGGGCGTGGTCCTGGTCGCACACCGCCGCCATCACGCGGCGGATGTCGAAGGGGCGCTTCCGCCCGGGATTCGCCTCGTCGGAGAACACGTCGCCGACGCGCTCGAACGACCCGGTCCCGCCGCCGTGGGGATAGTCGCGGATATCGCGGTGGGTGGGATCGACTGTCGTCGCACGCCGGGGAAAGCGCTCGCCCGGGACGACGTAGCAGTGGTCGTAATGCCGGAGCAGGATGTCGCAGGCATCGCGCAGGTCACGGGCCCGGTACTGCGCCTGACCGTTGGGCCCCATGATGTGCTCGTAGCCTCCGATGCCGAGGTTGTCCTCCGCCGACACGGATCCGGAGTAGTCCAGCGCCGTCTTCCCCGTCAGCACCATGGCGCCTTCAGGGACCATGACCAGAATCCCACGCGTGTGCATCAGCATCGTCGCCTCGGCATTCCAGTACGGCTGCGCGCCCACGTTGATGCCCGTGACGATGATGTTCACCTCCCCGCCAGCCTGCGTGAATTCGACGAGCCGGCGCAACACCAGCGCGATCCAGTCCATGTTCTCGGTGCCGCTCTCCATCGAGATCTTGGCGCCCGCGGACAGGGCGAACCACTCCAGCGGCAGGCGGTCGCGCGCGGCCAGCGCAAGAGCCGCCATGATCCGCCGGCACTCGGGTTCGGCCAGCGATCCGACCTCCCGGCTGGGATCGCCCAGCAGAATGACCCGGCGCATGCCCTGCGGGTGTTTCGGCGTTCGGTTCTCGATCAGGCCGACGACGATGTTCGCCTCATTCCGGCCGTACGGCCGATCCACCGGCACCAGTTCGCCGGCGGGACTCAAGTCCAGTTCGGTGAAGCGGCGCGCGTTGACGTCGTGCTCGTCCCCCCCCGATGCCTGCACCAGCAGTCGCACGATCTCGTACGGATAGGTGAGCCCGCGCTGCCGCATCCGGACGACCTTCTGGTCGTAGTCCGACAGCGTGCGAATCGACGCGTCGGAGGGATCGGAGAAGCGGGACACCGGCGCGCGCCCGCCCGCCAGCGAGACGGAGAGCACGGTATCCCTGTGCTCCCCGTCCTGGCCCGGCATGTGGCCGCGAATCACGAGCTTCTCCAGGCCCAGGCCTTCGGCGCCGACCGCCAGGCGGTGGGCAATCTCGTCCAGTTCCGGCCGGGACAGCGCCAGCCGCTGCCAGAGCAGCAGCACCACACGGTTCCAGTGCAGCCGCTCTCCCGGCAACCGCCGCATCTGCGCCCGACGCACCGCCGTCAGCGCCTCCATCGCCATACGCTCGAGATGCGGCACAGACACGATCCGACGGGACGCATCGCGCACCGGCGTCGCGTCGCGGACCTCGGCGAGCGCGATGAAGCGCTCGTCTTTCGCGTTCTCCCGGGCGACCGCGCGAAAGAGATAGACGTCCTCCACCGAGGGCAGCCGCTCGAGGAAGAACCGGTCGAGCCGCCACAACTGCAGCCGCTTGGCCAGCATCGGGTGCATCCGGCGGTACAGCGGTTCTTCGCGATACTCCGGCCCTGACGGCCGGAAGGTGAAGAACCCCAGGTGCCGTTCGCGCGAGGTCTCCCGTGACGCGATCATCACCACCGCCCGCCTCAGCGGACGGTCGAAACCCCCTTCAGCCAGGCGGGCGCGGAGTTCCGCCGACAGCGCATCCGCGTCGGGCTCGGCCTCCGTCCACGAGTACAGCTCGAGCGCCACGTCGCGATCCGCCTCGACCCCGGCCGCGATGGTCCTGACGCGCGCGAGGGCCTCGCGCACTCTGGCCAAGGGGCACGCCAGCGACACGACCTCGATGCGGTCTCCGAGATGGCCGTAACGCGCGCGGACGATGGCCAGGTCGCGATCCTGGACCGGGGTCACGCCGTCGAGCGTGCGGATCCGGTAATCGCGTCGCAGGAGTGCCTCGAGCGCCACGCGGCGCTCGGCACACGAGAAGGTCTCGAAGCGCGCGGCGAAGGCCGTCCGCAACGGCTGCGGGCACTCGACCAGGGTCCGCAGCGCGCTCCCGTCGGCGTCGCCGTGGTTCACCACCCTCGAGACGAGCTGCACCATCTCCCGCTGGACGCCGTCCCGCACGCGCTCGAACGCCGGCTGCTCCGCATACCTGTAGTGGACGTCTCGCGCGAGGTCGGACACCTCCGAGAACCGTGCCTGCAGTACGGCCGCGACTCGCTGGAGCAGCGCCAGGAACGCCGGCGGCCCCGGGGCACGCACCTCCGCGTCGGCCAGACGCCGCTGCAGGATGGCCCGGATGACCGGAACCTGGAGATCGGTGCGTTTCTGCGCCTTGAAGAGGAAGAGCAGGGCCTCCTTCAGCGGCGCTGACGGCGCCAGCGTCGTCCCGTAGTGGGCCACGGCCGTCCGCAGGGCGCTGACGAACGCGGGCGGGAGTTCCGCTCCATCGGCATCGAGCGTGCGCAGGTACGTCCGCAGATACTGCTCGGAGCCGAGCGACACCCCGGTGGTGGCGCCGCCCTCGTGCTCCGAGCTGAAGAGCGCGTGGATGTCGGCGAAGACCTGGAGCACGTCATCTTCGCCGGCCCTCACGCCGGCGTCGTCAGGCCCGATGGCTCTGCAGCGTTCGGCGTACGCGTCGAGCAACCCCCTGATCGAATCCGCATCGGCGTCGAAGCCCAGCATCACGGCCCGCATGGCCGACAGGACTTCGGCAGCCTCGGCCGGGGGCGTCGGCCTCTTGAACTCGCGAATCCCGGCCCGGACCCCTCGAAGGAGGGCTCGCGCGCGTGACGCGGGGCGGGCCGGACCCGTCTCGCCGAGGAGAACCGGGGGGCCGTCCTTCCGGCGCGTCCGCTCCGATCCCGGCTCAAGGTGCAGCAGCGGCGACCCCGGTCCGACCTGCGCGTTCGGCAGGACGAACACCTGGCGGACCGAGCCCGCGAAGGGCGCGACCACCGCGGTCTCCATCTTCATCGCTTCGAGGACGAGCAGGCGTTCGCCGGCAGATACGACGTCTCCGGGCTTCACGCCGACAGCCACGACCACCGCCGGAGAAGGCGCGCGCACGACGCCCTCGTCCGCGCGAGCGATGGTGTGCGGAACGCCGTCGATCTCGACGAGCAGCGAGTAGCCCTGGACCGAGGCAATGACCCGGTGCCGGCGTCCGTCGTACGTGAGCCGCCGCTCGCACGGGCCCGCGCGCTCGACCTCCACGGGAACCTGCGATCCGCCCGCCACGACCCGGTAGCGACCGGGCGCGACCCGGTGCACCTTCAGCGCGTACCGGTGGCCGCGGTAGCTGAGTTCCACGGCACGTCCGACGTCGGGTCGCACCGAGGGCCGCATCCGCGACGCCGACGCGAAGAAGGTCTCGATCTCCACCTCGAGTTCTGCGTCGTAGACCTCCACCGCCGCCTGGAGCAGCGCGAGCCGGGCGTGCCGCTCCGGGCGGCCGCCATCCGCCGCCCTCCGCCGGTCGAGCCACTGGACATCGACGGTGCCGCGCCTGACTTCGGCGTCGTCGAGGAGGTCCAGCAGGAACGACCGGTTCGTCGGTCCCCCAGACACGACGACGGCGCTGTCCCCCAGGGCCCGCTGCAGGCGGCCGAGCGCTTCGTCGCGGCTGTGTCCCCGGGCAGCGAACTTGGCGACCATCGAGCCGAACTCGGCCGGCATCACGTCGCCTTCGGCCACGCCCGTGTCGACGCGCAAACCGGGTCCCGTGGGCACGCGAAACAGGGACAGCACCCCGGGCGACGGCGCGAAGTCGTTCGCCGGGTCCTCGGCGTTGAGGCGGACCTCGACGGCATGCCCCTGGACCGGCACGTCCGCGGGTTCGATCCGACCGCCCAACGCGACGTGAAGCTGCAGTTTCACGAGGTCGATGCCCGTCGTCTGCTCGGTGACGACGTGCTCGACCTGCAGCCGCGGGTTCGCTTCCAGGAAGGCGTAGCGTCCGTCGCGGCCGACGAGGAACTCCACGCTCGCCTGGCTTTCGTACTTCGCAGCCGCCACCAGCCTCACGGCGGAATCGACGAGCGCCAACTCGATCTTCGGACCCAGGTTCGGCGCCGGCGCTTCGGACATCAGCTTCTGGAAGCGCCTCTGCAGCGAACAATCGCGCGTGCCGATCGCCCAGACGTTTCCATGCCGATCCGCCTGTACCTGAACCTCGACATGCCGGACCCCGGGCAGCCAGGCCTCGAGGAACACGGTGTCGTCGAGGAAGATCCGGGCCGCGTCCCGGCGGGCGCCGGCGATGGCTCGCTCCAGACCGCGCTCGTCGTCGACGCGCCGGATTCCGCGGCCGCCGGCTCCGCCGCTGGCCTTCACGAGCACGGGGTACCCCAGCCGTGCGGCGTCCACCCGCGCCGCGTCCAGCGAGCTGACCGGACCGCCGTTCCACTCGACGACCGGAATGCCCGTCTGCACGGCCAGCCGCTTGGCGTTGATCTTGTCGCCCAGCCGGCGCATGGCTCCGCTCGACGGACCGATGAACGCGAGGCCGGCCTGCTCGCACCACGCGGCGAACTCCGGCCGCTCGGCCACGAACCCCCAGCCCGCCCACACGGCGTCCGCCCGGCTTTCGGCAATCGCGCGCGCCAGTTCCCCGTAGTTCAGGTAGCTAGGCCTTCGCAGCCCGTCCCGTTCGTCCACCCAGGTCGACTCCCCAAGGCTCACGCCGTCATCCGCCTCTCTGACGAATCGAGACTGGCGGTCGACCTCGGTGAAGACGGCAACGACCTGCAGATCGGTTCCGCGTTCGAGGTTGAACTCGCGGATCGCGTGGATGAATCGCATGGCCGGCTCGCCGCGATTGACGAGCGCGACGCGATGGAACGGTTCGGTCATGTCGCCGCGATTATAATCTGCCGGTGCCGCCAAGCCTTGTACGCGCCGTCCTCTTTCCGCCGACCAGACGGCGGCTGCCACACGGCCGGGCCGTCAACGTCGCCGCCCGGACCCTGCACATCGCCGTCACGGGCATCCTCTTCGGCGGTCACGTGTTCGGCGTGCCGGAAACGGCCCTCCGAATGTTCCTGTGGCTGGCCATCGGATCGGGTGCGGTCCTGATCTTCACCGAGATCTATCCCACCGGACACTGGCTGCACCAGAACTGCGCGATCGCGGTGTACACCAAGCTGCTGCTGCTCTGCGCGATTCCCTTCGTCTGGGACTACCGGGTGCCCATCCTGATCGCCGTCATCGTGATCGCGTCTGTGTTCTCGCACGCGCCGCGCACTGTTCGCCACTACTCGGTGGTCACCAAACGGGTGATGGTGGACTGAGGGCGGGGACTGCCGCCCTTCGGGGACCTGGGACCTGGGACCGGATGTGGAGTCCCCAGTCCCCATTCGTCGTCCGCGATCGGGCGCAGGCGGGCCGCCCGCGCCGAGTGGGACATCTCAGGCGGGCTCGGCCCTTCGACGTTGCTCAGGGCGAGCCCGCCCTACCGGACCCGAGGTGGTAGGGCGCGTTCGCCCGTCCCGAGCGACGTCGAGGGGCCGAACGCGCCGAGGCGTTATCCCAGCTTGAAGACTTTCACCACTTCCGAGCGGGGCGTCGTGCCCGCCTTGAGTTCGGCGTGCCGGGCCTGAGCGAGGCCCTCGAATGTCGGACCGGGCTCGGGATTTCGATAGAACACACCCGTGTACAGCTTTGAGCCGTACTCCTGCGCCAGCGCCATCGCCGCCAGCCGATCGGCCGGGTTGTGGCCGAGGTCGGTGAGCTTCTGCATGGTCGCCTTCTGGGCCTTCAGCATCTGATCCTCGGTGCCATAGGTCACACACGGCGACTGGACGTTGATGAACGCGAAGCCCGGATACCGGATGCCCTCCTCGATGACCTCGGCCAGGCCCGACATGTCGGCGGGCGTGCCCTGGGCCACGAACTGCCCGCCGTAGCCGAGCACGTACAGCAGCGGGTTCACCGGAGCCTCCATCGAACCGAGAGCCGACGATGCCGTCTTGCGACCGCGTGTCGACGTGGGCGACAACTGGCCCTTCGTCAGGCCGTAGATCTGGTTGTCCATGACGATGTACGTCATGTCGATGTTGCGGCGGACGACGTGCGCGACGTGGCCGCCGCCGATCGAGAACCCGTCCCCGTCGCCGCCCGCACACAGGACGAGCAGGTTCGGGTTGGCGAGCTTGATTCCCTGGGCGATGGGCAGCGCGCGACCATGCACGCTGTTGAAGCCGTAGGCGGTCGTGTACCCCGGGATACGGCTGGAGCAGCCGATCCCCGAGATGAAGGCGATCTCGTGCGGCGGGCGGCCGACTGCGGCCAGGGCCCGGTAGATGGCCTGCACCACCCCGAAGTCGCCGCAGCCCGGGCACCAGATGGGCTTGAGATCGCTCTTGTAGTCCTTCGCGGTGTATTCCTCAATCGGTCTCGTTGCGAGGGTGTTCATGTCCCGTCGTCCTCACTGTCCTTCGGCGATCGTCCTGCCCTATCCGAGCGACGGCTCGGGTGTCTTCTCGCGCTGCATGGCCCACGTGATCTGTCTCAGCCGCTCGACGACCTCGAGCGGCGTGATGGGGTTCGACCCGCTCTTCGCCAGCGTCTCGATACCCCGCGGCACGTCGACGAACATGCGCAGGAGCCTGTACAGCTGCCCCTGGTGGTTCTGCTCCACGATGACGCCGCGTTTCACGGACGCGAAGAAGTCCTGATAGACCTCCTCGTTGATCGGATACAGCAGCCGCGGCACCAGCAGTTTGACGCGCAGGCCCTGCTTGACGGCCAGGCGTGCCGCTTCGATGGCCACGCCCGCGATGCTGCCCCACGAGATGAGGGCAATCGGCGCGTCGTGGTGGCCTTCGGTCAGGAACAGATCGCGCCGCCGCTTGAGCGGGGCGAACTTGCGCAGCCGCTTCTCGTTCATCTTGGCGTGCATCTCGCCGTTGGCGGTTGGCGCGCCCGCCTCGTTGTGCTCGATCCCCGACGCCAGGTAGTTGCCGCCCTTCATCCCGGGATGGCTGATGGGGCTGATCCCCGACTCGGTGAGACGGAACCGCACGTACTTCTCGAGTTCCTTCTCCGTCGGCGTCCGGCGGGTCACCAGTTGCAGATTCGAGGCGTCGATGGGCTCGGCCGTTTCCTTGCGTTGCCCGAGGTCGCCATCGGTGAGCAGGATGACCGGCGTCTGGTAGTACTCCGCGATGTTGAAGGCCTCGACCGTCATCGGGAAGACGTCCTCGACGCTGATCGGCGCCAGCACGGGCCGGATGACGTCGCCGTGGGCCGAGAAGACCGCCTGGAAGAGGTCCGACTGCTCCGCCTTCGTCGGGATGCCGGTGGAGGGACCGCCGCGCTGCACGTTGACGCAGACGAGCGGCAGTTCCGCGATCGTCGCCAGGCCGAGGATCTCGCTCTTGAGCGACATGCCCGGGCCCGATGTCGCCGTCATCGCCTTCTTGCCCGCGAACGACGCGCCGACGACCGCGCCGATGCCCGCGATCTCGTCCTCGCACTGCAGCATCGTCCCGCCGAACCGCCAGATTTCCCGTCCGAGGAAGTGCATGATCTCGGAGGATGGCGTGATGGGATAGCCGCCGAAGAAGTCGCAGCCCGCGGCGATGGCGGCCGCTCCGCACAGGTCGTTGCCGTCGACGACGTACTTGGCGATGGCCTGTTCAGGCCGCACGATGCGGCGGTCGGTCGCGAGCGGATGAGCCTCGGCGTAGGCCAGCCCCGCGTGGAACGCCTTGATCGCGTTGTCCACGACCGCGTCGCCCTTCTTCGCCAGCTTCTTCCGGATGCCCGCGATCATCTGGTCGCGCGCGATACCCACCCAGCCGGCCATGAGCCCCAGCACCACCGTGTTCTTCGCCCGATCCGTCCCGCCTTCCTCACGCGCCATCTGCTCGATCGGCACCGCGAGGATTTCCGCCGGCGTCACGCCTACGAGCGGAATGGCGTTCGGCGCCACCTTCGTATTGGAGTCGTAGACCACGGTCGTGTGGCCGCCGACCGGAAGTTCGCCGCCGAACTTGAGAAAGTCGTCCCAGTTCAGCGCGACCGCGATGTCGAGCGTGCCCCCCGAGTTGAGCACCTTGCTCGTGGAGACCCGCAGCCGGAAGCTGGACTCGCCGCCGCGGATCTGCGGGCCGAAGCTCTTGCTCATGACGCCGTGATAGCCGTCGAGCGCTGCCGCCGTCAGCAGCGACTCGCCAGCCGACACGATGCCGTCGCCGCCTGAGCCGGCCATGCCGATTACCAGATCACTGTTCATAGGAATCCCGAATCGTGAAGGGTCTCAATGCGCCGGTCCGCCGACCGTCAGAAGGGGGCGTGGTGCAGCCGCGCGTCCGGCACCCGCGGAAACCGATGAGGTCATCCAACGGGCAGGTCGGCCTAGCATACCAGCATTGGGTGCGGTTCGCATCCGTCGGAATCCCGGCCGTCCAGGCCGCCCGTTCGGGCTGACCCGCGCGCGGACCGGTGGACGTCCCTCCTGCGCTCAGGATCCGTCCGGCTCCCACAGCCAGGCCGCTCCGCGCACTCCGCTGGCGTCGCCGTGCACGGGCGGTCGCAGGCGCGTCGCGACGTGGTCCGAGAACACCCAGCGGCCCCAGACGCGTGGTACCTCTTCGTACAACGACCGGACGTTCGACAGCCCGCCGCCCAGCACGACGACGTCCGGGTCGAGCACGTTGATGACGGAAGCGAGCGCCCGGGCCATCCGATCGGTGTAGCGCGACACGGTCTGCCGGCACGCCGGATCTCCCGCCTCAGCCCCGGCCACGATCGCCTCGGCGGCGAGGATCTCGCCACCGTGCGCCTGGTGATCGCGGGACAGCCCGGGGCCGGACAGGAACGTCTCGATGCACCCTCGCCGTCCACAGTAGCAGGGCGGGCCAGGCCACTCGCGATCGTCCGCCCAGGGCAGCGGGTTGTGCCCCCACTCCCCCGCCACGGCATTCGGCCCCGTCAGAACCCGCCCACCAACGACGACGCCCCCGCCAGTGCCCGTACCCACAATCACGCCGAACACGACATCCGCTCGGGCTCCCGCCCCATCCACCGCCTCCGACAGCGCAAAGCAGTTCGCGTCGTTCGCCAGGCGCACGGGCCGCCGCAGGCACGACTCCAGGTCCTCGCGGAACGGCCGGCCGATAAGCCAGACGGAGTTCGCGTTCTTGACGAGGCCGGTCTCCGGCGAGATGGTGCCCGGCATGCCGACGCCGACGCGGGCGCCATGTCCAGCGCGGTGCTCGAGCCGGTCTACCGTCTCGGCAATCGCGGCCAGCGTGCCCGGGTAGTCGTCCCGGGGCGTCGCCACACGCTCGCGCGCCAGCGCCTCTCCAGCGGAGCCCAACGCCACGCCCTCGATCTTCGTGCCGCCCAGGTCGATGCCGATGCGGATCATGGGAAGGGACTGGTCAGTTGTCAGTTTTCAGTTGTCAGTTATCAGACTGTATCGTGCGCAGCCTTTGGGCGCAGAGTCCTCTCCTTCCTGCCGCCTGTCGCCGGTCGCCGGTGGTCCCCCTGTCGCCTGACGCCTGTCGCCTGTCGCCTGCTCTTTTCCCTGTCGCCTGCCCCCTGTCGCCTGCCGCCTGCCGCCTGTGGCGGTATGATACCCGCATGGGCCTCAACGAGCGCGACTTCTACCGCGAGACGCCCGAGCAACGGCCAGCGAGCCTCTCCTGCCCGCACTGCCGGCGCCGCGCCGACTATCGAATCCGCTGGGTCCGGCGCATCAAGAAGGACCGTCTGCCCCCCGGGGCCGACGAACGGGACCGGGCGATGTTCCCGAAGCTGCGCAGCTACATGGTGCGCATCGACGACACCGTCGTGTGCAGCGTGTGCCGACGCCGCTTCGAGATCCCGTCGCACCAGTCGCTCGTCTTTCTTCAGGACGGGGAGCCCACGGCCGGTGGCCCAATCGATCCCGATGACGACAATTTCGGGAACCGGTAAGAACGGGGACCGGGGGCCGGGGTTCGGGGATCAGTCCCGCCACGGCCGCGGGATTCGAGCGCTGGGCGGTCGCATGCGAGTCGACCGGCCCACTCCCGACTCCCGATCGCGACTTCCGACGTTCAGCTCGCACTCCCCTCCGCGAGCATCGCCTCGAGGCACGCGCGCGTCTGCGCGGCGAGGCGGTCGCGGTCCTCGATCGTCAGACCCGTCACGTCGATCGCCTCACCCACCACGACCGTCACCGTCCCGGGCGTGACGTAGTAGCGCCCCTTCGGCATCGTGGCAGCGCCCCCCCTGATCGCCACGGGCACCACCGGCACGCCTGCCTTGATCGCCAGGACGAAGGCGCCCTTCTTGAAAGGCAACAGCCCTGGACCCATGTTGCGCGTCCCTTCAGGCGCGAGCAGGAACGAATCACCGGCCCGGATCCGATCGACGGCGAGATCCACCGCGGCGATCGCGCGCTCGCGATCCCGCCGGTCAACCGGGACGAACCCGGCGATTCGCATCGCGGGGCCGAGCACGGGCAGCCTCTCCATCTCCGCCTTGTACATGACACGGAGCCGCGGACAGCGCGGAAAGAGCGCCTCAAAAACCACGGCATCCACGTTGGACCGATGGTTGATCACGTAGACGGCCGGCCCGCTGCCGTCGATCCGTTCTGAGCCCACCACGGTGAGGCGGATCCCCAGCAACCGTCGCGCGGTTCGCGCCCCACGGTAGCCGAGGCGAAAGAGGTGTTGCACGCGACCGGTCAGTCGCGTGACGAGCAACGCCGGCGGCCCGACTGCCAGGATGTAGACGCACAGAAAGAGATACGCAATCAGCGATCGGAACCAGGCAGTGAAGACAGTCATGGCGACACGTTGGTCCGCCGCATCTTAGCCCAGGACCAGGCGATCCCGGGCCCTCCGCGCACTGACGGAAACCCGTCAGCTGCCGCTCCCCGGGACTGTCGAGCGCCGTTGGCAGGCTCTTCGAGTCACGTCGTGCCGATTCGTCGGCACCAGCCGTCCTCGACGGGCTTCATCTCACCGAATGCCGCGCGAGCTCCGTCACCCCCGCGGAGGCGCGGGTCCAGTGGTGGATTCCCGCCTTCGCGGGAACCACGACCGGGGATTCTGGCCCTCGACGGGGCGAGGCGCAGCTTCGCGAGCATTCCGGGCACCTGCTCCCCGGACCACCAGGGAGGCGACTGCCCCGATCTCTGGTACCGCCTTTGCTAGCATAGGATCGGATGCGGGCCGGCTGCCAGTTTCTCGGCTGGCCGGAAGCCGTCCTCTCATTCTGGAGTCGCTTGTGTACCGAATCCTCAGCAAGGAAGTGCTCGCGCCCGACGTCGTCCGGTTCTGGGTCGAGGGGGCGCACGTCGCGCGCAAGCGCAAGCCGGGCCAGTTCGTCATCATCAGAGCCACGGAGGAAGGCGAGCGGATTCCGCTGACCATCGCCGACGTGGACAAATCGCGGGGCGCGATCTCGCTCGTGATCCAGGGCGTGGGCAAGTCGACCAAGGCGCTCAACGCCCTGAACGCCGGGGACGCGATCGTCGATCTCGCCGGTCCGTTGGGCCGCGCCACGCACATCGATCCTGGCAAGCGCGTCTGCTGCATCGGCGGCGGGATCGGCACGGCGGTCGTCTATCCCATCGCGTGCGGTTTCAAGGCCCTCAACGGCCACGTCACGGTCATCATCGGCGGACGGTCTCGCGAGTACGTGATCCTCGAGAGCGAACTCAGGGGCGTCGCCGATCAGGTCGTCGTCACCACCGATGACGGATCGTACGGCGAGCACGGCCTGGTCACGGACGCGCTGAAGCGGCTTCTGGCGGACGGGCAGACCTTCGACGAAGTCGTCGCCGTCGGCCCGCTGCCCATGATGAAGGCGGTGGTTGACGTCACGCGGCCGCTCGCCATCGCCACCACGGTGAGCCTGAACCCGGTCATGGTCGACGGAACGGGCATGTGCGGCGGGTGCCGCGTGTCCGTGGGCGGCGAGCAGAAGTTCGTCTGCGTCGACGGGCCCGAGTTCGACGGCCTGCAGGTGGACTTCGACGAGCTGACGGCGCGGCTGCGGGCGTACCGGGAGCAGGAGCAGGAAGCGCTGCGGATCTACAACGAACAGATCGCGTGCAGGGCCGGTGCGGCCGCCGCGCGCTGAGGCACACAGACGTCCCATGGCCAAGAAGATCACGCAGAAGACCAAGAACCCGATGCCGAATCAGGACGCGCACGAGCGCGCCCATAATTTCGAGGAAGTCGCCCTCGGCTACCCCGTCGACCTCGCCGTCCTCGAGGCGCAGCGGTGCATCCAGTGCAAGAACAACCCCTGCGTCGCCGGCTGCCCGGTTGAAATCGACATCCCGAAGTTCATCCAGCAGGTCGCCGACCGCAACTTCGAAGGGGCCTGGCACACGATCATGGAGCGCAACGTGCTGCCCGCCATCTGCGGCCGCGTGTGCCCGCAGGAAGAGCAGTGCGAAGTGAAATGCACGCTGGGCGTCAAGTTCGAGCCGGTCGCCATCGGGCGCCTGGAGCGCTTCGTCGCCGACTACGCCTCACTGATGAAGTTCACCGACGACACGCCGCCGGCGCCCCCGACCGGACACAAGGTCGCCGTCGTCGGGTCGGGTCCGGCCGGGCTGACCGTTGCCGCGGATCTCGCCAAGATGGGCCACGGCGTGACCATCTTCGAGGCGCTGCACAAGCCCGGCGGCGTGCTCGTGTACGGCATCCCCGAGTTCCGTCTGCCCAAGTCCATCGTCGAACGCGAAATCGACGGGTTGCGGAGGATCGGCGTCGAGATCAAGACCAACCACGTGATCGGCCAGACCTTCACCGTCGACGAACTCTTTTCCGAGCTGGGCTTCGAGGCCGTGTTCATCGGCACGGGAGCCGGGCTTCCCAACTTCCCGAAGATTCCCGGCATCAACCTCATCGGCGTGTACTCGGCGAACGAGTATCTGACCCGCTCGAACCTGATGAAGGCGTACCAGTTCCCCATTTCCGACACGCCCACCATCCGTGGCAGACGTGTGGCGGTCATCGGAGGCGGCAACACCGCCATGGACGCGGTTCGCACGGCCCTGCGCCTCGGGGCGGAGAAGGCGTACCTGGTCTACCGGCGCACGCGCAAGGAGATGCCGGCACGGGTCGAGGAAATCGAGCACGCCGAGGAAGAAGGCGTCGAGATCATGCTGCTGGCCGCGCCCACGGCCATCCTCGCGGACGAGCGTTCGCGCGTGCGCGCGATGCGCTGCATCCGGATGGAACTCGGCGAGCCCGATGCCTCCGGCCGGCGCCGCCCGGTAGAGATGCCGGGCTCGGAGTTCGACATCGAGGTGGACACCGTCGTCTTCGCAGTCGGTCAGGGCGCGAATCCGCTGATTCGCAACACCACGCCCGACCTCCCCGTCAACAAGTGGGGCAACATCGTCGCCGACGACGGGACCGGCGCGACGCAGAAGGCCGGCGTCTTCGCCGGCGGCGACATCGTCACGGGCGGCGCGACCGTCATCTCGGCGATGGGCGCCGGGCGAAAAGCGGCCGCCGCTATCGACCGCTACCTGCGGAATCCCTCGGTCGACGGCTACTCGCCGACGGACGTGTAGACAGGGACTAGGCGACAGGCGACAGGCGACAGGGAGGGCGACAGGCGACAGGGAGGCGACAGGCGATAGGCGATAGGGAGGCGACAGGGAGGGCGATGGTGGGGCGACCGGCTCCCCGCTCCCTGCCCCCTGCTCCCTGCTCCCTGCTCCCTGGTCCCTTCCCTGACGCCTGTCGCCTGTCGCCTGTCGCCTGCGTATGATGTAGCGATGGACGACGAAACTCCCGATCAGCCGCGCCTGGCCCCGGCGCTGCTGTTGTCGATGCCGCAGCTCATCGACCCGAACTTCCGCCGCACCGTGGTGCTCCTGTGCGAGCACAGTGCCGATGGGGCGTGGGGGCTGGTGCTGAACCGCCCCACCGGCAAGCGGGCCGCCGCCGTGGTGGACCTCGACCCTCCCGTCGTCAGCGACTCGGGTCTCGAGGTCTGGGTGGGCGGGCCCGTCGAACCGCCCCGCGGGTGCCTGCTGCTGCCCGAAGACCCCCCCGGCGAGGACGTGTTCGAGGTCAGTCCGCACGTGTTCATCTCGTCCTCCGGCGATTTGCTGCGCCGCCTGATCGAAGGCCCCGGCGTGGCGGACGCGCGCCTGCTGATGGGGTACGCCGGATGGGGACCCGGCCAGCTCGACCGCGAGTTGACGGAGTCGTCCTGGCTCATCAGCGACGTGGCGACCGACATCGTCTTTCGCACGAAGCCGGCCGAGATGTGGGAGGCCGCCATCCGCCGGCTCGGCGTCGATCCGGCGGCCCTTCAGACCAGTTCCGGCGTGCACTGAGGCGTCATGAGCGAGCCCGCTGACCCGTTGGCCCGGAGTTCCGTCGACCCGTTCTTCCGCCCGCGGTCCGTCGTCGTGGTCGGCGCCTCCCGCCAGAAGCAGACCATCGGCTACGAGATCCTCCACAACCTGCTGACGAGCGAATTCGCCGGCGAAGTCGCTCCCGTGAATCCGGCTGCTCCTGTGGTGCACAGCCTGCGCAGCTACCCGTCCGTCGAAGACGTGCCCGGCCCCGTGGATCTGGCGGTGCTCGTGGTGCCCAGCCGGCACGCGATCGCCGCGGCCGAGTCGTGCGGGCGCAAGGGCGTGCGGGCCCTCATCGTTATCACGGCTGGATTCAAGGAGGTCGGAGAAGACGGGGCGCGCCTCGAGCGCCAGCTCGTCGACGTGGCCCGCCGGTACGGCATGCGAATCGTGGGGCCCAACTGCATGGGGATCATCAACACCGATCCCGCTGTCAATCTGCAGGCCACCTTCTCGGCAACGCGGCCGCTGCCGGGCAATATCGCCTTCTCGTCCCAGTCCGGGGCGCTCGGCGAGGCCGTGCTGGCGCTCACGCGCGACCTGGGCCTCGGGCTCTCGTCGTTCGTCTCACTCGGCAACAAGGCCGACGTGTCAGGCAACGACCTGATCGAGTACTGGGAGCAGGATCCGCGGACGAAGGTCATCCTGATGTACGTCGAAAGCTTCGGCAATCCCGCGCGGTTCGTCCAGATCGCCCGCCGGGTCGCACGGACGAAGCCCATCCTCGCGGTCAAGGCCGGTCGGACGGAGGCCGGCGCGCGCGCGGCGGCGTCGCATACCGGTTCGCTCGCGGGGGCCGACATCGCAGCCGAGTCGCTCCTCGCCCAGGCCGGGGTCATCCGGGCCAGTTCCATCGAAGAGCTGTTCGTCTACGCGTCCGCGCTGTCGACGCAGCCGATCCCGCGGGGCAACCGGGTGGCGATCGTGACCAACTCCGGCGGACCGGGCATCCTCGCTACGGACGCCTGCGTGCAGACCGGTCTCGAGATCGCGGCGCTGACCGCGGCGACGCAGTCCGCGCTGCGCGCGGTGCTGCCGCCCGAAGCGAGTGCCGTCAACCCGGTCGACATGATCGCGAGCGCCGGCGGGCCGTCGTACGAGGCGTGCCTGCGTGCCGTCGCCGCTGACGACCAGGTCGATGCGCTCATCACGATCTTCACGTCGCTCGAGATGTTCGACAATGTCGGTGTGGCGCGCGGCATTCTGCGCGGCATCGAGGGATGCAGGAAGCCGGTCCTCGTCGTGTTCATGGGCAAGGCGGGCGCGGCGGACGCCATCGGACTCCTCAAGTCGGCGGGCCTGCCAGTTTTCACCTTTCCCGAAGACGCCGTGAGCGCCCTTAAGGCGCTGGTACGGTACCGCACCTGGCTCGACCGGCCTGAAGGCACCATTCGGGCGTTCGCCGACCTCGATCGTGACGCCGTCGCGACCGTCCTGGATACGGCACGCAGGCAGGGACGACGGCACTTGACGCTGGCCGAGGCGCTCCGCGTCGTGGCGGCTGCGGGCATTCCGCTGGCGGCGTGGGGAGAGGCAGGGCACCCCGGCGAGGCGGCCGCGATTGCCTCCCGCCTGGGGTTCCCCGTCGCCCTGAAGGTCAGTTCCTCGCGCATCACACACAAGTCCGAAGCCGGCGGGGTCCGCCTCCATGTGGCCGACGCCCAGGCCGTCCGCGAAGCCGCGCACGCCATGCTGCGGGGGGCGCACGGGGCGGACCCGGAGGCCACCATCGTCGTGCAGCGCATGACGCCGCCCGGACACGAGGTCATCCTGGGCGCCTCGACGGACCCGAAGTACGGTCCCTTGCTGATGTTCGGTCTCGGCGGCATCTTCGTGGAAATCCTCAAAGACGTCATCTTCCGGATTCATCCGCTGACTGATGTCGATGCCGGCGAGATGGTCCGATCGATCCGGGCGTTTCCGATTCTCGACGGTGCGCGGGGAGGGATGCGCGCCTGCCTGCCTGCGCTCGAGGACGCGCTGCAGCGAGTCAGCGCGCTGCTGACGGCGTTTCCGGAGATCCACGACCTCGACGTGAACCCGTTCATGGCCGGGGCTTCCGCAGCCGAATCGGTCGCCGTCGACGCCCGGGTCGCCCTCGCGCCCATCAACGCCCCGACCTCGTAGCGCCTTCCCCTCCCCCCGGTCCCCGGACCCCGGCCTCCGGCCCCGGCTCGGATGTAAGATAGAGGGACTCCTCGCACGGAGACGGATCTGGAAACGGCGGAGCCCCGGCAGGCGTCATAACTCCATGCCCTCACTGATTTTCCGCAAGGGCCTCGACCTGAAAGGCGAGGTGGCGGGCGAACTGGCCCAGGCCTACAAGAGCCCGGTGGTCGACGCCATCAAGGCGTCCGACTACACCTTCCGCGAGGGCCGGCTGACTATCCACCTCGCCCGGGAGTTCGGGTTCTGCTACGGGGTCGACCGAGCCGTCGATTATGCCTACCAGACTCGGCGCCGCTTCCCCGACCGGAACGTCTTCCTGACCGGCGAAATCATCCACAACCCCCACGTGAACGAGAAGCTCCGGCGGAGCGGCATCCGTTTCCTCGACGATCCCGGCGAGCGGGTGGATCGGCTCGGCGCCTCAGACGTCGTCATTCTGCCCGCGTTCGGCGTCACCATCGCCACGCTCGACCAGCTCGATCGTCAGGGGTGCACGCTGGTGGACACGACGTGCGGATCGGTGCTCAACGTCTGGAAGAACGTCCGGCGGTACGCCCAGGACGGGTTTACGTCCGTGATACACGGCAAGGTCAATCACGAGGAGACCCGGGCTACCGCGTCGCAGGCGCTGAAGGCCCCGTCCGGACCGTACCTGGTCGTCCTCGACCGCGACGAAGCGCGGGTGGTTTGCGACTACGTCCGCGCCGGCGGCGATCGCGCGTCCTTCCTGGCCAGGTTCGGCGCTGCCGTGTCCCCAGGCTTCGACCCGGACCGCGACCTCGGCCGGATCGGGCTGGCGAACCAGACGACCATGCTGATGAGTGAGTCGCTGGGAATCGGCGAGATGTTCCGTCTGGCCATGATCGACCGGTACGGCGAGACCCGTCTTGCCGAGCACTTTCGCGCGTTCGACACCATCTGCAGTGCCACACAGGACCGCCAGGACGCCGTGGTCGCTCTGCTGGACGAGCATCCTCTGGACCTGATGGTCGTGGTCGGAGGCTACAACAGCAGCAATACCGCGAATCTGGCCAGAATCTGCGCGTCACGGCTGCCGACCTATCACGTTGCCGATCTGGACGCGCTCGAATCCGCGACCGTCATCCGGCACAAGCCCGTCGGGGCGAAGTCGGAGGTCCGCACCAGCGGCTGGCTGCCGCCGGACGGACCGGTTCGCGTGGGCCTGACGGCCGGGGCCTCGACACCGGACAACATCATCGGCGCGGTGGTGCTGAAACTGTCCGGCTTTGCGGGCTGACGTCGGCTCGACCGCCGCGGCCCGGGGCCGCGTCCTCCCCTCACCTCTGAGGCGGTGTAAACAAGCCGCGGGTGCCGTCGTAGTTCAACTGAGTGGTTCGAGTCGCAATGACGGCCAGGCTGGACGCGCGCTCCCGACGGCCGCCGTTGCTCCCTCACCACTCAGTCCTGAGGGCGCAACCACGTAGCCATGTCGGCGCATCGAAGGGCTGAGGATGCGGAAGCAGCAGGAAGGATCGCTATGTGCAAGTGGCTGACCGTCGTGCTGGGAGCTGCCGTCGCGCTCGCCCTGGCGGCGCCGGCAGATGCCCAGGGGTACAAGTGGTGGCAGTCGGACCGGTTCAAGACCGAACTCGGACTGACGCCCGATCAGGTCACCGCCCTCGAAGACGTGTTCCAGGGCTTGCTGCCGCGAATGACGGCCGCCAAGGACATCGTCGATCGGCTCGAGAAGCAGCTGTCCGACCTCATTGCGGACGGAACGGCCAGTGAATCCGAGGTCGTCAAGGTGATCGATCAGGTCGAGGGCGCGCGAGGAGAACTCGGCAAGGCCCGGACTCTGATGGTGTACCGCATGCACCGGATCCTGACGCCCGAACAGCGTGTCAAGGTGAAGGCCCTGCATGAACAGGATCGGAAGCAGAACCGTCGTCGTTAGCGCAAGTCCAGGCGGCTGCCGGACTATGAGGGAGGATACGCTCGTGCACACCCCAGGCAGATTGACACTCGGATTGGCCGTCGGCCTGCTCGTCGCCCTGGCGCCGGCCGCCTTTGCCCAACAGGCGGTCGCGGGCACCGACAAGGCTCGCACCACGGAACTGATCCAGTACGCGCTGAAGACGTTCGAAGAGGGGCAGCAGGCTGCCGTCGGCGCCACACCGCAGCCGCCATCGGCGCCCCAGGAAGCCTGGATCATCCCGCAGCGCCCTGTCGTCCGGCTCACGGTCGAAGATGCCGCGGCGCGGGCGCTCGAGAACAACCTCGAACTGTCGGTCGAGCGTCTGAACCCCCAGTTGCAGGACCTGGCGGTCGCGACGGTGAAAGCTGTCTACCGCCCGACACTGACGTCCACGCTCAGCACCAACTCCAACAACCCGCTGCCGACGTCGCAGTTGAACGGCGGCACGAAGGTCACGAATCAGACCGGCACTCTCAATGCCGGCATCAGCCAGTCGCTGCCGTGGTTCGGTGGATCCCTCACCGCCGGGTGGAACAACTCGCGAACGGAGACGTCGAGTTCGTTCGCGACGCGTAACCCCCAGTACCAGTCGACCGTCCAGTTCAACTACACGCAGCCGCTGCTGCGCAACTTCAAGATTGACACCACCCGCACGACGCTGCAGACGACGCTCATCACCCGCGAGATCACAGACATCACGCTTCGCACCCGTGTGATTACCACGCTCGCCAACACGCGCAACGCGTACTGGGATTTGCTGCACGCGATCCGCGCGGTCGAGGCGGCGCGTCGCTCGCTGGAGCTGGCCGAGAAATTGGTCGAAGACAACAAGGTCAGGGTGGAAGTGGGCACGCTCGCGCCGATGGACATCGTTCAGGCCGAGGCCGAGGCCGCGACGCGGAGACAGACGCTCACCACGGCCATGGCGTCGAGGCTGACGGCTGAACTGACGCTGAAGCGCCTGATCGTCTCGAGCACCGCGGACCCACTGTGGGAGGCCGAGATCGATCCCGTCGACCAGGTGTCCGTGGAGGCCAGGCCCATCGACTTGCCCGCCGCCATCGCCCGCGCGCTCGAGCAGCGCACCGACCTGCTTCAGGCGCGGCGACAGCTCGACAGCAACGACCTCAACATCAGGTTCCTGCGCAACCAGCTGATGCCGAGCGTGGATCTGTCCGTCAACTACAGCCTCCGCGGTCTCGGCGGTCCTGAGTACGTCCGCGGCGGCCTCGGTGGCGGGATTATCGACGTGATTCCGGGCGGATATCTCGACGCCCTCAGGACCATCGGCACCTTCGACTATCCGACCTGGACGGTTGGCCTGAATTTCAGCTATCCCCTGGGCCAGAGTTCGGCCGACGCCGCGTATGCCCGCTCGAAGGTGCAGCTGCAGCAGGCCAACGCGCAGCTGCGGGCGCTTGAGCTGCAGGTGGCCACGGAGGTCACCAACGCCGCGCTTACCGTGGAGAGCAGTCGACGGCGCCTCGAAGCCGCTCGTGCGTCACTCGCGCTGGCGGAGAAGCGACTGGAAGCCGAGCAGAGCAAGTTCGAAGTCGGGATGTCCACGAACTTCTTCGTGGTCCAGGCGCAGCGCGATCTGCTGGATTCCCAGATCTCCGAACTCCGCGCGTCGCTCGATTACCGGCGCGCGCTTGTGGACTTCGAGCGGGTGCAGGAAACCTCCTCCAGCGGCGGCGGCGCGAGCGTGACGTCGGTCCGGTAGCTGACCGGCATCGAAATTCACCGGTATCAAGGGTCGGGGACGACCAGGGACGTTTCGGTATGCGAAAGTCAGTGTTGCTCATCGGGCTCGTGGTCCTCGCCGCGGGGATCGGCCTGACGCTGTATATGCGGAGCGGAGACGGGGGCGCCACCGCCGCCGGCATGGGCGGGGGTGGCGGACGGGGTGGTCCTGGCGGGGCCGGCGGATTCCGACCGACGATCACCGTCGACGTCACCAGCGTGAAGCGCGCATCCGTAGCCGATCGCGTGACGGTCGTTGGCAGCCTGATCGGGGCGGCGACCGTCGATGTCGTCCCGAAGGTCAGCGGGCGGCTTGAGACGGTGAACGTACGCCTCGGCGATCGCGTCGCCAAGGGACAGCTCCTCGCCAAGCTGGAGGATCGTGAAATCCAGGAGCAGGTTCGACAGGCGGAGGCGTCGTTCGAGGTGTCGAAGGCCAGTCTGCGCCAGCGCGAGGCCGACCTCAAGTTCGCGCAGACCGCCCTCGATCGCTCGCAGAACCTCGCGAAGCGGGACCTCGTCTCGCGTCAGACGCTCGACGACGCCCAGGCGCGGGTCGAGGCGGCCCAGGCGCAGGTCGAGCTGTCGCGGGCCCAGATCGGCCAGTCGCAGGCGCGCCTCGAGGAACTGCAGATCAACCTGGCGCACACCCGCGTGCTCTCCCCGGTCGACGGATATGTGGGGAGCCGACGTGTGGATCCGGGCGCGTTCGTCGGACCGAACTCTCCCGTGGTCTCCGTCGTCGACATCAGCTTCGTGCGGCTCGTGGCCAATCTCGTGGAGCGAGACCTCAAACGGGTCGGAACCGGAATGAGCGCCGAGGTTCAGGTCGACGCCTACCCCGGTGAAGTGTTCAACGGCCGGGTCGCCCGCATCGCGCCGGTCCTGGATCCTGCCACGCGCACGGCTCAGATGGAGGTCGAGATTCCGAATCCCTCCGCGCGGCTCAAGCCCGGCATGTACGCCCGAGTACGTTTCACCGTGGCCGAAAGCCAGAACGCCTTGACGGTTCCGCGCAACGCCATCGTGGACCTCGAGGGCGAGCGGGGCGTGTACCTCGCGACGGAACGGAAGGCGACGTGGGCGCCCATCAAGACCGGCATCCAGGAAGAGGACCTCGTGGAGGTGCTCTCCGGCGTGCACGAAGGCGATCGGATTGTGACCCTCGGGTCCGCGTCCCTGCAGGACGGAGATCCCATCGAGATCGCCGGCGGACGAGGCGCCGGGCGTGGCGCGCCGGGTGGCGCTCCCGCGGCACCCGCTGGGGGCCGCCAAGGGGCGGCGAAGGGGCGCGGTGGCAGCTAGCGTCAGCCGAATGGGTCGGAGAGTGTAACGCACCGTACGAAAAGAGACGTCCCCTATGAGCTTGCAGCGCATCGCCATCCATCGTCCCGTGACGATGTTCATGATTTGCGGCGTGATCGTTCTGCTCGGCGCGATTTCGCTGACCCGGCTGCCGGTCGATCTGATGCCGGACGTCGAATACCCCAGCCTGTCGATCCGCGTCAGCTATCCCGGCGTGGGCCCGGTCGAAATGGAGGAACTGGTCACGCGCCCGCTCGAACAGGCGGTCGCGGCCGTGGCCGGACTCGACCAGATTAATGCGACGTCCTCGGAAGGCAGTTCCACCGTCCGTCTGAGCTTCGTCTGGGGCACGGATCTCAACGAAGCCGTTGACGACGTTCGGACACGGGTCGATCGGGTTCGGGGCCGGTTGCCCGAGGACGCCGACCCGCCGACCATCTTCAAGTTCGACGCCACGTCGTTCCCCATCCTCGGGATCGGCGTTGAAGGCAACATGGACCGGGTGACGCTGCGCGAGATGGCGCAGAACATCCTGTCGCCCAGGCTCGAGCGCGTGCCGGGCGTTGCGGCCGTCAGCGTCGAGGGCGGGCTGCGCCGCCAGATTCGCGTCGAGCTGTCAAAGGAGAAGATCGCCGCCCTCGACCTCTCGGTCGACCGCGTCGTCAGCCTGCTGCGGGCCGAAAACCAGAACACCCCGCTCGGCGAGATCGACGAAGGGGACACGACCTACCTGCTGCGGTCCCAGGGACAGTTCGAGTCGCTCGATCAGATCCGGGACCTGGTGGTCCAGACCAAAGGGGGCGTCCCTGTCTATCTGCGCGACATCGCCGACGTGCGCGATGGCACGGAAGACCTGCGGTCCTTCACGCGCATCAACGGCCAGCCGGCCGTCCGCATGCGCGTGACGAAGCAGTCGGGCAAGAACACCGTGCAGATCGCCCAGGGCGTCAAGGCCGAGATCGAGCGAATCAACCGCGAAGTCTCGAACGTGAAGCTCGCGGTCCTGGACGACAGCTCGAAGTTCATCGAACAGTCCATCGCGAGCGTGCAGGAGGCGGCGCTGCTGGGCGCCCTGCTCGTGGTCGCCGTGATCTTCGTGTTCCTCCGGAACCTGCGCTCCACCCTGATCATCTGCGCCTCGATTCCGATATCGGTGATCGGCACGTTCGCGCTGTTGTACTTCGCGGGCTACACGCTGAACACGATGACCTTCGGCGGGCTGGCGCTCGGCATCGGCATGATCGTCGACGCGTCCATCGTCGTGCTCGAAAACACGTTCCGGCACATGGAGATGGGCAAGGACCGGGTGCAGGCGTCGCTCGACGGCAGCGAGGAAGTCGGCCCTGCGATTCTGGCCTCCAGCCTGACGCACATGGGCGTGTTCGTTCCGCTGCTGTTCCTGAGCGGCGTGTCGAGCATCATGTTCAAGCAGCTGGCCGTCGTCGTGATCTTCTCGCTGGCCATGTCGCTGTTCGTCGCCGTCACGCTGGTGCCGGTGCTCTGCTCGATGCTGCTCGTCCTGCCCAAGCCGGCTCAGGAGCGCCGCGGTCTCCTCGGGAGGCTGTTCACCTGGAGCGAGCACGCGTTCAACCGGGTCGATGAGTCGTACCGCGGCGTCCTGCACAAGGCGCTCGAACACCGCCCGACCGTGCTCGCCGCCGGGGCCGGCCTGTTCGTGCTGGCGCTGGCCCTCCTCCCCTACGTCGGCTACGAGCTCATGCCGCAGACCGACGAGGGCGAGGTGAATGTGGACATCGAACTGCCCGTCGGGACCCGCATCGAGCGCACCGAGGCCGCACTGAACCGCGTCGAGGAGATCATCAGGCAGACCGTCCCGGAAGCGACGATGCTCATCAGCAACGGCGGCGGCGGCGGGTTCATGGGAGGGTCGACGCACCGCGGATCGGTGAACGTGCGGCTCGTCGACAAACGGGCGCGTACCCGCTCGAGCGAGGACATTGCGCAGGACCTCAGGCGGAGACTGATCGGCCTGCCTGGCGTCGTGGCCCGCACACGGGCGTCCGGCGGCAACAACATGATGAACCGGATGTTCCGGGGCGGGGGCGGGGAGGGACGGCTGGCCCTCGAGATTCGCGGCCACGACCTGAACGACGCGCGCGTGCTGGCCCAGCGGGCGAAGGCGCTGATGGACCAGACGCCCGGCATCGCCGACAGCCGCATCAACCGGGAGGAGGGACGCCCGGAGCTCGCCATTCGCGTCGATCGGCCCAAGGCAGCCCTGCTCGGTCTCCGCCAGAGCGAGGTCGCGTCGACGCTGCGGACCAACGTCGCGGGCACGACGGCCGCCCAGTTCCGTGAGCGTGGGTACGAGTACCCGATCGTCGTACGCCTGCGGGAAGAGGACCGCGAGCGGGTCGACGACGTGGACAGCATTCTGTTGAGCACCGCCCAGGGGCAGATCCTGCAGGCGAAGAACCTGCTGAACGTGGACCCGCAGAAGGGGCCCGTCCAAATCGAACGGAAGAACCAGGAGCGGATCACGCGGGTCAACGCGGAGATCGAGATCCCGCTCAGCGACGCGGTGAAGGCGGTGGAAGCGCGGATTCCCTCACTCGGCGCGCCTCGCGACTTCCAGGTCGGCTTCGGCGCAGAGGTTGAAGAACAGGCCCGCTCCTTCCGTGAACTGCAGATGACGCTGCTGCTGGCGCTGTTCCTCACCTACGCGGTCATGGCCGCGCAGTACGAATCGCTGAAGGACCCGTTCATCATCATGTTCTCGGTGCCGCTGGCGGCGATCGGCGTGACGGGCGGTCTGCTCATCACCAACACGACCTTCAGCCTGCAGGCCTACATCGGCGTCATCATGCTGGCGGGTATCGTGGTCAGCAACGCCATCCTGCTCGTGGACTACACCAACATCCTCCGGCGGCGCGACGGATTCCCGTTGCGGGCGGCGGTTGAACAGGCCGGGCGCACGCGGCTTCGGCCGATTCTGATGACGTCACTGACGACGATCCTCGGTCTCGTGCCGATGTCGCTCGCCATTGGTGAGGGGTCGGAGTTGCAGGCCCCGCTGGCGCGCGTGGTCATCGGAGGGCTGTTGACTTCCATGCTGGTCACGCTGGTGTTCGTGCCGGCGGTGTACACGATCTTCGAAGAAGGCTGGAGGGGGATCCTGCGCGGGATGAAGCACGCGCCGGCTCACACGACGACCGACGTCTAGACTCCCGGGAGAGGCAGGCACGCCGTCATCGGGACCGGCGTGCGGGGTGTGAAACGACCATGAAGAAACTCATCATTGCGCTCATCGTGCTTGCGGTGATTGGCGGGTCCGCGTGGGCCTACTTCAAGTACACCGGTACCGAAGAAGAAGTGAAGATCTCGACCATGCCGGTGACGCGCGGCGACATCATCGAGAGCGTCGGCCCGAGCGGGACCCTCCAGGCCGTCACACAGGTCATGGTCGGCACCCAGGTCTCGGGCATCGTCTCGGAGCTGTACGCCGACTTCAACTCGATCGTGCAGAAAGGCCAGGTGATCGCGCGCATCGACCCGTCGGTGATTCAGGCCCAGATCGAGCAGTCAAAGGCCAGCCTGGTCCGCTCCCAGGCCGATCTCGAACGGCAGCGCGTCGCCACTGAGGACGCCCGCGTCAAACTGCGGCGAACCGAGAGTCTCGCCAAGCGGAACCTGGTTTCGGCCCAGGAACTCGAAGCGGCCCAGGTGGCCGTCCGCAGCGCCGAGGCGTCGCTCAAGTCCTCGGAAGCCGCCCTGACGCAGGCCCAGGCGAACCTCGCCCAGCAGGAAGTCAACCTGCAGCACACCGTGATCGAGGCGCCGATCACCGGCATCGTCATCTCGCGGAGCGTCGATCCCGGTCAGACGGTCGCGGCCAGCATGAACGCGCCGACGCTGTTCATCATCGCCGAGGACCTCAGGAAGATGCGCCTGAACGCCAACGTCGACGAATCGGATGTCGGGCGGATCCGGCCCGGCCAGCACGTCCGGTTCCGGGTCGATGCCTATCCGACCGAAGAGTTCGTCGGGACGGTCGAACAGGTGCGGCTCGAGCCCGTCACCGTCCAGAACGTCGTCACCTACGCGACGGTCATCGACGTGCCGAACCCCGACCTCAAGCTGAAGCCCGGCATGACCGCCACCGTCACCATCGAGATCGCCAAACGGGAGAACGTGCTGCGCGTGCCGAACGCCGCCCTGCGGTTCCGTCCGACCGCAGACACCTTCACCGCGCTCAAGCAGCCCGTCCCGCCCGAACTCCAGCGGACCGCGGGCGGCGGCGACGGGCGCGGCGGATTCGGCGGCCGCGGCGAGGCGCCTGCCGGCGCCGCCCCGCCGGCCCAGCCGGGCGGTTCCACGGCCGCCCCGAAGGCCGCTGGACCCGCGCAGCCCTCCGCCCCCTCGAACTCCCCGCAGGCCGCTCCCCAGTCACGCGACGCCCGCGGGGCGACGCCGACCGAGCCCGGAGCCGGCAGCGAGGGCCGCAGCATGCGTAGCGGCGAAGGTGGCGCGGGTGGAGGCCGCGGAGGGTTCGGTGGAGGTCAGGGGCTCAGCGAGGAAGAGCGCCGGCAGCGGATGGAGGAGCGCCTCAAGAACATGACCCCGGAGGAACGAGCCCAGTGGGAAGAGCGGATGCGCGGGCGCGGCGGTGACCCCTCCGCGTTTGGCGGCGGTCGAGGCGGCCGGAGCGGCGCCCAGGGGACCCCGGCGGCACCGCGCCAGGCCACGCCTCCGGCTCCGGCGGGCGGCTTCACCACGATCGACCAGCTGTTCGGCCCCCTGCCGACGACCGAGTCGCGCGGCCGCGTTTGGCTGCACGTGAACGGGCAGAACAAGCCGGGCCAGATCAGGGCCGTCCCACTCAGGCTCGGCATCACCGACGGCACGTTCACCGAACTCATCAGCGGTGAACTCCAGGCCGGGCAGGAGTTGGTGACCTCCGTGGCCCTGCCGGCACAGAGCAACGGGAATTCGGGCGCCGCACGGTCACCCCTCATGCCTGGCGGCCGCGGGCCCGGTGGCATGCCCGGCGGCGGCGGACGAGGGCGGTAGAGCCATGGCCGTCATCTCCGTGCGTAACCTGAAGAAGACCTACGTCCTGGGGGACATTCAGGTCCACGCCCTGCGCGGCGTGAACGTCGAAGTCGAGGCCGGCGAGTTCGTCACCGTGACGGGCCCGTCCGGCTCCGGCAAGTCGACCTTCATGCACATCATGGGCTGCCTGGACCGACCCACCTCCGGACAGTACTACCTCGACGGCCAGGACGTCTCGAAGATGTCCGGCGACGAACTGGCCAAGGTCCGGAACCTGCGGATCGGGTTCGTCTTCCAGGGGTTCAACCTGCTCTCGCGCACGAGCGCCCTCGACAACGTCGAGCTGCCGCTGCTCTACAACCACGACGGCATCAAGCTGAAGGAACGCCACGCGCGCGCGCGCGAGGCGCTCGACATGGTGGGCCTGCTCGAACGCGCACACCATCACCCCAACCAGCTGTCCGGTGGGCAGCAGCAGCGCGTCGCCATCGCCCGCGCCCTCATTAACCGCCCCTCGATCCTCCTGGCTGACGAGCCGACGGGCAACCTCGACACGCGGACCAGCGTGGAGGTCATGGAGGTGTTCCAGCGGCTGAACATGGAGCGCGGCATCACCGTCCTCCTCATCACGCACGAGCACGACATCGCCGAGTACGGCACTCGGATGATCGCGTTCCGGGACGGCGTCATCGTCTCGGACACCCCGATCAGCAAACGCCGCATCGCCAGTGAGGAAATCAAGCTGCTGCCCCCCGTCGGGGTAGTCACGATCAACAACGGCACCACGACCGGGAGCGCGGCATCATGAGCATCCTCATGACCATCCGAATTGCCTTCAAGGCGCTCAACCGCAACAAGATGCGTACCGCCCTGACCATGCTCGGCATGATCATCGGCGTGTCCGCCGTCATTGCGATGATCTCGCTGGGCCGCGGGGCGACCGAATCGATCGAAACCCAGATCAAGGCCGCGGGAACGAATCTCATCTACGTTTCGGCCGGCAACTTCATGCAGGGGGGCGTGCGCATGGGCTCGGGCGCGTCCGCCCGTTTGACCGTCGAGGACGCCAACGCACTCCGGGACATCCCCGGCGTGCAGTACCTGTCGATCACCGTCAGCACCCGCGCCCAGATCATCGCGGGCAACCAGAACTGGCAGAGCCGCATCCAGGGGGTCGAACCCGACCTCCCGTTCATCCGCGTGTGGGCCGTCGAGAAGGGGCAGTTCTTCAGCCAGCAGGACGTCGCCACGGCGGCCAAGGTTGCCGTGTTCGGCGCCACCGTGGCCGAGCAGCTCTTCGGCGAGGACGTGGACCCCGTCGGCCAGATCGTCCGGGTCAAGAACCAGCCCTTCAAGGTCGTGGGCGTGATGGGACGCAAGGGCCAGTCCTCCGGCGGGTTCGAGGATCAGGACGACAGCGTGATGATCCCCTACACGACGGCCCAGAAGAAGCTCATGGGCCAGCAGCACATCAACCAGGTGATGGTCTCGGCCGCGTCCGCCGGACAGGTGGCTGCGGTCGCCGAGCGCATCACCGAGGTGATGCGCCAGCGCCACCAGATCTTCCCGGGCGACTCCGACGACTTCACGGTGCGCACGATGGAGGAAATGGCCGCGATGCGCACGGAAACGATCAAGACCATGAGCGCGCTGCTCGCGGGCATCGCAGCCGTGTCGCTCCTCGTCGGCGGCATCGGCATCATGAACATCATGCTGGTGTCGGTCACCGAGCGGACCCGGGAAATCGGCCTGCGCCTGGCGATCGGCGCCCGCTCCCGGGACGTGCTGCTGCAGTTCCTCGTGGAGGCCGTGGTCCTCAGCCTGTTCGGCGGGGTCATCGGCATTGCAATCGGGTTCGGCATCTCGCAGGTGATCACCATGACCCTCGCATGGCCGACCCAGATGTCGACCGATGCCGTCGCGCTGGCCTTCGGCTTCGCGGCGTTCATCGGCATCTTCTTCGGGTTCTACCCGGCCACGAAGGCCGCCCAACTGGACCCGATCGACGCGCTACGGTTCGAGTAGCTCACCAAGGAGTGGAGACGATGATGAAGAGGTTGGCGATTGTTGCAGTCGTGGTCGCGGCAGCGCTGGCCCTGCCCCTGACGGCAGGTGCCCAGACGCCCGATTTCACCGGCAAGTGGGTCCAGGACATGGACAAGAGCGACCCCATGGGCGGCGGCATGGGCGGCGGGCGCGGTCCGGCCGGGCCGCAGTCCCTCACGATCACGCAGACGGCCACCGAGCTGACGATCGAGCGTGAGGGCCGGGGCGGCCTGATCAAGACCGTCTACAAGCTGGACGGCACCGAGAGCGTCAACGCGATGGGCGGGCGCGGGGGTGAAGTGAAGTCGATCTCCAAGTGGGACGGCGCGAAGCTGGTGACCAAGAGCACGAGCACGAGGACCACTCAGTCCGGCGAAACCATGACGATCGAGAGCGAAGAGGTCCGCAGCCTCGATGCCGATGGCACCATGGTCGTCGTCACGACCACCAAGTCCCAGATGGGCGAGCAGACCCGCAAGATGGTCTTCAAGAAGGGCTAGGGTTCCGCAAGCCTCGCATCCAGGTCCGCCAGCGCCCGACGAAGCATCTCCTGCTGCGCCGGCGCGGCGGCCCGACGAAGATCGGCCGCTGTCCTCGCGCGCGCCAGTTCCAGTGCCTTTCGGCGCTGGTGCCGCTCGCGTTCCTCCTCCGACAGCGGCCGATTCTTTCTGTCCCCGCCCCCGCCCCTCGCCGCCTCATCCTGCTGCGATTCCACTGACTTGCTCTCCCACCCTCTGGCCATCACTCGCCTCCCCGCCACACCGGCGCCCCGTCAGAGGCCCAGCAATCCGGCGACGATGTCCGGGCGCCGGTCACGATAGAACAGCTGGCGCGCGTGGCTCCGCGCCAGGTCCGCATAGTCCACGTCCGCGAACACGATGGCGTCCACGCCCGCCGGCCCCCTGGCGATCACCTGCCCCGTCGGCGCGCAGACGAACGATTCACCCGCAAAGGTCATCGAGGGCTCGACTCCGACGCGGTTGGCCAGGGCCGTGAAGTATCCGTTCTGAAAGGCCGCCACGCGAAGTTCGGCCTCGTACAACCCGTCCGGCCACTCCCCCACCATGCCGGCCTGAGGCACGACGACCAGGTCCGCACCCTGGAGGCCGAGGCTCCGCATGACCTCCGGGTAGTGCCGGTCGTAACAGATGGCCACGCCAATCCGGCCAGCCTTCGTCTCGTAGACCGGCATGCCGCGGTCCCCGGGCGTGTAGTAGTCCTGTTCGTAGAAACAGGGCATCTGCGCGACGTGGAGCATGCGCGTCGTGCCGAGCAGGCGGCCGTCGGCGTCGATCACGGGCGAGCTGTCGTAGGCCCGGTCGCCCTCCCGCTCGTACAGGTTCAGCACGATAACGACGCCCAGTTCCCGGGCCAGCCCACAGAACCGATCGGTCGTGGGACCGGGCACGGGCTCGCCCATCTCGACCGGCGCCGGCCCGCCTGGCCGGCAGCACGGGAAGAACCTGGTGAACGCCAGCTCCGGAAACGCCACCAGCGCGGCCCCGGAGGCCGCCGCCATACGTACGGCCTCGAGTCCCCGCTCCACGTTGAGGTCGTGCGCGTCCGTCGCCGCGTGCTGCACAAGGGCTATCCGCACCTGCCTTCCTCCTTCCATCGCGCGTACAGATCCCTCACGGGGAGCCCCGTGACGGGATCGGTCATGTCGGGGGCGATCTCCGCCAGCGGCTGGAGCACGAAGCCCCGCTGCCGGAACCGCGGGTGCGGGACGACGAGGCCGGGCTCGTCGATGACGGCATCGCCGAAGAGGATGAGGTCGAGGTCCAGGGTTCTCGGCGAAGCGGCTGCGGACCTGACCCGTCCCCGCTCCTGCTCGATCGACAGCAGCGCGGTCAGCAGATCACGCGCGGTGCCGGTCCACTCGCCCCGCACCGCTCCGTTGAGGTACCGGGGCTGGTCCGCGCCGTGTTCGGGGTCGGTCTCGACGAATGTCGACGCTACGAGGCGGGCGAGGATCGTGCGCAGCCGCTCGACTGCGTGCTGAAGGTGAGTGTGGGGCTGGTCGAGGTTGCTTCCGAGCGCGATGGCAACCTGCACCACGGTGTCGGGCTATTCGACCCAGCGGGTCGGGAGGACGCCCCCCCCGGTTCCCATGCCCGCCGGCCGGCGGCCGAGCACATCCTCGCGCCCGGCCAGAGCCTGTTCGAAGAACCGTTGATGCTCGCGCACTTCGCCGAGCATCAGCTCCAGCATCTTGCGGTGACGGGCGTGGGTCACTCCATCGAGGCGGGGGCGCCATTTCGCCACGAAATCGCGCGCCGTGCGCGCGTCCTCCTCGATCACCGCCCGCCGGGCATCGCGCCCGGACGGCACGGCCGGCGTCTGGCCGCTGTCGTCCGGCTCGAGCCCCGCGTCGCGGATCGCGTCGGCGAGCCAGTGCAGGTGGGTCTCTTCCCGCGCGATCACGTACTGGTAGGTGTTGTTGAACTCGTAGTCCGATACGAGCTTCGCGCCCTCGACATGCCGCCGGTACAGGGCGAGCTTCTCGCGGTAGATGTCCTGGATCAGGGCGGTGCGGTCGTCCGGCTTCACGAGTTCTGCTTCTCCTTGCAGGTGATGCAGACGCGCGTCCACGGAATCGCGCCGAGGCGGGCGGGCGAGATCGGCTCACCGCAGTCCCGGCAGATGCCGTACGTGCCCTTCTCGATGCGCTGCAGCGCCTCGTCGATGGCCTGCAGGATCTTGGCGTCCGTCTGCTTCAGCTTCAGCTGAATGTGCACCTCGTTGTTCCCGCTCGCCTGATCCGCGAGGTCGCCCTGGCGCGAGTTGTTCTCCATCGAGGCCTGCAGGGGCCGGATCCCTCCGGTCTCGAGGATCTCGGCGCGTTTTCTCATCAGCGCGTCACGGTAGCTCTCTGTCATCGCCCACTCCCGACTCACCAAGATCCCATCATAGCACGCCCATAGCACGCCGGACGGGGGGCTACTCCGCACGCAGCGTGGCCAGGGGTCGGCGGCGCAGAACGTCCAGGCTCGCCGCCAGACCGACCACCGACACCAGCAGCACGGACCCGGCCAGCCCGGCTGCCGCGTGGACGGGCACCGGCGTCCAGGGCACCTCGAAGGCGAACCGGCTCACGGCCCACGACAGCCCCAGCCCCCCGGCGGACCCGATGGCGCCCGCGATCAGGCCCAGCAGAGCGTATTCCACGAGCAGCAGGAGCGCCACCGTCCTGGTCGTGGCCCCGAGAGTCTTGAGCACGGCCGCCTCGTACACGCGCTGAAACTTCGTCATGGAGATCGACCCGACGAGGATCAGCACGCCGCTGAAGAGCACGAGGCTGCCGACCACCGTCACCGCGAGCGTGACGTCGTTCACGATCTTCGCGACGCCCGCCAGGATCTCCTGCACGTCGACGACCGACACGTTCGGGAAACGATCGACGATGGTTCGCTGCAGCGCAGCCCGTCCGTCCGCCGTCGGAGGTCCCTTGACCGGCGCGATGAACATCCGGGGCGCCGAATCGAGGGGGCCAGGCCGGAAGACGAACATGAACCCGCCGGCCCGCGCGTCGGCCCAGTCGACGCGGCGAACCGACGTCACGCGGGCCTCCACCCTCCGCCCCAGGATGTCGAACGTCACGCGATCCCCAAGGCTCAGGCCGGCCCGGTCGCGCAGCCCTTCCTCGATGGAGACCTCGGGCACATCCGTTGGCGTCGGGTCCCAGAAGCGCCCCTCGATTACGTCTTCGTTCTCCGCGAGTTCTGACCGGTCGGTAATCACGTACTCCCGCCCGAGTCCGCCGCGGCGCCGAACCTCGTCGCTGTGCTCGAGCTGCAGCCGGTCTCCCTGGACCCGTGCCACACGGGCCCGCAGGACCGGAATCAGATGGGCCTGGCTCCGAACGCCGCTGGCTTCCGCCGAGAGCACCGCGCGCACGGCGTCAGCCTGTTCGGGCTGAATATCGATGAGAAACATGTCCGGCGTGTTGGGCCGCAAATCGAGTTGGAACTCCTGCAGCAGATTGGCCTGGAGCGCTCGCACGCCGACGACCAGAAACGCGCCGAGACCGACGGTCAGCAGAATCGCCCTGGTCTGGTTGCCTGGTCGGACGACACGCCGCGCGGCGTAGCGGATCTCGAAACGGGGGCTCGCCTGCAGCGGGGCGATGGCCCGGACCAGCACCCACCCCGCTGCGTGCAGCACACCGGCAACGGCCGCGAAGCCCACCGAGAGCACGGCACCAACTTCGACCGAGCCCGCCTGCCAGGCCGCGAGTCCCACCAGCCCCGCACCCACGACCAGGACGGCGAGCCGCTTCGGCCAGTCCGGCCCGTGCCTCGGGCGATCGCCGTCGCGCAGCAGCAGCGAGGGGCGCACGTGCCGCATGTCGAGCAGCGGCACGAGCGCGAACAGCAGGGAGATCAGCATGCCGATGCCGACGCCCTGGGCCACCGCGGCGCCCGTCAAGGCGTAGGGCGTGGTGATCCCGGCGGTCGTGTCGATCAGCGGCTTCAGCCACCACAGCACGGCCCCGGCCAGAGCCACACCGGCCAGGCTCCCGGACAGGCCCATGCCGAGCACCTGGACAATGTAGATGCCCAGGATGTCGCGGGCCGTGGCGCCGACGCACTTGAGGATCGCCACCGCCTTGACCTTCTGCTGGACGAACACCCGCACGACGCTCCAGACGCCCACGCCGCCGAGCACGACGATCACCAGGCCCACGAGACTGAGGTAGTTCTCGGCCCTGACCAGGTTGTCGCTGAGACGGTTCTCGGTGGACCGGTAGGAACGGACCGACACGAACTGGTCCCGCAGCGGCGCTCTCAGCCGCGCGGCCAGCCGCTCAGCCTGGCCCTCGCCCAGCTTCAGCCGGACCTGGTAGCTGGCCCGGCTTCCGTAGGTGATGAGGCCCGTGGCCTGCAGATCGTCGAAGTCCATGAAGAGGCGCGAGCCGAAGCTGAACCCGCCGCCGCTGCGGCCGGGCTCGGCCGCCACGATGCCGCGTACCGTGAAGGCCCGATCCCCGATGAGCACGTCGTCGCCGACATCCAGGCCGAGCTGCACGAGCAGGTCGCGCCGCACCAGCACGCCCCGCTCCTTCAGGAGCGCATGCGAGTACGTCAATCCGTGCTCGAGCGTCACGCGCCCGTACAGCGGGTAGGCGGCCTGCACGCCCACCAGCTCCACGAGTCTCGCGACCGCCTTGCCCGGGTCCGCCGGCCGCACCATGCTCAGGGTCTCCAGTTCGTCGGCACGGGCCGTCGACGGCAGGTCGGCCACCGCGGACTCGATCGCGGCACGCACCGCATCGTCCCACGGGCGGTTCGTCGACAGGGAGAGATCGCCGCCCAGCAGCGCTCGCGACTCCCGCGTCAGCGTGTCGCGCACGGTCTGGATGACGGAGCGCAGCGTCACGATGGCGGCCACGCCAATCGCGAGACACAGGAAGAAGAAGGCCAGCCTGCGCCAGGCCGAGCGGGTTTCCCGAAGCGCCATCCGGAGGATGAACGGCACCACCGTCCTACTCCACGATGCCCGAGGCAAACGACGGCACACCGCGCTCTGGATCGACGACGCCCTCGGTGCGACCGCCGCGCAGTCGCAGAACGCCGTCGGCCCGACGCGCGAGCGTCAGATCGTGCGTGGCCAGCAACAGCGTGACACCCCGGGTCTTCCGGACCTTCAGCAGCAGTTCCATCACGTTCTGCCCGTTCGCCGTGTCGAGGTTCCCTGTCGGCTCGTCGGCCAGGAGGATGGGCGGGTCGTTGGACAGGGCGCGGGCCAGGGCGACGCGCTGCTGCTCGCCGCCCGACAGCTGCGACGGATAGTGATGCGACCGATCGGTGAGCCCCACTTCTCCCAGCAGCGCCATCGCCCGGGTGCGCGCGTCACGCCGCCCGGCCAGCTCGAGCGGAACCATCACGTTCTCCAGCGCGTTCAGCGACGGAATCAGATGGAAGAACTGGAAGACGATGCCGATCTTCGCGCTGCGCAGTCTGGCCAGTTCGTCCTCGCCCATCCCCGTGATGTCGGTGCCGTCGATGAGGATCCGGCCGCTCGTCGGCGCGTCCAGGCCCGCGACGAGCCCGAGCAGCGTCGACTTGCCGCTGCCGGAGGGTCCGGTAATCGCGAGGAACTGCGCGCCCGGGACGGTGAGATCCAGAGGATGCAGAATCGTCAGCGGCTGGCCGCCGCTCATGACGGTCTTCGAGAGGCCCTGCAGTTCGATCATCGGCTCAACGCTTCACGAACGGACCGCACGACCAGCGGCCACAGATTGTCGGCGACCTTTCGGGTTCCCTCGGCGTTCGGATGGATCCCGTCTCCCTGATTGAGGTGCGCCACGCCAGCCACGCCGTCGAGCAGAAACGGGAGAAACGCGACGCCGTGCTCCGACGCCAGCTCCCGGTACACCCCACGGAACGCAGCCGTATGCGCCGGCCCCAGGTTGGGCGGGGCCTCCATGCCGGCGAGAATCACGGTAATCCCGCGCGCCCCGGCGCGCCGGATGATCGCATCGAGATTCGCCCGCAACTGATCGACGCCCAACCCCCGGAGCGCGTCGTTCCCGCCCAGCGCGACGATCAGGACGCGCACGTCTCCGTCGAGACTCCAGTCGAGCCGGCTCAGGCCTCCGGCCGACGTGTCGCCGGACACGCCCGCGTTCACGACGTCTACCAGAAGCCCGGCTTCGCGCAGCCGCCGCTCCAGGAGTGCCGGATACGCCTCCTCGGCCTCCAGACCGTACCCGGCCGTCAGGCTGTCGCCCAGCGCGACGACGCGCACGGAGGCGGAGGTCGGCGGTGGGGCTTCGGTGGCCGTCGCCGTCGGGCCTGGTCTCATCTGGGACGCGTCCTCCGCCGGCCCCGTTCCCGAACCGCAGGCGCTCAACGCGCCGCACAGACCAAGGGCCAGCACCAGCCTCACTGCCCACCGCTCACCCACCATCTGCCCTCCGTCTCATCTGTGATCCTTCCCTCGCGGGTCCTGTCGCCGGACAGCCCACCGCTCGCGAAACGGCGTCTCGCGAGGTCCCAGTGTTGGCCTTGCCCCGCCTCCGGCGGGGCGAGACGTCTCGAAGGCGGTCGCGATGTGTGGCCTTCAAGACGTCTGGACCCACACATGAGCCCACGGCTGAGGGTCTTCCGCCGGGGCGGGCGCCCGTCCGGCGCCACCCGCTCCGGATCACACCCGTGTCTACCCCGGCCGCGGGCCGCGGCGGGGTTCATCGGTGATCCTCCCGTTGGGGATTGGGGATTGGTTGGGCCTGAGCTGAAACACGAATGGGGACGGGGGACTTCATCTCTAGCCCCCGGTCCCAGGTCCCCGGTCCCCGGATCCCGGCAAGGATCACCCATATTCCATTATCCTGTACCCCACCGGCTGGACTGAGCCGGCAGAAGGAGAGAGTCGCATGGACACCCGACTCGATGGACGCGTGGCCGCCATGGCCGACCGATTGGAGGGCCGCTTCGCCCTGTGGGCCGGGGCACTCAGCCCGGCGGTGTCGGAGGCCCTCGAGCGAGCGGGCCGCGACCGCCTGCTGACCCGCCTCTTCTCGGCCGATCCATCCCTCTGGTCCGACGATCCCGCTGTCCAGGAACGGATCGCCAACCGTCTTGGCTGGCTCACCTCCCCGGCATGGATGGTCCCTCGACTCGACCGCGTGCGGGCATTCGCCGAGGGCATTCGCTCGGAGGGATTCGCTCACGTCGTCCTGCTTGGCATGGGCGGATCGAGCCTGGCCCCAGAAGTGCTGCGTGCCGTCGTCGGGCCGCGGGACGGGTGGATGGCGTTTCACATGCTCGATTCCACCGATCCCGCGTCGGTCGCGGCCGTCGATGCTCGAATCGCACTGTCGCACACGCTGTTCCTCCTCGCGTCGAAGTCTGGGGGGACGATCGAGCCCAACTCGATGGCCGCCCACTTCCGGCACCGGCTCGAGCACGCGGGACGTCCCTGGGCTCGACAGTTCGTGGCCATCACGGACGAGGGCACGGCACTGCACCGGAGGGCGACGGAAGAAGGGTTCCGGGAGATCTTCCTGAACCCGGCGGACATCGGCGGACGGTACTCCGCGTTGTCCTTCTTCGGCCTGGTCCCCGCGGCGCTCATGGGACTCGACGTGGCGGCTCTCGTGGACTGGGCGCGCGCGATGCTCGACGTGTGCGGCCCCGATCGGCCGGCCGGCACCAATCCTGCGCTGCTCCTCGGGCTCGCGATGGGCAGCGGGGCGGCTCATGGCCGGGACAAGCTGACGCTGGTGGGCGACGCGCGGCTCGACGCGTTTGGGCTCTGGGCCGAACAACTCGTCGCCGAAAGCACCGGCAAGTCCGGACGGGGCGTGGTGCCCGTGGCCGGCGAGCCGCTCGGCGCCGGGGTGGAGTACGGGCCCGACCGGCTGTTCGTCCACCTCAGTCTCGGCCAAGGCGACCGCGCCGGCGTCGAGCAGGTGCGAACGCTGGCTGCGGACGGACACCCGTTCGTCCAGATCGATCTGCCCGAGGCTGAAGCGATCGGGGGCGAGTTCGTCCGATGGGAACTCGCCACGGCCGTCGCGGGAGCCGTCCTCGGGGTCAATCCCTTCGACGAACCGAACGTCCAGCAGGCCAAGGATGCGACTCGCCGCCTGCTGGATGCGTACACATCGTCAGGCAGCCTCCCCATCCCGGCGAGGTCGGGAACGCTGGCTGGCATGGACGTCTCGCTGACGGCAGCCGCCCGGGCCGCATTGGGCACCACCGATCCCGCCCGGTTTCTGTCGCTCGTCGGCAAGGGAGATTACGTCGCCATCCTCGCCTACCTCGGCCCTGCGCCAGAGCTGACGGCACCGCTCCTGTCGTTGAGGACGACCATCCGGGCGAGCACTCAGGCCGCCACGACGTTCGGCTACGGACCGCGGTACCTCCACTCGACTGGCCAGCTGCACAAAGGCGGCGCGAACAGGGGGGTGTTTCTGATCGTCTCCGCCGCCCCCGCGGCGGACCTTGACGTCCCCGGTTCGGGCATGTCGTTTGGCACGCTCGAACTGGCGCAGGCGCGAGGCGACTTCGCATCGCTCGATGCCGCGGATCGGCGGGCGTTGTATCTGCACCTGCCGGAACCCGATCCGCTCTGGGTCGAGCGCGCCTGCAACGCGCTTCTCGCCGCCCTTCACAAGCCGGGCGTACCGTAGTACGCTGTCCGGTGCTCTCGGTGCCGGGATCGCCCCGATGAGGGGGCCTCAGTCCTTCGAGGCGCACGTACGGCAACGTCCTTGCGCTGTCAGGACTGCGTGGTGAGTGAGCAACTGCGGCCATCGATCGCGCAGGTGATACGACGCCGTCCTTGCGACTCGAACCACTCAGCCCCCGCCAGACTCAGCCCCCCGCGGGCCGTATCCACGTGCCCCCCACGTCTGCAGAGTTGCCGCTGGACGGCTCCGTGCCGGTTTTCCGGCATGCCCTTCCACCGCAGTTGAATTTGCGCCGGAACTCACCAATTCCCTGCCGTTTTCGGCAGGCACGGAGGTTGCGTGCAGAAAGGGCGGTCGATTGACGCCCAGATTCGGTCACGCCTGACTGTTGTTCCACGGACCGATCCGGTCACATCTCGGAGACAGGACACTCATGACACGGTCGCAGCTCACCATTGACGGGAACGAGGCTGTCGCCTCGGTCGCCCATCGCACCAACGAAGTGATTGCCATCTACCCCATCACGCCGTCGTCGAACATGGGCGAGTGGGCCGACGAGTGGTCGGCCAAGGGCAAGAAGAACATCTGGGGCACGATTCCGCAGGTGACCGAGATGCAGTCGGAGGCCGGCGCGGCCGGCGCGGTCCACGGCGCCTTGCAGGCGGGTTCGCTGACGACGACGTTCACGGCGGCCCAGGGGCTGCTGCTGATGATCCCCAACATGTACAAGATCGCCGGGGAACTGACATCGTTCTGCATGCACGTCTCAGCCAGGACCGTCGCGACGCACGCGCTGTCGATCTTCGGCGATCACTCGGACGTGATGGCGTGCCGTCAGACCGGCTTTGCGATGATCGCTTCGGGCTCGGTCCAGGAAGCTCACGACTTCGCGGCTATCGGGCAGTTGGCGACACTGCGCTCGCGGGTGCCCTTCCTGCATTTCTTCGACGGCTTCCGTACGTCCCACGAAGTGCAGAAGATCACGGAAATCACGAACGAGGAACTGCTGGCCCTGCTGCCGGACGACCTGATCGCCGCGCACCGCGGGCGCGCCCTGACGCCCGATCGTCCGCTGCTGCGCGGGACGGCGCAGAACCCCGACGCGTTCTTCCAGGCGCGTGAAGCCTGCAACCGGTTCTACCTCGACTGCCCGTCGCACGTGGAATCGGCCATGGCGAGATTCGGCGAGATCACAGGCCGGCAGTACCGCCTGGTGGACTACGTCGGGCACCCGGAGGCCGAACGGGTCGTGGTGCTGATGGGCACCGGGGCCGAGGTCGCGCACGAGGCCGTCGAGTGGATGGTGGAGCGGGGCGAGAAGGTCGGCATCATCAAGATCCGTCTGTACCGGCCGTTCCCGGTGGACGAGTTCGTCAAGGCCCTTCCGGCCTCGGTCAAGACGGTGACCGTGCTCGATCGGACCAAGGAGCCGGGCGCGATCGGCGAACCCCTCTACCTGGACGTGGTCGCCGCGCTGCGCGAGGCCCGCGAACGGGGCGTCTCGACGCTCGCCGCAGACCCGATCGTGGTGGGTGGCCGGTACGGCCTCTCGTCGAAGGAGTTCACGCCGGCCATGGTCAAGGGCGTGTTCGACGATGCCGCCAAATCGACGCCTAAGAACCACTTCACGATCGGCATCGTCGACGACGTCACGCACACGTCGCTGCAATACGATCTGGATCTGGACATCGAACCGGCCAGCGTGAACCGCGGGGTGTTCTTCGGCCTCGGCGCGGACGGAACGGTCGGGGCGAACAAGAACTCGATCAAGATCATCGGCGAGGAAACGGACAACTACGCTCAGGGCTACTTCGTGTACGACTCCAAGAAGGCGGGCGCCATCACCATCTCGCACCTGCGCTTCGGGCCCAAGCCCATCCGTTCCTCGTACCTCATCAAGCAGGCAAACTTCGTGGCGTGTCACCAGTACGAGTTCATGGACCGCTACGACGTGCTGGGCTACGCGGCGCCGGGTGCCGTGTTCCTCCTGAACAGCCCGTTCGGGGCGGAGGACATCTGGCAGGAGCTCTCCCGTGAGGTCCAGGATCAGATCGTCGAGAAGCGGCTCAAGTTCTACGTCATCGATGCCTACCAGGTCGCCCGCGAGACCGGCATGGGCACGCGGATCAACACGGTGATGCAGACCTGCTTCTTCGCCATCTCGGGCGTGCTCCCGCGCGAGGAGGCGATCGGCCAGATCAAGAAGGCCATCGAGAAGACCTACGCCAAGCGCGGCCCCGAGGTGGTCGCGAAGAACTTCGCCGCCGTCGATCAAACGCTCGCGCACCTGCATGAGGTCACTGTGCCGGGCGCGGCAACGGCGTCGCGCCGGATGCCGCCCATCGTGTCGGACGCGGCGCCCGACTTCGTGAAGCGGGTGACCGCCGTCATGCTGGCCAACAAGGGTGACTTGCTGCCGGTCAGCGCCTTCCCGGTCGACGGCACGTGGCCGACCGCCACCGCCCAGTGGGAGAAGCGGAACATCGCCCAGGACATTCCCGTCTGGGATCCGGGGATCTGCATCCAGTGCAACAAGTGCATGCTGGTATGCCCGCACGCCGCCATCCGGGTCAAGGTGTACGAGTCGGACCTGCTGAAGGGCGCGCCGGCGACGTTCAAGTCGATCGACTTCAAGGGGAACGAGTTCAAGGGGCTGAAGTACACGATCCAGGTGGCGCCTGAGGACTGCACCGGCTGCACGCTCTGCGCGGTCGTCTGCCCGGCCAAGGACAAGGCGAACCCGAAACACAAGTCCCTCGACATGCACCCGCAGCGGCCGCTCCGGGAACCCGAGCGCGAGAACTACGCGTTCTTCCTGGATCTGCCCGAGGTGGACCGGTCGAAGGTGAAGCAGGACGTCAAGGGCGTGCAGTTCTTCCAGCCCCTGTTCGAGTATTCCGGCGCCTGCGTGGGCTGCGGCGAGACGCCCTACGTGAAGCTGATGACGCAGCTCTTCGGCGACCGGGCGATCGTCACGAACGCGACCGGCTGCTCGTCGATCTACGGTGGCAACCTGCCGACCACGCCGTACACCGTCAACCGGGACGGGCGGGGGCCGGCCTGGTCGAACTCCCTCTTCGAGGACAACGCCGAATTCGGCCTCGGCTTCAGGCTCGCCATCGACAAGCACCAGGAGCAGGCCCACGAACTGCTCAAGGTTCTGGCGCCGCAGATCGGGGACGGCCTCGTCGATGCGCTCATCACGGCGGACCAGCACTCCGAGGCCGGCATCGCCGAGCAGCGTGAACGTGTCGTGACGCTCCGCCAGAAGCTCGCCACGATCCGCGCGCCCGAGGCCGCGCGTCTCGATCTGCTGGCCGACTACCTGGTGCGGAAGAGCATCTGGATCGTCGGCGGCGACGGGTGGGCGTACGACATCGGGTACGGCGGGCTGGACCACGTCATGGCCATGGGCCGCGACGTGAACATTCTCGTCCTCGACACCGAGGTGTACTCGAACACCGGCGGCCAGCAGTCCAAGGCCACGCCGCTCGGCGCGTCGGCCCGCTTCGCGATGGCCGGCAAGCCCACGCCGAAGAAGGACCTCGGCATGATGGCAATGGCCTATGGCAACACGTACGTCGCCCACGTGGCGTTCGGCTCCAAGGACGTGCAGACCGTCCGGGCGTTCGTCGAAGCGGATCAGTACCCGGGTCCGTC